>JAQGID010000163.1 GCA_028291405.1 Rhodospirillales bacterium | reverse complement strand
GGCTCGATCAACCAGCGCGCCGTCCTCGCCAACCGCGCCGCGCTGGTCGCGGCGCTCTACGCCGAGCCGCCGGGCGACGAGGTTATCACGATCGGGCGAGGCTGACTTCCTTCAGGCCGATTTCCACCCGGAATCGTCAAGCCCGGCCATGACGATTTTGCGTAGTCTCGCGGCTGAGCGCAACTCGCTGCCCCATTTGTGCAACCGAGATTCCATTGGCGACCTCATCGCGGTCCTCTAAAAGAGAGTTGCATCCTCGGGGGAGAGACAATGTCGATCACGCGCCGCGTCCGCAGCCTTGCCCTCGCAGTCATCGCCTTGCTTCCCGCCGCCGCGGCGCGCGCCGAAGAGCCGGTCACGATCAGGCTGGGCTACGGGCCGGCGGCCGAGGAGCAGCTCTGGCTGATGGCGGCGAAGCCCGACGTCACGCCCAACCAGGGCAAGGCCTACAAGCTCGACATGACGATCTTCCGCGGCTCGGAGCCGCGCTTCAAGGCCTTCGAGGGCGGCCAGCTCGACGGCGCCACGACGAGCGCCAACGCAGCGCTGCTCGCCGCCTCGAAGGGAATTCCGCTCAAGATCATCGCCAGCATCAGCCGCGAGAGCAGCAAGGGCTTCACGACCAAATACCTCGTCGCCGCCGATTCCAAGATCGCCACCGTTGCCGATCTCCGCGGCAAGACGATCGGGATCAACGGCTATCGCTCGTCGATCGAGATCTGGGCGCGCGCGGCGCTGATCGAGGCCGGGCTGAACCCCGACCGCGACGTCAAATGGGCCGTCGTCCCCTTCCCCGCGATGGGCGAGGCGATCCGTACCGGCAAGGTCGATTCCGCCGGCGTGCCGCAGCCCTTCGCCGCGATCGAGCAGAAGCAGGGCGGCCTCAGGATCCTGTTCGATTCGAAGGCCGGCATCCCGTTCGACGAGGAGCTGCAGGTGCTGATCTTCCAGCCCGACTTCCTCAAGAAGCACCCCGATACGGTCCGCGCCTTCCTCGCCGATTTCGTCGCGGCGACGCGCTTCTACACCGAGCATCGGCACGAGGCGCAGCAAGCCTTGCTCGATGCGAAATTCGTCCAGCTCGATCCGGCGGTGCTCTTCGAGATGCAGGACAACTACCGCGCGCCCGACGGTCGCCCGAGCATCGATTCACTGCGCCAGATGCAGGATCTCATGCTCAAGCTGAAGTTCCAGGACGACCCCGCGAAGATCGACGAGATCGTCGATCTGTCGTATTTCCCACCCCAGAAATAGCGCCGATGCCCCGTGATCCGGCGGGCGATCCGGCCGCCGATTCGCCGATTATCGCCGTCCGCGGCCTGAGCAAGATCTTCAGCCGCGACGGCCAGGCGGTCGAGGCGATCAAGGACTTCGACCTGACGGTCTGCGAGGGTGAGTTCGTCTCGATCGTCGGCCCCTCCGGCTGCGGCAAGAGCACCTTCCTCCACATGCTCGGCGGCTTCGAGCGCGTCGACGGCGGCGACATGCTGATCCGCGGCCGCCCCGTCACCGGCCCGGGTCCCGATCGAGGCGTCGTCTTCCAGGAGTTCGCGCTCTACCCCTGGCGCACCGTGCTGCAGAACATCACCTGGCCGCTCGAGATCCAGAAAGTGCCGAAGGCGGAGCGGACGGCGATCGCCGAGCGGCTGCTGGCGCAGATCGGGCTCGGCCGCTTTCGCGACCACTACCCGGCCGAGCTGTCCGGCGGCATGAAGCAGCGCGTCGCGATCGCCCGCGTCCTCGCCTTCGATCCCGAGATCTTGCTGATGGACGAGCCGTTCGGCGCTCTCGATGCGCAGAACCGCGAGCTCATGCAGGAGGATCTGCAGGTCTTGTGGAACGCCACCCGCAAGACCGTGATCTTCATCACCCACGACATCGACGAGGCGGTCTACCTCGCCGACCGCGTCGTCGTCTTCACCGCGCGGCCGGGCCGGGTCAAGGCGGAGCTGACGATCGAGCTCGAGCGGCCGCGCGGCATCGAGATCAAGAAGACTCCCGAATACGCGCGCTACCGCAACGAGATCTGGGATCTGCTGCGCGACGAGGTGTTGCGCGCGCGCCGCGAGGCGGAATGAGCCGATCCCTCCGCGTCGCGCCGAATCGCTGGTTCGGCCTCGTCCTGCCGATCGCCCTGCTGCTGCTCTGGCAAGTCGCGGCGGATCGCGGCGGGGTGCCGCGCTACCTCGTCGCGCCCTGCGTCATCGCACGGCAGCTCGCCGCGATGAGCCTCAGCGGCGAGCTGGCGGTCCACACCGCGGCGAGCCTCTTCCGCGCGCTGACCGGCTTCGCGATCGGCGCGCTCGCCGGCGTCGGTGTCGGCCTGCTGGCGGGAACGCTCCGCCCGGTCGAGCGCTTCTACGAGCCGATCATCTCGCTGACCTACCCGGTGCCGAAGATCGCGGCGCTGCCGATCATCTTCGCCTGGGTCGGCATCGGCGATCTCTCGAAGCTCGTCATCATCGTCGCCTCGGTCTTCTACCCGACCTATATCGCGGCGCTCTACGGCGCCAAGGCCACGAGCCGCATTCATGTCTGGGCGGCGCGCAACATGGG
>JAQGID010000348.1 GCA_028291405.1 Rhodospirillales bacterium | reverse complement strand
CTGGCCGGTCGCCTCACGCTGGCTATGGCGGCGATTTCACTGAGAGCCCTGATCCCCTACCATGTCTTCAGGTGCGGCGCGCATCCCGATCGTTTCCGACGGTGAGCAAGGATGGAACCAGACGATTTCATCGAAGATCGCGACGATATCCCCAATTACCGGGATCCTGAAGAGATTGACGCCGGCGCCCTAAGCCTGGCGCTTGGCACCCTCAGGCTGCTCGGTGACGATCCATACCTGCGGATACAGGCATTCAACCTATCCTTGGTCGATCAATTCATCATGCGCATCGAGCGCCAGCTGCGACAGAGGCGCTTCGATGAGGAGAAGCTGCCTTTCACTGAGATCGGGTTCCTGTCAGCGCAAACCCAGATGTGGATTTTTGCGAGCTACGAGATTCTGCGCACCTGGCGCGAACGTGCGAAGGATGTCGTGAAGTTGGCGAGAAATGGCGGCCTCGCGCTAAAGGCCGACGCGCTCGATAAGAAGCTCCCCTATTTTCATCCGGGGCGGGAGGCGCGGGCGAGCGAGCTTCGCCGAATCATCGAGGAGCCGTCGCTGATAGACGGCATTACTTTGGATATACGCCGGACCCACATCTTGTTTTCACAGCTGGAGCATGTCCGGATTGCCCTGGCGAAACATGAGGTCAGCGGAAAGAAGAAATTAGTCGCGTATGCTCCTGGCCTCGCGTCCTTCAACCGGTGGAATGGTTCGCTGGAATATGAAATCAGCCGTGAAGGCGCAATCATGGGCACCCTCAATCGCCGCGACATCGCCGATTCTCTCCGGGCGCTGTCCGATGGGAACGATCCGTCGAGCGATCAAGAGCTCGAATCGTTCGACAAATTTATCAAAGGGCCGCCGTCCGACCTATGGGAGTAAGCGGCGATATTTGCTTACAGAAATGCTTCCCGAAACCGCATTCTTTGAGCGCTCAGGGGCACTTAATCTTCGGTGTCGTCGGCCCGAGGCCCGGATGCTCGCGAAAGATCTTGCAGCCTGACGTCTCGAGCTTCGTCGCGATGATCTCGGCGAGGGGCTTGGACGCGTCGACCGTCAAATGCTCGCCCTTGCGCGGAATGCGCTTGAGGTTCAGGCCGATCGCCAATTGAATGTCGAACACCAGCTCATCGTGTGTGACCGGTCTAAGGCGCCGTGCGTCATCCAAGTTCCGGGACCCGCCCGAGCCGCACGAGGTATTCCGGTTCGGCGTATTCGCCGGCCTCGGGATCGGCAACCTGCTTCACGACGTCGACGCCGAGCGCCTTTCCTGCCGCCATCAGCTTCTCGCCTCGCATCCGGGCGCTCTCCGCGCTCGGGGACTGCACCTGCTCGCCAACCTTGAGCGCGCCGCGCGCGCCGGCGACATAGGTCTGCACGACAAAGGTCGCCTTGGGACCCGCCTTGTGTTCCGCCATCAGAATCTCCCGATCTGCCTGTTGACCGATGCCTGCTTGAGGGCATTCTAGCAGGAGAACATACTGGGAACATTTCCGATGCCCGAACCGCCGCGCATGATCCCCCTATATGTCGCCCGCGTGGCGGATCTGCGTGTCGGCACGCTCGTCGGGGTGACCTGCCGCAACTGCGGGCACGTCGCCGAGATCGCATCCGCCGTCCTGCGCGAGCGCCTGCCGCCGTACAGCTTCGTCAAACAGCTCGGCCCGCAATTCCGCTGCCAGTCCTGCGGCGTCAAGGGCGCCGACGTCGACGCGCGCCGGGCGCTCGGGCACTATGGATGAGGAGGTCAACGATGTGTGGACGCTACCAGCCCAGCAGCTCGGCTGCCGAGATCGCGAGGTGGTTCAAGACCGTCGGGCCGCTGCCGAACACGCAGCCGCGCTACAATGCGGCGCCGACGGATAGCCATCCGGTTGTGCTGCGCGACCGGGACAGCGTCGAGCGCCGGCTTGAGACACTGCGCTGGGGACTCATCCCCTATTGGGCGAAGGACCCCAAGATCGGCTACACGACCATCAACGCCATGGCGGAGACGGTCGCGACCAAGCCGGCATTCCGCGAGGCCTTCAAATCGCGCCGCTGCCTGGTGCCGGCCGACGGGTACTACGAATGGAAGAAGCTCAACGCGAAGACGAGGCAGCCTTATCGGTTCTGCCTCGCTGACGGCGGCCTGATGGGGTTTGCAGGGCTATGGGAGCGCTGGAAAGATCCGGCGAGCGGCGAGACCATCCAGAGCTTCACGATCATCACCGGGGCGCCCAATCCGCTCGGGGAGCCCATACACGACCGCATGCCCGTGATCCTCGAGCCGGAGGACTACGGGCGATGGCTAGGCGAGGAAGAGGCCTCGGCGGACGATCTGCGGTCGCTGCTGCGCCCCTACCCGTACGAGCCGATGCGGGTCTACCCGATCGGGCCCGCGGTCGGGAACGTGAAGAACGAGGGACCGGAACTGATAGCACCGATCGGGCCTGATCTGACGTTGGCGCAGGCACGATCTGTGGTGCCCTGAAGCTAAGGAGTAAATCATGAGGTTCGAAAAAGGTGACAAGGTACGCTTCAGGGAGGGTTCGTTGTTAGCCTTCATGGACGGCAAAGACCGGCGCGGCCTGACCGGTGAAGTGACGGCCGCCTCCGATGTTCCGGCCAATGGCCGCCGGCTCAACATCCGGTTCGCACCAGATGACGAACTCCCAGGCATCAGCAGCGATCAGGTCGAGAAGGTCAGCGGCTGACTGCTCGCGGGTGACTCTCGTTCGGGACTCGCGTTCGCGATTCATGATCATCGGACCGCGTGACCAGCCGGGGTTCCATGAGGAAGATCGCGCGCTTCCCCGGTGCGCGAAGGAACGTGCGGCGGCCGGCCTTCATCTTCCGCCTTGCTATGGCATCTATGAATACACGGGAAAATTGCTAATTGGTAAGAACGTTGGCCAAGCCCCGTTTGCTCACTGAAGTAATGGCAAACGGAGGAAGCAATGCGCCCTTCGCCGCACCAAATCGATCGTCTGAAGGCAATGATCCTATCATTGAGGGTCCCATCGTCTCCTCAAATGACGATCGAAGACGTTTGTTATGTCGCCGAAGTTGACGCTGCGGCGACTGCCGAGATCATTGCTCGCAGTGTGCTCGAAGAACTCACCGAGACGAGCGACTAGGGCGGTACGAGGCCTCAGTTCTGCGCACCGCTCCCGAAGACCAACCGCAATCGCTCGCCGCTCAACCTCCGCCGCGTCCACTGGGTGCGACCGGAGCTCGTCCCCGAGGTGACGTTCCTCACCTTGACGGCTGACGGGTTGCTGCGTCAGGTGACGTTTCAGGGATTGCGCGAGGACAAGGCGGCGAAGGACGTGCGGCGGCCGGTGCCGATTTTAAACGACAGCGACGCCGCAACGTATCCGATTTCACGGGCGTTCCCTCGTCGGTATGTTTTGAGGGGCAGCCGTGACGGCGAATGAGATGCGCCGCCTAGCGATCAAACTGCTTCAGCAGGCGGACGAAGCCGGCACAGGGCCGGGACGGCGTGCTCTCTTGCTCACCGCTGAACAGATCCT
>JAQGID010000345.1 GCA_028291405.1 Rhodospirillales bacterium | reverse complement strand
ATCCCGCCCCGGCTTCGGCGGGGCTTTTTGTCGCACTATCGGACCCTTCGCCGCCGCCACCGTTAGCCTCTCCGCTCAATGTCGTGAGGCTCGACCATGACTGCCACGTTCGCCCAGTTCGTCGTTTTGGCCGCGGCATTCTCTGCCTGCTACAACGCGCGTACAGTCGAGTCCACTAGAACACGAAACCGATGGGCGATAAGGCGTTAGGCCGAACAACCCCTATCGGCTGTTACGATTTCGAACTGAGACGACTACCAGGCCGTGGCTTCAGTCGGCCAGCGCCCAGCGGCCGTCGGCGGACTGGCAGACTTTGCCCGTGGCCTCGACCGGCTTGCCGTCCATCGTCACCGTCTCTCGATACTCGCGGCAGGCGCGGCCGTCCTTGTCCTGGAAGCTGCTCACGAGGTCGAGGCTGCCGCTGTCGCGTCGCTCGGCGAACGGCGTTGCAACGGCACTCGCCAGGAAGGCGCTCTGCGGATCGTAGTAACCGACGTTGCCCGCCGTCGCCGCACCGCTATGCGTTCCGGAAGAGGCGCCAGCGGAATTGGCACCAGTGGTCGGGGCGCCTGTAGCGGTCGTGTTGCTGCGGCTTGCTGCGAAGGGGGCTGGACCGATCCGGTTGGCGAAGGCGGCGCCGGGTGCACCGCCGGCAAAGCCGCCGAAGCCGCCACCGCCGCCCGAAGCGGCGCCGCCGCCGCCGAGACTGCCACTACCCGGCACGGCGCCGCCGCCGGCGTTTCCGGGCAAGATCGCTCCGACGATGCCGCCGCCGGCGGCGGCCGCGGCGGACGGCTCCAGGATGCCGCCGATCGCGAGCGTGGCGGCAATCGAAAGCAGCAATCGCGATATCGTCATTCTCGGCCCATTCAACGTTTTCGGACATCGAACTAACCGAATGCGAGAACGCGAAGTTCCGCTCGCACGCGGAACGAGCAGCCTGGCAGATGCGATAACGAGCAGCATCGCCCGCCGGCTTCAGATTTCGACGCCGTCCGGAGCCTGTGGCAAGGTAGTCTCGACACGGCGCGGCGAGCGCCGGAGCAGGGGGGAGCGACACGATGACCATGGAGACCGGATCGGCGCCGCAATCTGCCGCCGCGGGGCGGCGCGAGGAGATCCTGCGCCGCGCCGAGGCGCTGGTGCCGGTCCTCGCCGAGCGCGCGATCCGCTGCGAGGAGCTGCGCCGCTGCCCTGACGAGACGATCGCCGAGCTCGACGCCGCCGGGCTGCTGCGGATCTGCCGACCGGCGCGGTTCGGCGGCGCGGCGCAGGGCTGGGACGTGCTCTGCGAAGTCGACCAGATCCTCGCGCGCGGCTGCGCCTCGCAGGCCTGGGTGCAGAGCGTCTTCAACGACCACGCCCAGCTGCTCGGCAGCTTTCCGGCGGCGGCGCAGGACGACGTCTGGGGCGCCGATCCTGCGGCGCGGATCTCGGCGAGCATCGATCCGGCGGGGCGGGCGCGGCCGGTTCCGGGCGGTGTTCTGCTGGCCGGGCGTCACGGCTACTCCAGCGGCATCGATCATGCGCAATGGGTGATCTGCGGCGGCATGATCGAGGCCGAAGGCCGGCCGCCGCAGCGCTGCTTTTTCCTGGTGCCGCGCAGCGACGGGAAGGTGATCGACGACTGGCGGGTCATCGGCCTCGCCGGCACCGGCAGCAAGACTTTCGAGCTCCCCGAGGTCTTCGTTCCCGAGCATCGCATCCTCGGCTTCGGGGTCGCCGAGGTGGGGGGGGGGCCGGGCGCCGCGGCCAACGGCGCTGCCGTCTTCCGCCTGCCGCGCGTCGGCTTTCCCGGCCTGACCTTCGCCGCCATCGGCACGGGGATCGCGCGGGGTTTCCTCGAGGAATATCTCGGCTTCACCCGCAAGCGCGCCGTCCGCGGCGTGCCGATGAGCGAGATGGTGGGCACGCAGATCGGCGTCGGCGCCGCCGCGGCCGAGATCGCGGCCGCCTCGACGCTCGTACTCGAGACGGCGCGTGATGGAATGCGGCGGCTCGAGCGCGGCGAGACCCCGACCGCCGAGCAGCGCAGCGCGGCGCGGCTGCACGGCGCCCATGCCGTCAGGGTTGCGCTGCACGCCGTGCAGGGTCTGTTCAATTCCGCCGGCGGCCGCGCCCTCTTCGTCGCCAATCCGATGCAGCGCAACCTGCGCGACCTCAACGCCGTCGCCGCGCATCACTCGCTCTCGTGGGACGAGGCCGCCGCCGGCCGCGGCGCGGAGCTGCTGCGCGGCGACGCCTGACATGATCCAGGGGTCATGGCGTCTCGCCGGCGTCGTCTTCCCCGCCTAGCAGACGGGGCTCTTTGCTAGGCTCTGCTTGACGCTGTCGGCGAGATGGTCGACGAGCGCACGCAGCCGCGCCGTCGTCGAGCGCCCCGGCGGCAGCACCGCATAGAGCCCGGCGTCCTCGAGCGGAAACGCGTCGAGGATTGCGACCAGGCTGCCGTCGTTCAGCGCCTTGACGGCCAGGTAGGCGGGCAGCACGAGGATGCCGAGCCCGGCGCGCGCCGCCTCGCGTAGCGCTTCGCCGTTGTTTGAGCGCAGCCGCCCGGTAACGCGGATGCGTTCCCAGCGATCGTCGATGCGGAAGCGCCATTCCGCCGCGCCGGTATTGGTGTAGATCAGCGCATCGTGGTCGGTCAGCTCGCGCGGGTGGCTCGGCCGGCCGCGCGACTCGAGGTAGGCCGGGCTCGCCACCGCCACCGCTCGGACGGTCGCGAGCTTGCGCGCGACGAGGCTGCTGTCGGCGAGCCGCCCCATGCGGATTGCGAGGTCGAAATGCTCGGCCACGAGATCGACATGGCGGTCGTCGAGGACCAGCTCGATCTCGACGCGAGGATGGCGAAGCATGAATTCCGCCAGCCAGGCCGAGAGCTGCTCGACGCCGAAGCTTACCGGCCCCGTCACCCGGATCGGTCCGGCGATCTCCGAGGTCGCGAGCGCCACCGCCTCGTTCGCCGCCTCGAGCTCGCCGAAGACGGCGGCGAGCCGCCCATGATAGGCGGCGCCGATCTCGGTCGGCGCGGCGCCGCGCACGCTGCGCACCAGGAGCTGTGCCCCGAGGCTTGCCTCGAGCCGGGCGACTCGCCGGCTAACGATCGATTTCGAGACGCCGAGACGCGCGCCGGCGCGCGCGAAATTGCCGGTCTCGACGACGCGGGCGAAGGCGATGACGTCGGTGAGCTCGATCGCCGCTTGTTTCATTTTCGGCAACGATGTGTCTCAAGAGTGATGGCTATCTGCAACGCTACCGCGTTCCTAACTTTGCGTCATGTCTTCTCTCCAGCGAGGTGCGTCATGAGCAGTCTTCTCGTCATCAAGAGCAGCGCCGGCGGCGGCTCCTCCGTCTCGAACCGGCTGATCGACCAGTTCGTCGAGCGGGTGCGGCGCGAGCGGCCGGAGCTGACCCTCGTCGAGCACGATCTCGATCGCGACCCCATCCCGCACGTCCGCAGCGAGACTCTCGCCGGCATCGGCCGCAACGCGCCCGACACCGCCGCCGCGGCGCCGGTGCGCCGTCTCTCCGACGCGCTGATCGCCGAGCTGCACGCCGCCGAGATCGTGGTGATCGGTGCGCCGATGTATAATTTCGGCATCCCCTCGACGCTGAAGAGTTGGTTCGATCACGTGCTGCGTGCCGGCGCGACGTTCAACTACAGCGAAGCCGGTCCCGTCGGCCTCGTCGCCAGCAAGCCGGT
>JAQGID010000336.1 GCA_028291405.1 Rhodospirillales bacterium | reverse complement strand
CACGTGTCGCAGCGAAGAAGCCCAAAGCTCCAGCGTTGCCTCGATCGATGCGCCCGCCATCCATGACCTCCGAATCATGGTGACCCATAGATTCAGAGATTCAAGAAATGCGCAACTGTAATGCTAGAGCGCGTTGACATTCACTTTGTCCAAATGAAGGCGCCGACGACGGCGAGCATGGCCAAGAAGGCTTGCCCGCTGAGGTACTTGCCGCTGCCGGAGGAGCGGCTGCGCAACGGCGAGCTCGATCCCGTCGCATCGAAGATGTCGAGTCCCTTGGTCAGGCGCGCGATACCGCTGGTCACGCCGTCGCCGTCGCGGCCGACATAGCTCACGGCCGTATCCAGCGTGTAGATCCGATCGCGCGAGTTCGGTTGGGCGAGGATCGTCGTGTCGAGCCATTTGGCCGTGCCGGTGACGCTGACCGCCAAGCTGTCGGTGCGCGTTCGGACCAGCACATGATCGAGGCCGCCGCTCGCGATCCAGCCGTTGCCGGCGAAGTTGATCGTCGCCAGCGCCGGCGTGCCGGGCCGGCTGGCGGAGTTCGACACCGCCAGGTTCAGCGACGTGCCGTTGCGGTCGATCGGCACCGACCAGCTCGCCGCGCCGTAGCTGAGCTCGTCGCGATCGATCGTCTGCAAGCCCCGCACGGTCAGCGCGTCGCCCAGGCCGAGGGGTGAATCGATGGTGAGACCGACGATCGTGCGCCACGGCCCGAGCGCCCGGGATCCGCGATTATCGACATCCACCGACGCCTGGACGGACGCGAAGGTCACGTTCATGTCGAGCCGGGTGGCGCCCCGTTCGCCGTCTTTCACGTGGTTGAAGACGCTCTTGACCGTCATGCCGGGCAGATCGTTGACGAGCATCAGAAAGCGCTCGAGATCGGCGTTCTTGAGTGGCCGGGATGCCTGGATCCGACGGCCGTAGCCGCGCACGACTGCGGCGATGCGCGGCGACGCGCCGGCGACGTCGATCTCCGCGACATAGCCTTCGACGACGGCGATCGTCACATGTCCCGATGCATCGATCCTTTGCGCCGGCACCAGCCCGAAGGAAATCGCGTAGCCGGCCTTGACGTATAGCGCGGTAATCGCATTGGCGACGTCATAGAGCTCGGCGAGGGTGATCGATTGACCGATCAGGCGACGATAGGTCGTCTCGATGGCGGCCGCGGGCAGGACGCTCGCGCCATCGGGAATGCAACGTAAAGCGAATTCCCGCCGCGTTGCTCGGCGCGACCGAATCTTGCGGCGCTGGAATCGTGATCTCGCCGTCGCGGCTTTCGGGAAGCGGGCTCTGCAACCCCCGCTCGATCGCACCGGGGGCGACGGAGGGCGGCACCGGCACGGATTGCGCCCAGGATGGAGAAATCCGAACCGACGCCCATAACGCGGTGAGCAGCAGCCACAAGATGGGGCGATATCGACCAGTCGCCCGCAGGATTATCATACGCGATTAACCCGAAAATGATCGCACGACGCCAAATAGAACCCGCGCAGATTAAGAAACTGTCTCTATAAACACACGTTCTTTTTTTAAAATCTCAATATTTATTTTCAAGATTTGTGTAATATAGAGTTAACGAAATCTAATATAATGTCGATTTAATTATGAGTATACGGAGAAAAAGTGAAATTGTCTCATGGTAATCCCGCATTTATTTTGCGATAGGAAATTATTACATCAATAATGACTTCCGGCGTATTTGATTGATATTACGCCAGAATCCCGCATAACCTCGACGTCTTCGACTGTCGGCAACCTGCGTGGCCGGCTTGGCCAGAACGGCATCCAGGAGAGGCTCGTGATAATCACCCCGGCAGGGACCCCACCAGCCTCAGGAGATTCAAGAAGTTATCGTGCCCATCGGCATCGGGAGCCCTCGCCGACTAACAGTCATGCTTAGCGGAAAGCATGGCTTGCGGAGGGGGGCATCGCGCATGTAAGGAACGGCTAGCCGCATTGCCACCCGCTACGACAAGCTCGCGCGGAACTTCCTCGCAGCCTGTCGATCGTTATTGCTTTCGCGAATGTCCGCTTCCGCGGCTCTTCCCTCCAAAGTGGACTGGCGGAAATCCACCCGAAGCGGTCTTCCACGTTGCACACAGCCTCGACGTCAGCGCACACAGCATCGGCATCAATGGATAACGCCGCTCGCGATCAGCAAGATGCCGTTGGCTGCACCGCCACCGAAGACGAATCGATTCGGGGCTCCGCTCAAGCTAAGCCGCGTGCATTGGGTGCGGCCGGAACGAGTCGCGGAGGTCACGTTCCTGAGCTGGACGGCTGATGGGCTGCTGCGGCAGGTAACCTATCAGGGGCTGCAGAGCAACTGATATCGTGTTGGTCAGCGGTTCGGACGCGAGCGCCGTGGGACGGCCGCGGGCGCATTTCTACCGCCGCGCCCGCCTGGCGCTCTCATCATCGAGGGTCATCGGAGCGTCCCTTGAGCGGCTCCAAAGGCGATCGAACTCCATTGCAAACAGCCGGTAAAAACCCATCGTCTCTCCGACCGCATCTATCTCGAAGACCGGCGTAGGCATTGACACACTAACCCGCCAGGTAGGGCCGGACGGCGGTACTCTCGGGAATGCAGACAATCTCCTACGCCCGTCACCGCTTCCCGCCTGCTGTGATCCGGCACGCGCTTTGGCTCTATCTGCGCTTCACCTTGAGCGATCGCGACGTCGAAGAGCTGTTGGCCGCGCGCGGCGTGGAGGCGAGCTATGAGACTGTCCGCAGGTGGGTCTTGAAATTCGGCCCGGCGATCGCCCGAAATCTGTGTCGCTGCCGGGCTCGGCCGGATGGTCGCTGGCATCTTGACGAGATGGTCGTCTCAATCCACGGTGCGCATCTTTATCTCTGGCGCGCTGTCGACGGCGAGGGCGACGTGCTCGAAATGCTGGTCCAGAAACGGCGGAACGCTGGAAGCGTAAAGCCGGCACGGACTTCAGCCGGTAACCGGTCGCCGTGACAACCAACGCCGCCGCGTCACCGCACTGTGTTCAGACGTCGCTCCGGAAAGGCGGAGCGGCGGCGCCCTTCAGCGTTCGGCTTGGTGAGGCGGGAACCGCCCGTAGCATGCGGTCAGTCTCGATATTCGAACGGGGGCAGTTTCTTCAGCTCGTCTTTCGTCGCGCCGGGCAGAACGAACTTCAGCTTACCGTCCGAGGTGTCAAGCCTCAGCGCCCCGAACTCCACGGCAACCAGGAGACCGCCGAGTCCGAGAAACCCGCCGATCTGCAGCACTGCGAACTGAATGCGGTCGTCGGTACCGGACATGATCAAGTCGTCGACCGTGCCGACGGACTCTTTGCGGTCATTGATGACGTCGCTGCCGATCAATGCGCTGACGCGGTACCCCGCGGCGACGGTTTTCACGTCGACGATGACAATCTGAGCGTCCGGATCGATGATGGCTGGCATGGTAATTTCCTTTGACTGTTTGGCCCGATACGGGGCCGGAGCTTGTTTCCGGGGTCGTCCGTCCAGCACCGCTCCAGAGGGCGCTGCGAACGTGTGGCAAGATACGAAGCATACGGCGACCGCGCCTTGAGAACCGTCAAGTTTTGAGGCTGTGTTTCGGCCCTTTAATCGCGAGTGGCTGTCAACTCCAGTGTATGTGTCCTGCCGAGGTCAGGGTCCTTTCCGAGGTCTGAAGCCTCATGATGGTGTTCGGGGTGGGTGCCTCAACGTATGGAACGACGTGCGAACGAGTCCGCCGTCAGCCGAAACACCGAGGTCACCGTCACCGCCGTCCCGGCAGAGACACCGACCGACGTTGCTGATGCTGCAGGCCGGATCCGAGTTTGCTAAGCCGCCTTCTCTGCTCCCCACTCGAAGCTGGTGCCGTCGGTCCAGATGCGGTGGAGGATGATAGCGATCTTGCGCGCGACAGCGACCTTCGCCTTTTTGCCTCCGACGCGCTTCATCAGGAGCGCCGACCAGCGCTG
>JAQGID010000293.1 GCA_028291405.1 Rhodospirillales bacterium | reverse complement strand
GGCGGCGTGATCACGCCGCCTGTTCTCTGCCGCAGGTTCACTCGCAGTGGTCCGGCGGCGGGTCGAGCATGACGCCCTCGAGCTTGTAGCGGTCGATATAGACGCCCTGCATCTCGCGCCAGCGCTCCATGGACATGGCGTGGTCGGCGCCTGACAGCAGGTTTCTCAAGCGTTCGAGATGAACGTGCCAGCCCGGCAGTACGAGGCCGATCCAGTCAAAGCCGACGCCTTTGTGCAGGAACAGCAGCTTCGTGCCGTCACCGTCGCGCGACAACTCGCAGCGCACGAGCGATGCCGGCGCGTCGCCGGTGTCCCAGCTGAATTCCAGCAGCCGCGGCGGCTCCCAGGTCACGATGCGTCCGGTCATGGGCCGCCGCCGGTCGACGAACAGCTCGTAGCGGCCGCCGACGTGCGGCTCGACGCGTGCCTGACCCAGCCAGTCCTCGATGCGGACGGGGTCGGTCAGCGCCGCCCAGACCGTCTCGATCGGCCGGTCGAAGCGCCGCTCGTAGTGCAGGTCGGCGTTGTCGGCGTGGCGGTCGAAGGTGCCAAGTTGGTCCATGTCAGTCGCTCCGTTTCAGATGGTCGCCGAGGGCGTCGAGCTTGTTGGCCCAGAATTCGCGATAGGGGGAAAGCCAGGCGTCGAGCTCGGCCAGAGGCGCGGGATCGATGCAGTATAGGCGGCGCGGACCGTCGATACGGGCGCGCACCAGCCCGGCCTCGCGCAAGGTTTTCAGATGCTTGGAGACGCTGGGTTGCGGCAGGCCGAGCGCCGCGACGAGGGTTCCGGCGGGCTGCTCGCCATGCCGGAGCAAGGCGAGGATCTCGCGACGGACGGGATCGGCCAAGGCCGCGAAGGTCGACATGAGCTTATATTCCAGAATTGAAATATTCGAGTTCAGGCATATGATTGGCCGGCGCTTGGAGGACGCACAACCCACTATTCGCCGGGGCCGAAAAATCCGATCATGTCGGGGCTCGCGTCGTCCTAGCGTGAGGAACGCCGATGTCCATCGCCGTCGAGGAACGCCCCGCCGCGGACTTCATTGCCCGCGAAACCCATTACGGCGCCCGCAACTACCAGCCGCTCGACGTTGTCTTGACGCGCGGCGAAGGCGTCTATGTCTGGGATGTCGAAGGCCACCGCTATCTCGATTGTCTGGCGGCCTATTCGGCAGTCAACCAGGGCCACTGCCATCCGCGGCTGGTTCAAGCCATGGTGGAGCAGGCGTCCCGCCTGACGCTAACCTCGCGGGCCTTCCGCAACGACCAGCTGCCGGCCTTCTACGAAGAGCTTTGCGAGCTGACCGGTTCGCACATGGCGCTGCCGATGAATTCCGGGGCCGAGGCGGTGGAAAGCGCGCTGAAGACCGTGCGCAAATGGGGCTATGAGGTGAAGGGCGTCGCCGACGGCGCGGCCGAGATCATCGTTTGCTCGGAGAACTTTCACGGCCGCACCCTGGCGATCGTCGGCTTCTCCTCCGACGCGCAGACGCGCGGCGGGTTCGGCCCCTTCGCGCCCGGATTCCGGATGATCCCGTTCGGCGATGCCGCCGCCCTCGATGCCGCCATCACCCCCAATACGGTGGCCTTCCTGGTCGAGCCGATCCAGGGAGAGGCGGGGGTGATCGTTCCGCCTGCCGGGTATTTCGCGAGAGTCCGCGAGATCTGCACGCGCAACAATGTCGTCCTGGTCCTCGACGAGATCCAGACGGGGCTGGGGCGCACCGGCAAGCTGCTGGCCGAGCAGCACGAGGGCATCGAGGCGGATTTGACGCTGGTCGGCAAGGCGCTGTCCGGCGGTTTCTATCCGGTCTCGGCGGTGCTCTCGAGCTCCGAGATCCTGGGCGTCCTGAAGCCGGGCGACCACGGCTCGACCTTCGGCGGCAATCCGCTCGCCTGCGCGGTCGCCCGCATGGCGCTGAAGGTGCTGATCGAAGAGGGGATGATCGAGAATGCCGCCGCCGTCGGCGCCCGGCTGAAGGCGGCGCTTTGCGCCATCAGAAACCCGGCGATCAAGGAGGTCCGCGGCCGCGGCCTCATGCTGGCCGTCGAGCTGCACCTCGACGCCGGCGGCGCGCGGCCGGTGTGCGAGCGGCTGAAGGACCGCGGCTTCCTCTGTAAGGACACCCACGATCACACGATCCGCATCTCGCCGCCGCTGGTGCTCACCGCAGACCAGGCCGACGGCATTGCCGAAGCGCTGGACGCCGCGCTGCAGGGCTGATCGCTAGTCGCCGCGGACCCTGACGTAAGAACCGGGCGCGTCCTCGATCGGCTTGAGCTTGCCCTCGCCGGGAATGCGCGGCTTGACGGTGCCGCCGGCGTATTTGGCGACCCATTTCTCCCAGGCGGGCCACCAGGATTCGTTCACCTGGGTCGCGGTCTCCAGCCATTTCTCGGGGGTTGCCGGCGTCTTGGCGTTCGTCCAATGGCCGTATTTGCTGCCCGGCGGATTGATGACGCCGGCGATGTGGCCGGAGGCGGCGAGGGTGAAGCGGACCGGGCCGCCGTAGATCTGCGTCGCGGCATAGGTCGAGCGCCAGGGCGCGATGTGGTCCTCGCGGGTCGACAGGAGATAGGCCGGCACCTTGACCCTGGTGAGGTCGATCGGGACGCCGCCGAGGGTGATCCCGCCGGGCTGGATCAGCTTGTTCTCCTGGTACATGTTGCGGAGATAGAAGCTGTGCATCGCCGCCGGCATGCGCGTCGAATCGGCGTTCCAGTAGAGCAGGTCGAAGGGGAACGGGTCCTTGCCGAGCAGGTAGTTGTTGACGACGAAGGACCAGATCAAATCGTTGGCGCGCAGCATGTTGAAGGTCGTCGCCATGTCGCGGCCCTCGAGATAGCCGGTCGTCTTCATGCGTTCCTCGAGCGCGGCGAGCTGCTCCTCGTCGATGAAGACCGAGAGCTCGCCGGCCTCGGCGAAATCGACCATGGTGACGAGATATGTCGCGCTGACGACGCGCTCGTCGCCCTTGGCCTTCAGATAGGCAAGGGTGCAGGCGAGCAGGGTTCCGCCGAGGCAATAGCCGATGACGTTCGCCTCATGCTCGCCGGTCGCCGACTCCATCGCGTCGAGCGCCGCCAGCGGCCCTTCGAGCATGTAGTCCTCGAAGGTCTTGGCGGCGAGCTTCTCGTCCGGATTGGCCCAGGAGACGACGAAGACGGTGTGACCCTGCTCGACCGCCCAGCGAATGAAGGAATTACTGGGCCGCAGGTCGAGGATGTAGAATTTGTTGATCCACGGCGGGATGATCAGCAGCGGCCGGCGCTTCACCTTGTCGGTCGTCGGCGCATATTGGATCAGCTGCATCAAATCGTTCTGGAAGACGACCTTGCCCGGCGTCACGGCGATGTTCTCGCCGATCTTGAAGGCCGCCTCGTCGGTCATGCGGATCGCCAGTCGGCCGTGGCCGCGCTCGAGATCGTCGAGCAGATTCTCCAGGCCCTTGACGAGGTTCTCGCCGCCGCTCTCGAGCGTCGCCTTGAGAACCTCGGGGTTGGTCAACACGAAATTCGACGGCGCGATCGCGTCGACGAACTGCCGCGTGTAGAAATCGACCTTGCGCGCCGTCTTGTCGTCGAGCCCCTCGACCTCCTTGACCGAGGACTGCATGTAGCGGGCGGTCAGCAGATAGCTCTGCTTGATGAAGTCGAAGAGCGTGCTCTCGCTCCATGCGGCGTCCCTGAAGCGGCGGTCGCCGGCCGGGGTGTCGACCACCGGCTCCGTCTCGCCGCCGAGAAACCGCTGAGCGGTGCGCTGCCACAGCGTCATGTAATCGTTCCACAGCGACAGCTGCGCCTGCATCAGCCGAGTCGGGTCGGCCATCATACGGGAGGTCATCTCGAAGAAGGCGGCGCCGATGTTCAGCGGATCGCCCATGCCGATACCGCCCTCCTGGGGCGTCTGGCGCTGCAGGAACTCGCTGACGAGGCGCTGGCTGCGCTCGGCGATTTGCGCCATGCTGCGCGACAACTCGAGCGGATCAAGGTGCTTGACCTCGTTGTTCTTCGCCTCGGTCAACTCTCTACCTCCCAGCAGCGCCGGCGCGTCGCGGCAGCGATCGATGTGCCGGACAGTGCGGCCGCCCGGCCTGCCGCGTCCCGTCTCCTGTCGATTTGTTGGTGACGACCGGACCCTGAATCTAATACACAAACGTCTCCATAACACATTCTCCCCGGCGACGGGCGCTCTCGCGCGCCGTAACATGCACGCAGGGAGCCGGAACCGGTGATTGTGGCGGCAGAGCAACGATGAGCGGAGTCGGCATGAAGCATGGAACGGGACGCAGCACACGGCGGAACAGCCGGCTCGTCCTCGCGCTTGTCCTCGGCTTTGCGGTGACCGGCTGCTCGTCGGCCAATCCGATCGAGTGGTACCGCAGCGCGATGGGGATCTCGGCCAACGACCCCCCGCCCGACGCGCCGAATGCCGCCGCCCTCGAAGCCGGCGCCGACCAGCCCTATCCGAATCTTGCCTCGGTCCCGCCGCCGCCGACCCGGGCGCTCAGCACGGCGGAGCGCGAATCGCTGACTCAGCAGCTGGTCGCCGATCGCGCCAACGCCCGCTATATCGACGAGCAGCTGCGCGCCGGTCCCGGCCCCTCCGTGTCGCCGCCGGGGGCCGCACCGCCGCCGCCGCCGCTGGGACAGCGAGCCGAGCCCGCCGTGACGCCGCCGACCCCGGAGCCGGCACGTACCGCCGCTGCCGCGCCGGCCGCGGCGCCGGCCCCCGCGGTCCAGCGCCCGACCGCCCTGCCGGCGCCGCCCGCGACGGTGCCAGCCTCG
>JAQGID010000261.1 GCA_028291405.1 Rhodospirillales bacterium | reverse complement strand
TCGGGATTGTAGGTATTGGGGTGGACGATGATCGTCATCCCCTCCTCCAGCACCGTGTGGACGTCCTCGAGGATCGAGGGCTTCGCGTCGCAGCTGAGCCCGAGCCCGTGGCCGCGGACGCGGGTGAACTTGCTGGTGACGTAGTCGCCGAGCCCGTATTTGCGGAAGACGTCGTTCTCCGCCCGCGCGACGTCGGCGGCGGTGACGCCGGGGCGCACCGCCGCGATCCCCGCGACCATCGCCTCGCGGTAGACGTCGAAGGCCTTGTTCTGGACCGGCGTCGACTTGCCGAGCACGAGGGTCCGGCAGATCTGCGCGAAATAGCCGTCGACCGAGGGGGTCAGCTCGGTGGTGACGAGATCGCCGGCCTTGAGGATGCGCTCCGAGGGCGCCGCCATGCCTTTGACGTCAGGACCGCCGGATCCCATGATCTGGAAATTGTCGGGTGAGCCCTGGCTGCGGAAATAGGCCTCGACCTCGGCGATGACCTCGTACTGCCGCCGGCCGGGACGAGCCGCCTTGCGGAAGACGGCGTAGCCGTCGTCGGCCAGCTTCGCCGCCTTGCGCATCGCGGCGAGCTCGTCCGGCATCTTGGTCATCATCAGCCGGTCGAGCAGCCCCGTCCCGTCCTCGAGCTGGTAGGAGCGCTCACGCGCGACCAGCCACGACGGCAGCAGATGCCGCGGCGCCGCGGCGAGGCGGTGGTTGGCGATCCGGTCGATCTGGTCGCCAACGGCACGCCCGACGTCGCGCACCAATCTGGTGGCTACGCCGGAGGTCTCGCAGGATGCGCGCTCGGCCTCGGCGGCGCTGTCGAGGTAGAGGCGGCAGTCGCCGTCGGCGGTGACGACCGCAATGCCGTGGCCCTCGCAGATCCCGAAATCCGCGACGTAGCGGAGGTAGGATTCCTGCCAGCCCGTTCCGTAGACGACGAGCGCCTCGATCCCCTCGTCGTTCATCGCCCGGACGAGCCGGTCGCGGCGTTGCTGCGCGAGCGTCATGTGTCGGTCCCCCTGCTATTCGGCCGCCTGATCGGTGCGCGCCGCGCCAGCGACGTAGCCATAGTCGCGCTTCGCCGCTTCCGACGAGATGTATCCCTTGCGGAGATCGTCCTCGATCGCCGCGGTGTCGCGCTCGCGCGGCTTGCCCCAGCCGCCGCCGCCGGCCGTCAAGAAGGTGACGCGATCGCCCTCGTCGAGCGGCACACCGGAGCGCTTGTAGACGATCTCCTCGGTGCCGTTGGCGCGGCGAATGACGCCCATGTTGGTGGCGCCGGAGAGACCGCCGCCGAGTCCCCAGGGCGGGCATTTGGTACGCTCGGCATTGAAGTGCACGAAGCACTTCTGGAGGGCGCGCAAGGTCATCTCGCCGCCGAGTCCGCCGCGGAACTTGCCGGCGCCGCCGCTATCCTGGCGCAGCGAGCAGCTCTCGATGATGAAGGGGTACTGGATCTCCTGCAGCTCGCAGGGGGCGTTGCGGACGTCGCCCTGGCAGATCGAGACCGACGCGGATTCGCCGTCCTCGTGCGGCCGGCCGCCCCAGCCGCCGCCGTAGATGTTCATCAGGACGAAGCGTCTTCCGTCGCTCGCGCGCGCGCCGAAAAACGTATAGCCGCCCATGTCGCCCTTGTGGCCGGCCGGGATCTGATCGGGCAGCGCCGGCGCCAGCGCGAGGAGGATCGTGTCGATGATCGTCGGCAGCGCGACGCTCCACTGCCCGATCGCCGTGCCCGGCCGGGCGTTCAGCATCTTGCCCTCGGGCAGGATCAGCTCGAGCGAGCGGAAGCAGCCCTCGTTGACCGGCGCCTGCGGCTGCGTCAGGCATTTGAAGGCGACGCGCGCTGCCGCGAGACCGCCGGAATAGCCCGAGTTGAGCGGCCCCTCGACCTGGTCGTTCAGCTCGGAGAAGTCGATGGTCATCTGCGATCCTTTGATGATCACCTTGACCTTGATCCTGATCGGCGTGTCGAGGTTCCGGCCATCGTTGTCGAGGAAGCTCTCGGCCTCGTAGGTGCCGTCGGGCATCGCCTCGACGGCGGCGCGCGCCTCGAGCTCCGCCTTGTCCCAGATCGTCGCGATGCAGCTCTCGACGGTTTCCGTGCCGTAGCGCTTGGCGAGCTCGCCGTAGCGTCTCGCGCCGAGCTGGCAGGACGCGATCTGCGCCCGGAGATCGCCCAATGCGGAGTCCGGGAAGCGGACGTTGTCGAGGATGATCTGCCACAGCGTCTCGTTGCGCTTGCCGCCCTCGTAGAGCTTGAGCGAGCGGAACTGCAGCCCCTCGGAGAAGATGTCGCTGGAGACGAGCGAGCCGAAGCCGATGCGCGAGCCGCCGATGTCGACCCAATGCGCCCGGTTCGCGGCGAAGCCGATCACCTTCCCTTCATGGAAGCAGGGCACGTAGATGACGACGTTGTTGAGATGCTGCCCGCAGACGCCGCCGTGATTCATGATGACGACATCGCCGGGCACGAAGCCCTCAAGACCATAGCGCTCGATGCCGTCCTGCACCGCGATGCCGAGATCGGCGAGGAAGATCGGCAGCCCGCCCTTGTTCTGCGAGATCATCCGCGCCTGCGAATCGATAAGCCCGCAGCAATAATCGCGGACCTCGTAGATCATCATGTTGTAGGCGGATTTGCACAGCGCCAGCGCCATCTCGTCGGCATAGGCATTGATCGCGTTGCGGATGACCTCGACGGTGATCGGATGGGCCTTGGTGTTCGATGACATCGAGAGAGCTCCTATTCCTGCGGCGCCAGCGTGACGACGATATGACCCGCCGCGGTGATGCGGGCGGTGTCGCCGGGATGGATGAGAATGGTCGAGTTCGGCTCCTCGATGACGGCGGGGCCGACGATCTCCGTCCCCGCCGGCAGCGCCGGCCGCCAGAGGACGCGGGCGTCCACCGGTTTGGCGGGGTCCTCGAAGACGACCTTGCGGCTCTGCTCGATGGCGGTCTCGGTCGGCTCCCACGGCTGCGACAGCCACTCGCCGATCGTGTCCTCCATGCGCGGCACGGTAACGACGAGGCGCAGATTGACGATCTCGATGAGCTGGCCGGTCTCGGCGTGGCCGTAGCGCTTGTCGTGCTGCTCGTCGAAGAGGGCGCTGGTCGCCGCCGTGTCGGTCGTCAGCGCCGCGGCATCAGGGACCGGGATCGGGATCGTATGCTCCTGGCCGCGGTAGCGCAGATCGGCGGCGAAGGCGAAATGCGCGATCCCCGGCGCGAAGCGGTCGGCGAGCAGGATCTCCTCCCCGGCCTGGCGCAGCTCGGCGAAGGCACGCTCGGCGTCGGCGACGGCGACCTTGGCGAGCTGGCCGAAGAGGGTGCGGACGAAATCCTGGCGCCACTCGGCCATCAGCATGCCGAGCGCCGAGAAATTCCCCGGCAGCTTGGGGATGACGACGGTCGGGATATAGATCTCCTTGGCGATCGCGATCGCATGCAGCGGCCCGGCGCCGCCGAAGGCGATCATCACGGCATCGCGGGGATCGATGCCGCGGTTGACCGAGACGGCGCGCACGGCGAGCGACATCGCGGCATCGGCGATGCGGGCAACGCCGAGCGCCGCCTCGACCGTCTCGAGGCCGAGCGGCTCGGCGATCTTCTTCTGGATAGCGGCGGCGGCGAGGCCGCGGTCGAGGTGCATTGCGCCGCCGAGGAAACGATCGCCGTTGAGGCGGCCGAGCACGAGGTCGGCGTCGGTGACGACCGGCTCCTCGGCGCCGCGGCCATAGCAGACCGGACCCGGATCGGCGCCGGCGCTGACCGGTCCGACACGGAGGCCGCCGGTCGCGTCGACCCAGGCGATCGAGCCGCCGCCCGCCCCGACCTCGACGATGTCGACGACCGGCAGCTGCATCGGCTGGCCGGTGAACTCGTCGCCGATGACATAGCCTTCCTCGATCGGCGCGAGGCCGCCGGTGATCAGCGTCGCCTTGGCGGTGGTGCCGCCCATGTCGAAGCCGATCACGCTATCCCAGCCCATCAGGCTCGCCAAGCGTCCGGCGCCGATCATGCCGGCGACGGGGCCCGATTCCATCATGCCGACGGGCTCGCGGCGGGCGCGGTCGATCGACATCGTGCCGCCGTTCGAGCGCATGATCTGGATCTTGCCGGCGAATTTCCGGTCGAGGACGAAGCGCTCGAGCCGGCCGAGGTAGCCGTCGACGCGCGGGCCGACGAAAGCGTTGAGCGCCGTCGTCGAGGTCCGCTCGTACTCGCGGTACTCGCGCAGGATCTCGTGGCTCAGCGTCACGAAGAGCTTGGGGAAGCGGCTTCGCAGGATGGCGCCGGCCGCCACTTCGTGCGCCGGGTTGTTGTAGGCGTGCATGAAGCAGACCGCGACGGCCTCGACGCCGAGTTTGACCATCTGCTCGCCGAGCGCAACGACGCGCGCCTCGTCGAGCGGCGTCAGCTCCTCGCCGGTCGCGGTCATGCGGCCGGCGACCTCGAAGGTGAGATCGCGCGTCACCAGCGGCCGCGGCCTCTTGAACATGATGTTGAAGGCGTCGGGCCGGTTGTTGCGGCCGATCGCGTAGATGTCGCGGAAGCCCTCGGTCGTGATCAGCGCCGTCTTGGCGCCCTTGCGCTCCAGCACCGTATTGATCGCGATCGTCGAGCCGTGCAGCAGCTCGCCGATGGCGGAGATGTCGCAATTCGCCAGGCGCAGGCTCTCGGCGACGCCCTCGGTCGGGTCCGCGGGGACCGTCGAGGTCTTGCTGGTGATGATGCGGCCGTTCTCGTAGCCGACCAGATCGGTGAAGGTCCCGCCGATATCGACGCCAACAATGCTCACGAAGTCCTCCAGTTCATTACGGCATGCACTAGCTTCGACATCAGGCTCCCCGTCGCCGCCGTCATGCCCGGGCTTGACCCGGGCATCCACGTCTTCCGACGGATGCTGCTGCTAGGCGTGGATGGCCGGGTCAAGCCCGGCCATGACGAAATAAGGCAACTCAATTCTTCCAGCGGGTAAAGCGCGCCTCGACGAGGCGGACGAGCTCGTTGAGCGCGACCGCCATCACGGTGAGTACGGTCATCAGCGCGAAGAGCGGCGACGGGTCGAAGGTCTCGGCAAAGACCTGCGTGAAATAGCCGATGCCGGAGATGGAGACGTAAAGTTCGGCAAGGAGCACGCCGAGCAGGGTCAGCGTCATCGCGAGGCGGAAGCCGGCGAAGACGGCTGGGACCATGTTCGGGAAGATGACGTGGCGGATCGTCTGGAACCGGCTGGCACCCATCGCGCGGGCGCCATGCAGGAAGGTCGGGTTCACCGTCCGCATGCCGGTGATCGTGCTGACGATGACCGGGAAGATCCCATGGCTGAAGCCGAACGCGATCTTGCTCAGCGGCCCAATGCCGAACACCAGGACGATGAGCGGCAGCAACACGACCTGCGGCACGGAATAGAGCAGGACGACGATGGGATTGAAGCAACGACGGCCGAAGTCGGTCATCCCGATCGCGACGCCGATGACGACGCCGAAGACGACCGAGAGTCCGTAGGCAACGGCGAGCTCGAACAGCGTCAGCTCGATCGCCGCGACGACTTTGGGATTGGCGAAAATTTTTGGGCCCATCGCGCGAAGGATCCCGCTCGGACCGGCGATCATCCCCGTGTCGCCGGCAATCCTTGCGTAGATTTCCCACAGGACGAGCAGGCCGAGCAGGAGCAGCAGGCGCTGTATGGCGAGGTTGCCGAGCAGGCTGAAGCGACGGGGCGCGGCGGCGACGGCGAAATCTGAGACGGCCATGTTCGCCTCCTATTTCCGTTCCGTGCGGGTCTCGATCACCGAGAGCGCCATGTTCAGCGCCACGACGGCGACCACGACATAGACGACCCAGGCGTACATCCGCGCGGTCTCCATCAGCTCCGCTTGCAGCGCGATCGCATGGCCGACGCCATTGGTCGACGAGATCGTCTCGCCGCCCAGCACGGAAGCGACGCAGACGACCGTCGCGATGCGCAGGCCGGTCAGAATGCCGGGCAGCGCGGAAGGGAAATAAACCCTGCGGAAGAGCTGCAACTGGCTCGCACCCATCGATTGCGCCGCCCGGATATAAAGCTGATCGGTGTTGGCGAAAGCCGCGATCGAGGTGATGACGACAGGGAAGAAGGCATAGAGCCCGCCATAGGCGATTTTAGAGTTTGGCCCGATGCCGAAGAAGAAGATGAACAGCGGGAAGAACAGCGTCAGCGGCACCGAAAAGATGCCGGAAAAGATCGGCTCGAAGAATTGCACCGAGCGCAAGGTCCGCGACACCAGGAAGCCGATGGCGAGACCGGGGATCACCGCGGTAAAATAGGCTTTGAGAATCGAGAGCAGCGTCACCTTCGCGGCAGCCCAGAGCTGTCCCGACACCGCCAGCTGGACCATCGCGTACCAGACCTTGACCGGGTCGGGCAGCAGCAGCAGATGCACATGGCCGCCGAGGGTCAGAAAGAACCACAGGCCGATGACGGCGGCGACGAAGCCGACCTGGATCGAGCGCGGGACGATCCCGCTGCTGTCGAGCGCGCTCCGCTCAGCCATCGACGACCCCCTCGTCGCGGGCCTCGCGCATCGCGGCGACGGTCTGGCGAATCTCGTCGCGCAGAATGGCGAAGAGCTCGTTGCGGATCTCGCTGAAGCGCGGCGCCAGCATGAAATCGGGTGAGCGCGGATGTGGCTCCTCGACCGTCAGCGTCGCCTTGATGCGTCCCGGCCGCGCCGTCATGACGACGATCCGGTCGGCGAGGAAGACGGCCTCGGCGAGGCTGTGCGTCACGAAGACGATGGTCTTGCCGGTACGCGCCAGCAGCACCGAGAGGTCCTCGCCGAGCACCATGCGGGTCTGCTCGTCGAGCGCCGCGAAGGGCTCGTCCATCAGGATGATCGGCGTGTCGAGGAAGATGCCGCGCGCCAGATTGATGCGCTGCTTCATGCCGATCGACAGCTGGTTCGGATAGTGGTTCGCGAAATTCTCCATCCCGACCGAGCGCAGGGCCGACATCGCCCGGTCGTTCCAGGTCGATGCCTGCGAGCGCTGGAAATCGCTGGAGACCTTGAAGTTTTCGAGGACCGTGTACCAGGGAAAGAGCGTGCTCTCCTGGAAGACGAAGGCGACCTGCGACGGCGTCGGACCGCGTACCACGGTGTCGCCGATCCGGACGGTGCCCGAGGTCTGCCGGTTCAGGCCGCCGATGATGTTGAGCAGCGTGCTCTTGCCGCAGCCCGACGGGCCGAGCAGGCAGAGGAACTCGCCGGCGCGGATCTCGAGCGAGACGTCGTCGAGCGCCAGCACCTGCTGGCCCGGCCGGCGCCCGTCGAAACGCTGCGTCACGTGCTCTACCGCGATCGCGACCGGCGCGTCAGCCGCCAGCTTGCTCTTCCCATCCATCACGGCGTCCCCTGCCCCTCGTCCCCGATTGAACTGCTGTCCTTGGCTGCGCTGCTGCGTCGCGCTCATCGGCATGACGCGCGCTCCTTACTGCGTGATCGGATCGAGCTTCACCGGCACGAAGCGGTCAGTGTACATCTCCTTCGCCTCCGGCATCTTGTCGACGATTCCGAGGTCGACGAGCGAGTGGCGGATCGCCTCGATCGCCGCGGGATCGAAGGCGCCGTCGTCCGACAGCATGCGCATCTCGTTCGGATAACCTCGCGCGACGGCGGTCTCGCTCATGCCCAGCACCTTCGCCGCGTTCTTGATGCCGAACTCGGGATGCGCCTTCATGTAGGCGGCCGATTCGTAGAAGCCCTGAAGGAAGCGCTTCACGAGATCGGGATTGCTGGCGATCAGCTTGTCCGAGGCGAACATCACGTGGGTGTGGAAGGTCGTGACGACGTCGCCGAGCAGCAGCACGACCTTCGCCTCGTTATGCTCTTCATAGGAATAGCCGTTGACCGCGCCGTTGACCGACCCGTCGATGTCGCCGTTCTTCATCGCCGCGAGGCGGGCGCGATCCGAGCCGAGCGCGAGGTCGCGGATGCCGTCCGGGCCCCAGCCCTCCTTGCGCGAGATCTCGCGGACCAGCCAGGACGTCATCGAGCCGGCGGTGGTGACGCCGAGCGCCTTGCCCTTGAGGTCCGCGACCGTCTTGATCGGGCTGTCCATCGGCACGACGACCGCGAAGGAAAGCGGCGGGCCCGCGACGGCCGCGATGCCGATCGCCGGGACACCCTTCGCGCGATATCCGAGGCCGGGCCCCGAGCCGAAGCCGAAATCGATCTCGTCGGCGGTGAGCGCCTGCTGCGTCTTAGCATCGCCGGCGAAGGAGATCGTCTGGACCTCGATGCCGTGCTTCTTCCAGATCCCGGCTTCGGTGCCGGCATCGAGCGTCGTCCAGATGATGGCGATCCCCGAAGTCCCGGCGCGCACCTTGTCCAGCGCCGAGGCCGGCGAAACTGCCGCCAGAAGCGTCGAGCCGGCGGCGAATGCTGCAGCGAGCAGCCTGATAGTGGACATTTGTCTCCTCCGTTCGATTCTTCCGCGACGGCGACGCCGCGATTTCGGGTTCTGACCTTTGGTCCCTAAGGCCGTCATGCCCGGGCTTGACCCGGGCATCCACGTCTTCCAATGGAAGCAGCGGCGCCACATGGATGGCCGGGTCAAGCCCGGCCATGACGGGAAACGGAAATTAGAACCCAGTGTCGAACCCCAACACTGCGGCGATCTTGCCGCCGGCGCCGACCCATAAGCAACGGATCAATTGGCTTCCATTGCCATAGCGAATTACTTATAGCTTTGGGATGAGCTCCTTCGGTCATTCGACGTTCCGGCGTCTCGAGGTCTTCGTCGGCGTCGTCGACGCCGGCAGCTTTGCGGCGGGCGCGCTGAAGCTTGGCATCTCGCAGCCGGCGGTCAGTGACCACGTCCGTGCGCTGGAGCAGCAGTTCGGCTGCGCCCTTTTCCAGCGTCGGCGCGGCGCGGCGCCGGCCATCACCGAGATGGGCCGCCGCCTCTACGAACGGGCGCAGCATCTCCTCGAAGGCGCCGAGGAGCTGTCGCGCGACCTCGGCGGCGGCACCGCCCTGGCCGGCCGCAAGCGGATCAAGATCGCGCCGCAGCGCTTCATCGCCAACGTCCTGCTCTGCCGCCCGCTGGCGGATTTCGCGCGCGACTTCCCCGGCACCGACATCGTCGTCGAGCCCGGCACCTACGAGGAGGTCGTCAAGCAGGTGCAGGACGGCAGCGCCGACGTCGCCTATTTCACCTCGCTCGGCCCGGTGCTCGACATCAATTCGGAGCTGGTCGGCTACGAGCGGCTGGGCTTCTACGCCGCCGCCTCGCACCCGCTCGCCAAGAAGCGCACGATCAGCCCGGCCGAGCTGACGCAATATGCCTTCGTCTCGGCGAATCAGGATTCGCGCTTCGGCCAGATGCTGCACAATCTTCTCGTGCCCGCCGGGGTGACGAACTACCGCGTCGCCTATCAGGTCCGCGAAGGCAGCCTGGTACGCGAGCTGACGATGCGCGGCGTCGGTGTCACCATCACCTTCGCCCGCACCGTCGCCGACGACGTCCAGTCGGGCGCGCTGGTCGAGCTGCCGATCACCGCGACGCCGTTGCGACTCGAGGTGCGCCAAGCCTTGCCGCCGCGCCGCCCGTCGAACCGCGCGACGAGCGACTTCATCGCCTATCTCAAGGCCAACAAGACCTTCGACTGGCCGCTGCCGTAAGAAGCAAAGCGTCCTGCTAGAGGTTCATCACGCCGATCGTGCAGCCGACCGCGAAGATCGGGATCGGGGCGTAGAACCAGATCTCGCCGGTCGCGCCCTCCGCCGCCGCCGCCGCGGCGATGAAGCAGCGGATCTCGAAACCGCCCTGCCCCGCTTCGCGGTACGTCTCGGCATCGGTATAGGAGAGCAGCTCGTCGCGGCGATTTGCCGACCAGCGCTTGAGAAACTCGCGGTCCCAGGCCTCGTTGATCTTCCCCGAGTTGGGCGTCGCCGGCCAATGCGAGATGCCGCCGGTGCCGACCAGCGCGATGCGCTCCGGCATCTCGTCGGCGGCCTTACGGAGCGCGCGGCCGAACGCCCAGGCGCGGCTCAGCGGCGTCAGCGGCGGCCCCTGGCAGTTGATGTTGGCGGGAATGATCGTCACATCGTAGCGCGGCGTCAGGAAGTTGAGCGGCACCATGATGCCGTGGTCGAACTTCCACTCCTCGGCGTAGGCGACGTCGACGTCGCGCATGACGCGCGCGATCAGCCGCTCGGACAAGGCGCGGTCGCCGGGCACGCGGCGGCGCTTGATGCCAAGCCACTGCTCGTCCTCGATCGGCCCTTCGTAGTGATCGGCCATGCCGAGGGCGAAGGCCGGCATGTTGTCCATGAAGAAATTCGCGAAATGCTCGGCGCCGACGACGACGAGCGCATCGGGCTTCGCCGCCTCGATCGCCAGCCGCATGCGGTCGAAGGCGCCGTAGAATGCATCGCGCACCGCCGGGTCGGCCTGATCCTTGCGGCCGGTGATGCCCGGCGCATGGCTGCAGACGCCTGCGAAGACCAAGGGCATGACTACTCCTCGACCATCGCATAGATCCCCGCCCGCACCGGGCCGTGGCGCCTGACGCCCTCGCGCATCGCCTCGATATAGGCGCTCCACTCGAGGCCGCGCAGCGCGGCGTAGTGCATCAGGATCTGGCCGTTGACGCCGAGCACGTAGAGCAGCCCGATGTCGGGATCGAGCACCGCCTTCATTTCCTCGTCCGTCAGCTCGAAGGCGCGCGCATGCGCCGCGGGGTCCTGCTTGAAACGCGCACGGGAATCGGGATCGCGATTGAGCTGATAGAGCAGCTTCTGCAGGGAATATAGGCTCATCTCATCGTCTCGGATCGTTGCCGCGGCCGTCGTCGGAGCATAGACCCCGGCGTCCGTCGATCAAAGTACGTCCCGACTGTGCGCGCGATCACCCAAGAGAGTGATAGGCCAACGCAGCGGTTGCTCACTCTCGTGTGAAAGAGTATCAGCATATGGCTGGCAAGGCGGCCGGTAGAACAGGGACATAAATCATGAGCAGAAAGATACTGGTAGATGCTCTGGTCAAGAACGGCTTGGCGACGAAGGATGCCAATGCCGCGGTCAACACCATCGTCAAGACCGTGACCAAGGAGCTTAAGAAGAACCAGAAATTCAGCCTCACCGGCTTCGGCAGTTTCGCCGTCGCCAAGCGCGGCGCGCGCAAGGGCCGCAACCCCAAGACCGGCGAAGCCATCAAGATCAAGGCGAGCAAAGGCGTTCGCTTCAAGGCCGGCGCGACTCTCAAGGCCGGGATCTAACCGCGACGACGCGGATCTTCGTAGCCCGGACCGGCGACATGCCGGTCGCGGGCTCGACCTCGATGAGTTCGATCGCCACCGCCTGGGCGAGGATATGCTTGCGCAGGGTCAGGTGGCGGTCGTCGAGAGCGGCGGCGAGACGACATGCCTTGGCTGCACGTCGAACGCCAGCAGCGTCAGCGACACGATGCAGAAATGACCGACAGTCGCCACCAGCTCGGTGATGACCTCTCGTCCGAGACGCTCGACCGCGGCACGATAAACTTCGTCGCTTAGCGATCGGCGCTCGAGCAGCTCGCTGCAGACAGCATAAGCCGCGCTATCGTCGCCGTCGGCGAATTCCGGCCGACGCCCCGCCGCGATCGCTTCGACGACCGCCGGCGGCAGACCCGCCGCCAGGGCAAGCGGAACCTGGACGCCCCAGGCATAGGCGGCTCCCCAATGCCTGACGCAGACGAGCGTCGCGATCATCCGCAGGCGACGCGGCAAGGGCGATTCGAAGCGGATGTAATCCAGAAGGTGATGGATGCGGGCGCCGAGCTCCGGCCGTTCGATCCAGGGGAGGTAAGGTCCGTGGACGCCGCCGACGCTGCTCTCCAGCACGGCGGCAAAATCCTGTTGCGCCACAGTCGCGGATTCACGGGACCACTCGCCGATGCGCTGCGTCATTTTGTCACCCCCCAGTTATCCCAAATTAATCGTCGCGGCCATTGATGCCGTCGAACGGTTCAATCTGCCGGCCAAAATTAAGCGAGATGAAGGCGAGTCGCTCGCCGAGCATCACAATTTTTGTGGGAACCTAAAGTCGAAGACTACCGTTACGCACTCAATCGCGATCGGCCCGCCGATTGCATTAACCACACATGCGCCTGCGCACGATGGTCGATCGACCGATCACCTGTCGCCGGCGACGCTGCAACCATCCTCCCTGTCGGGAGCGAGAAAGGACAGTGCGGATGAGCGGGTCGGTTCGAATCCCCGGGGCGGTCAGTCCGCGCGTGCTCTTCGTCTCATCCGAGGCGTTCCCGCTGGCCAAGACCGGCGGTCTCGGCGACGTCTGCAGCGCGCTGCCGGCCACCCTCGGACGACTCGGCGCCGACGTCCGCCTGATGATCCCTGCCTATCCGCAGGCGCTCGACGCCGCATTGAACAAGCGCGTTGTCGCAGAGTTCCACGATCTCGTCGGCGAAGGCGGCTGCCGCCTGATCGCCGGCACGATGCCGGACTCCGGCCTCCCTGTGCTGCTGTTCGACGCGCCGCGCCTGTTCGGACGCGCCGGCGGTCTCTACCAGGACGGCGACGGCCAGGACTGGCGCGACAATCACCGGCGCTTCGCCATCTTCTGCCACGCCGCCGCTCAGGTCGCCGCCGGCGAGATCGCCGGCTGGCAGCCCGACGTCGTCCACGCCAACGATTGGCACACCGGCCTGCTGCCGGCGCTGTTGCGCGAGGTCGGACCGCAGGCGCCGCGTTCCGTCTTCACCATCCACAACCTCGCCTTCCAGGGCAATTTTCCGTTGCAGGTCTTCGCCGACCTCGGCCTGCCGCCGGAGGCCGGGACGCCGGAGGGCATCGAGTTCTACGGCCAGCTGTCGTTCATGAAGTCGGGCATCCGCTATGCCGACC
>JAQGID010000243.1 GCA_028291405.1 Rhodospirillales bacterium | reverse complement strand
TCAGCCGGCCTCGGCGGAGCGGCTGAAGCGCTTGCGCGCGTTCGGGTCGAGCAGCCGCTTGCGCAGGCGGATCGACTTCGGCGTCACCTCGACCAGCTCGTCGTCCTCGATATAGGCGATCGCCTGCTCCAGCGTCATCAGGATCGGCGGCGTCAGGCGCACCGCCTCGTCTTTCGAGGTCGTGCGGATATTGGTGAGCTGCTTGCCCTTGATCGGATTGACCTCGAGATCGTTGTCGCGAGTGTGCTGGCCGATCACCATGCCCTGGTAGACCTGCGTCCCGGGCGTCACGAACATCGGGCCGCGATCCTCAAGGTTCCACAGCGCATAGGCGACCGCGGCGCCGTCGCTGTTCGAGATCAAGACGCCGGTGCGGCGGCCCTCGACCGGGCCCTTGTAGGGCGCATAGCCGTGGAACAGCCGGCTCATGATGCCGGTGCCGCGGGTGTCGTTGAGGAACTCGCCCTGGTAGCCGATGAGGCCCCGGGTGGGCGCGTAGAAGGTCAGGCGCTGCTTGCCGCCGCCCGACGGGCGCATGTCCTGCAGCTCACCCTTGCGCCGGCTCATCTTGTCGACGACGACGCCGGAATATTCCTCGTCGACGTCGATCTGGATCTCCTCGATCGGCTCCAGCCGCTGGCCGCTGCCGCTGTCGGTCTTGTAGAGGACGCGCGGGCGTGAGATCGCCAACTCGTAGCCCTCGCGGCGCATCTGCTCGATCAGCACGCCCAATTGCAGCTCGCCACGGCCGGCGACCTCGAGACTGTCCTTGTCGTCGCTTTCGCGGATCTTGAAGGCGACGTTGCCCTCGGCCTCGCGCATCAGCCGCTCGGCGATCATCCGCGAGGTAACTTTGGTACCCTCGCGCCCGGCGAGCGGGCTGTCGTTGACCGAGAAGGTCATCGCCAGCGTCGGCGGATCGATCGGGTCGGCGTGGATCGGGGTCGTGACCTCGGGCGAGCAGATCGTATCGGCGACCGTCGTCTCGGCAAGCCCGGCGATGGCGATGATGTCGCCCGCCATCGCCTCTTCGATCGGGCGGCGGTCGAGGCCGCGGAAGGCGAGCAGCTTCGTCAGCCGGGAGGTCTCGATCAGCCGCCCGTCGTGGCCGATCGACTTGACCGGCATGTTGAGCCGCGCCGTGCCGCTGTAGATCCGGCCGGTCAGGATGCGGCCGAGATAGGGATCGGCCTCGAGCGTCGTCGCCAGCATCGTGAAGGGCGCGTCGGGGTTCGAGCGCGGCGCCGGAACATGCGCCAGGATCAGGTCGAAGAGCGCGACGAGGTTCTCGTGCGGATGGTCGAGATCGGCGACCGCCCAGCCGTCGCGGCCCGAGGCGTAGAGCGTTGGGAAGTCGAGCTGCTCGTCGGTCGCGTCGAGCGCGGCGAAAAGGTCGAAAATCTCGTTGTGGACCGCGCCGATCCGCGCGTCGGGGCGATCCGCCTTGTTGATGACGACGATCGGGCGGAGGCCCTGCTTGAGCGCCTTGCCGACGACGAATTTCGTCTGCGGCATCGGCCCCTCAGCGGCGTCGACCAGCACGACGACGCCGTCGACCATCGAGAGGATCCGCTCGACCTCACCGCCGAAATCGGCGTGGCCGGGGGTGTCGACGATGTTGACGCGCACGTCGTTCCAGGTGACCGACGTGCATTTCGCGAGGATCGTGATGCCGCGCTCGCGCTCGAGGTCGTTCGAATCCATGGCGCGCTCGGCGACCTGCTGGTTGGCACGGAAGGCGCCCGCCTGCCGCAGCAATTGGTCGACGAGGGTCGTCTTGCCATGATCGACGTGCGCGATGATGGCGATGTTGCGAATATCCATGGACCTGGGCTTACCGCGAAAAGATTACAGAAAAACCACCGCCGGCCTCAGAGGAGGCCGGCTTTGGCAGCGAGAGTCTTGAGCGGCGTTTCCGGCCGCGCACCAAAATGGTTGATCGCTTCCGCGGCGCAGAGGCTGCCGAGCTTGCCGCAGGTCGGAAGATCGTGACCGTGGGTAAGTCCGAAGAGAAAGCCGCTCGCGTAGAGATCGCCCGCGCCGGTGGTGTCGACGACCTTGTCGACCCGCGCCGCATCGATAACATGGGTATGATCGCGCGTCACGACAACCGAGCCCTTCTCGCTGCGCGTCAGCGCGGCGATGTCGCAATGGCCGCGGACCTGCGCCAGCGCGGCGTCGAAATCGGTCTCGTAGAGCGAGCAGATCTCGGATTCGTTCGCGAACAGCACGTCGACGTGGTTGGCGACGAGATCGCGGAACTCGGCGCGATAGCGGCCGACGCAGAACGGGTCGGAGAGGCTGAGCGAGACGCGGCGCCCGGCGTCGTGGGCGAGTTTCGCGGCCTTGCGGAAGGCCTCCTTGGCGCGCGGCGGATCGAAGAGATAGCCTTCGAGATAGGTCACCTGCGCCGCGGCGATCAGCTCGGCATCGACGTCCTCGGGCCCGAGATCGACGCAGGCGCCGAGGAAGGTGTTCATGGTGCGCTGCGCGTCCGGCGTCACCAGGATGAGGCAGCGCGCCGTCGGCGGGCCGCTCATCGCGGGCGCCGTCGTGAAGCGAACACCGATCGCCGTCATGTCGTGGCGGAAGACGTCGCCGAGCTCGTCGTTGCGGACCTTGCCGATATAGGCGCCGGTGCCGCCGAGCGAGGCGATTCCCGCCATCGTGTTGCCGGCCGAGCCGCCCGAAGCCTCGATCCCCGGTCCCATCACGGCGTAGAGCGCCTCGGCGCGTGCGGTGTCGACCAGCGCCATCCCGCCCTTGTTGAGGCCCTGCTGCGCGAGAAACGCATCATCGGAATGCGCGATCACGTCGACGATCGCATTGCCGATGCCGACGACGTCAATGGTGGCTGCCGTCATTGTACATCCTGGTTTGCTGGGGGCGAAAATCGGCGCGGAGTATAGAAAGCTTTCCGCCGAGGGCAAGGGCGCCGGCGAATCCGGGACGGGAAGCGCTCGGAGGCAACAGGGCTGGACGCCTTTTCACGCCCTCGGCGAGGCCTCGCCCCGGCGCGAGCGGAAAGCCCTCCGGGACGGCCGCGCCGCTCCGACTCGGTGCCGCGAATCGCGAAATCCGTCCTGTAATTACAGGCCGGATGCAGGCAACGCCGCGGTTGGCCGCGGCGGTTCCTCCGGCGCCCGACGGCTTCCGCCGACCGCTCGCCCGGCCTGAATTTGCAGGCCAAATGCAGTACGGATCGGGCCCGGCCCGATCCGTACTGCCCCTGCGCGTCGCCTTTATCAAACCATCCATTTGTCGTTCTCACTAGCGTAAAATGGACATAGTAGGTCCTGATTGGACCTAAATGCAAGCAAAATCGCGCTCGATCGGCGTCGAAAAGTTCCGAATTGAAAATGTTCGCTGCCGACGCTCACGGAGTGCAGGCCGCCGCTGCAGCCCCCAGGTCCTGACCGTCGGCCGTATCGCGCCCGCAACGATCGCCTCACCCGATCGGGTCAGATGTCGCTGTGCACCCCTTTTTTGACTCTCGCGGCCGGCACGAATTCGCTGGCCGCCTCGTGACGACTGCGTTACGTGTTGCAACGGTAATCTTCCGCAGCGTATTCGGCAGACGCGATGGTTTCAGCCTTTCTGCTCGCGCTTTCCGAGACCTTCGATCCGCGGTTCCGGCGCACCTTGGCCGTGAGCCTGCTTTTGACGGCGATCGTCTTCGTTGCTCTCGGCTCGGCGATGATGCTGATCCTCGATCACACGCAGTTCTTCGCGGGCTGGTTCTTCAACCGTGCCATCGAGCTGCTCGGCGGCATCGCGATCCTCGGGCTGACCTGGCTGCTCTTTCCCGCCGTCGCGACCTTCGTGCTCGGCTTCTTCCTGGACGGGGTCATCTCGGCGAGCGAGGCGCGGCGTCATCCCGGCCTGCCGCCGGCGCGCCGCCAGTCGATTGCCGAGATCGTCGGCGGCGGGCTGCGGCTGGCGGGGCTGGCGATCGTCCTGAACCTCGTGGCGCTGCCGCTTTACTTGCTTGTCCCGGGGCTCAACCTCGTGTTGTTCTACGCGATCAACGGCTGGCTGCTGGGCCGCGAGTATTTCGAGTTGGTCGCGCTGCGCCGGCTCGATCAGCGGCAACGCCGCAATCTGTGGCGCGCCGAATGGCTGCGCCTCGTTCTCGGCGGGATGGTGATCGCGTTCCTGCTGACGGTGCCCCTGCTCAATCTCGCGGCGCCGCTGATCGCAGCACTCTTCATGCTGCATTTGTTCGAAGGCCTCCGGGAGCGGTACCGGGGCACGCCAATTACAGTCTAACCCGAACCAGTGAGGGCGCGTATGTTCGGCCGCAAGAAGAGCGAAACAGAGGAAGATAAGCCAATGGTGGAAAACAACGACGATCTGGGAATCCCCGGCAAGCCTGTAGCACGGCCCGGTCTCGGCCTTAACTCGCCGAAGATTCCGGTCATGCCGCCGCGGCCCACCGAGGCGCCGCGCACCGAGACGAACCGGCCGGGCATCGAGATGCCGCGGCGCACCGACGGAGCCGCTCCGACGCCGGGCGTCACGCCGCCGGTGGCCCGCCGCGAAAACAGCGAGCATCGCAAGCTGACCGTCGGGCGCGAGATCGCCCTCTCCGGCGAGATCTCCTCGTGCGACCGTCTGGTCGTCGAGGGCAGCGTCCAGGCAAATCTCGCGAATTGCCACGACATCGACATCGCCGAGAGCGGCCTTTTCAAAGGCTCGGCGGCGATCGACGAGGCCGAGATCCGCGGCCGTTTCGAGGGCGAGCTGACGGTCCGCAACCGCCTGTTTATCCGCGCGACCGGTCAAGTCGTCGGTACCGTGCGCTATGGCCAGCTCGAGATCGAGTGCGGCGGACGGATCTCCGGCGACGTTCAGATGGGGCCGGAGAAGCCGGCAGCCGCCGCCGTCGCGCCGCTGAAGAACCTCGATTCGCAGGTTGCCTAGGCTTCGTCACAGCGGACCGCGCCACCGTGGCGCGGTCCGCTGCGGCCGCTAAGACGGCCGGGTCGGCAATCAATCCGTCGGGGGTACGGCGGCGCTCGCCCGTTCCGCGACCAACTCGGTCACCGTCGTCTTGGCGCGATAGCCGCAGAGATCGACGATCGGACAGGTCGGGCACTCCGGCTTGCGCGCCTTGCAGACATAGCGGCCGTGCAGGATCAGCCAGTGATGCGCGTGCTGCTTGTACTCGGCCGGCACACGTTTCTCGAGCTTGCGCTCGACCTCGAGCGGCGTCTTGCCGGGCGTGAGCCCGGTGCGATTGCCGACGCGGAAGATATGCGTGTCGACCGCGATGGTCGGCTCGCCGAAGGCGACGTTGAGGACGACGTTGGCGGTCTTGCGGCCGACGCCGGGCAGCGATTCGAGCGCCTCGCGGTCGCGCGGCACCTCGCCGCCGTATTGCTCGACCAGGATGGTGCAGAGCTTGATGACGTTACGCGCCTTGGTGCGGTAGAGGCCGATCGTCTTGATCGCCTCGCGCAGCCGGTCCTCGCCCAGCGCCAGCATCTTCTGCGGCGTGTCGGTGATCGGAAACAGCGCCGCGGTCGCCTTGTTGACGCCGATGTCGGTCGCCTGCGCCGAGAGCACGACGGCGACGAGCAGGGTGAACGGGTTGGCGTAGCGCAGCTCGGTTTCCGGCTCCGGGCAGGCGGCGGCGAGGCGTCGGAAGAGCTCGGCGATATCCTTCTTCGTCATCCCGCTAGGTTTACGGTGCTCGCAGGCCACTGTGAAGGGGGCGATGATGGCGGGGGCGGCTGCTTTACAGAGCGGCTTCGCAGCCTTTATCCTTTCGACCATGACCGAGGCCGATCAAAGCCCGGCGCCGACGCAGCCGGAGCACGACGCCGTCTTTCTCGATGCCGAGCTGGCACCGCATCGCAGCCTGCCGCCATCCGGCTTCGTCGTGCTCATGGCCATTCTCGGGGGCTTGAGCTTCATCGCCGGCGTCGTCTTCGTGTGGCACGGCGCCTGGCCGGTCACCGGGTTTTTCGGTCTCGAGGTCGGTCTCGTCTATCTCGCTTTCCGCCTCAACTATCGCAGCGGGCGGCGGCGCGAGCGGGTGCGTCTCGTCGAGGACTCGCTGACCGTCGAGCGCATCGGCGTCCGCGGCGACCGCCGCAAGTGGAGCTTCCAGCCCTATTGGCTGCGGGTGACGCTCGAGGAGAAGGACGAGGACACGAACCGCCTCGTCATCAGCTCGCACGGCCGCCACCTCGCCCTCGCGACGTTCCTCGGCGCCGGCGAGCGCCGCGAGTTCGCGACGGTGCTGAAGGATGCGATGGCGCGCTGGCGGGCGCGGCTGGGTCCGTAAGGATTCGCCGGCGAAAACGCGTCCCCGCTCATTTCGTCAAGCCCGGGCATGACGACTTACCGTTGAGCCGGCGCGTGGAGCATGCCTTCCGGTCTGATCACCGCAGGGCGAGCACGTCCTTCATGTCGTAGAGCGCCGGCGGCTTGCCGACGACCCAGCGGGCGGCGCGCAGGGCGCCGCGGGCGAAGACGCGGCGGCTGGTGGCGCGGTGGCTGATCTCGACGCGCTCGCCTTCGGCGGCGAAGATGACGGTGTGCTCGCCGACGACGTCGCCGCCGCGCAGCGTCGCAAAGCCGATGTCGCCGCTGCGTCGCGGCCCGGTCTGGCCGTCGCGGGTGCGTTGCGCGACGCCGTCGAGCGCGATGCCGCGCCCGGCCGCCGCTGCCTGGCCGAGGGCGAGTGCGGTGCCAGACGGCGCGTCGATCTTGTGGCGGTGGTGCATCTCGAGGATCTCGATATCGAATTCCGCATCGAGCCGACGCGCGAGATGCTCGACGAGATCCGTCATCAGCGTGACGCCGAGGCTCATGTTCGGCGCCCAGACGATCGGCGTGCGCTTTGCGGCGGCCTGCAGGGCGGCGGCCTGCGCGGTGTCGAGCCCGGTCGTGCCGATGACCAGCGCGCAGCCCCGCTCGGCGGCGAGCGAGGCATGCGCGACGCTGGCGGCCGGCACGGTGAAATCGATCACCACGTCGCTCGCCGCGAACAGCGCGGCGCGATCACCGCCGACTGCGAGACCGAGCGGCTCGATGCCGGCCAGCTCGCCGAGGTCGCGCCCGATGTTCGGGCTCGACGGCGCCTCGACGCCGCCGGCGACGATGCAATCGCCGCTGCCGGCAATCTCGGCGATCAGCATGCGGCCCATGCGCCCGGCACAGCCGACGACCCCGATCCGCGTCTTGCTCATCATCGCCTCCTTGAATGGCCGCGACGGTAAGCGGCAGGCGACCCGCTGACAAGTCATTGCGGCGGCAATTGCGATGAATCGCGGCTTCGGCGTGTGGGGTCATTGCCTCAACCGTATCTCATTGACGTCCTTCGAAAATCCTAGTCGCCGTCATTGCGAGAAGCGGAGCGACGAAGCAATCCACGCTAGTGCGGCGGCTCTGAATTGCTTCGCTTCGCTCGCAATGACGGAGCCAAGGGAGATTTTCGGCCTCGCTCGTGCTTTGAGCCATCACCCTGTGAGATCGCGTCCCGGCCCTTTTCCGCCCGAGCGAATTACTCTACACACGCCGCAATGGCTCTCCTGCGCTCCGTTGCGACGGTCGGCGGCTTCACCCTCGCCAGCCGCGTCCTCGGCTTCATTCGCGACGTCATGTTCGCTGCTTTTCTCGGCGCCGGTCCGGCAGCCGACGCCTTCGTCATCGCCCAACGTCTGCCGAACATGTTCCGCTCGCTCTTCGCCGAGGGCGCGTTCAGCGCTGCCTTCGTCCCGCTGTTCGCCGGCATGATCGCCGCCGAGGGCCGCGCCGCCGCGAAATCCTTCGCCGAGGATGCGCTCGCCGTGCTGCTCGCCGCGCTGCTGCTCTTCGTGCTGCTCGGCGAAGCGACGATGCCGTGGTTTCTCCAGCTGATCGCGCCGGGCTTCACGGCCGAGCCCGAGAAATACGCGCTGACCGTCGCGCTGACACGGATCACCTTTCCCTATCTGCTCTTCATCTCGCTGGTCTCGCTGCAGGGCGGCATCCTCAATTCGATCGACCGCTTCGCCGCGCCGGCGGCGACGCCGATCCTCCTCAACCTCTTCCTGATCGGCGCCTTCGCCCTCTCGGGACTCTGGCCGGACCGGACGGCGGCGGGCCAGGCCTGGGCGATCGTCCTCGCCGGCTTCGCGCAATTCCTCTGGCTCGTCTTCTCCTGCGCCCGCGCCGGCATGGCGCTGTCGCTGCCGCTGCCGCGCCTGACGCCGCAGGTGCGGCGCCTGCTGCGCGTGATGGTGCCGGGCGTCTTCGGCGCCGGGGTGACGCAGATCAACCTGCTCGTCTCGACCGCTATCGCCTCGCTGCTGCCGACCGGCGCCGTCTCCTACCTCTATTATGCCGACCGGCTGAATCAGCTGCCGCTCGGCGTCGTCGGCATCGCGGTCGGGACGGCGATCCTGCCGTCGCTGTCACGCCAGATCCGCACCGAAGATGCCGCCGGCGCGGCGTCGACCCAGAACCGCGGAATCGAGCTCGCCGTGCTGCTGACCTTGCCGGCGGCGGTGGCGCTCGGCGTCGCCGCGCGGCCGATCCTGGCGATTTTCGAGCGCGGCCATTTCGGCGCGGCGGAGGTGCTGGCGACGGCGCCGGCCCTCGCCGCCTATGCCGTCGGTCTGCCCGCCTTCGTCCTCGTCAAGGTCCTAGTCCCCGGCTTCTTCGCGCGCCACGACACGGCGACCCCGGTCAAGATTGCGGTCGCGACGATGGTCGTGAACCTCGCGCTGACCCTCGCGCTGATGGGTCCGCTGGCGCATGTCGGCATCGCGCTGGCGACCGGCATCGCCGGCTGGTTCAACGCTCTGGCGGTCGGCTTCCTGCTGCATCGGCGCGGCCATTTCAGCTTCGACGCGCGCTCGCGGCGCAACTTGCCACGCATCTGCCTCGCGGCCGTCGGCATGGGGGCGGTGCTGCTCATCGCCGAGGCTTCGCTCGCCGGCGCGCTGGCGGGGACGCAGATCGTCCGCCTCGCCGCGCTGGTAGCGATCATCCTCGCCGGTCTCGCCTCCTATGGCGGCTTCGCGCTGCTGCTCGGCGCCGCCGAATGGCAGGACATCCGCCGCCGCCTCCGCCGCCAGGCGGCTTGACCCCGGGCGCCGCGAGCGGCGATAACTCCGCGCTCACCTCACTTCAGCGATCCCCCGCTCATGAACCGCATCTTCTCGGGCGTGCAGCCCACCGGCAATCTGCATCTCGGCAATTACCTCGGCGCGATCCGCAATTGGGTCGCGCTGCAGAGCTCGTTCGATTGCATCTTCTGCATCGTCGACCTGCATGCGATCACCGTGCCGCAGGACCCGGCGCAGCTGCGGCTGCAGACCCGCGAGGTGACGGCCGCCTATATCGCCGCCGGCATCGACCCCGAGCGCTGCATCATCTTCAACCAGAGCATGGTCTCGGCGCATTCCGAGCTGAGCTGGCTGCTGTCCTGCCTGACGCCGCTCGGCTGGCTCAACCGCATGACGCAGTTCAAGGAGAAGGCGGGCAAGCAGCGCGACAACGCCGGGCTCGGCCTCTACGCCTATCCCGTGCTGATGGCCGCCGACATCCTGGCCTACAAGGCGACGCACGTGCCGGTCGGCGAGGATCAGAAGCAGCATCTCGAGCTGGCGCGCGACATCGCCGGCGCCTTCAACCGGCGCTATGGGGTCGAGTTCTTTCCGCTGCCCGAGCCGCAGATCTTCGGAGCCGCGACGCGCGTCATGAGCCTGCGTGACGGCAGCAAGAAGATGTCGAAGTCGGATACTTCGGACTACTCGCGCATCAACATGACCGACGACGCCGATACCGTCGCGCTCAAGATCCGCAAGGCGCGCACCGATCCGCTGCCGATGCCGGAAACGCCGGAGGAGCTCGAGACGCGTCCCGAGGCCGCCAATCTGCTCGGCATCTACGCGGCGCTGACCGACGTCACGGTCGACGCGGCGCGGGCGCGCTTCGCCGGCCAGAACTTCTCCAGCTTCAAGGAGGAGCTCGCCGAGGTCTCGGTCGCCGTGCTCGGCAAGATCGGCGGCGAGATGCGCCGCCTCGTCGCCGATCCCGGCTATATCGACCGCGTCCTGCGCGGCGGCGCGGAGCGGGCGCGGGCGATCGCCGAACCGCATCTTCGCGAGGTCCAGGACATCATCGGCTTGCTGCGGCCGTGAGCACCGCCGTGCCGGGGCGTATTCCTGCGATTTCCGTGGGGAATTGCCTTTGCCGGCGGGAATCGGGGCGCTAAGCTCGTGGCGCGGCTGCCGGGCCGCGGTGTCGCCCCCTCAGCCATCGACCGGTCAGCGCTGCCTGCGCCAGGACACGAGTTCTAACCCCCGAGTCTGATGGATATCTATCTGCCGATCGCCGAGATCTCGCTGGACGTCACCGTCCTGTTGATTCTCGGCGCCGCGGTCGGGTTCCTCTCGGGGGTCTTCGGAGTCGGCGGCGGCTTTCTCCTGACGCCGCTGCTGATCTTCATCGGCGTGCCGCCGACCGTCGCCGTCGCCTCCTCGGCCAACCAGCTGGTCGGCGCCTCGGTATCGGGGGCGCTGGCGCATTGGCGGCGCGGCAACGTCGATCTGAAGATGGGTCTCGTCCTGCTCGTCGGCGGCATCCTCGGCTCGATACTGGGCGTCTGGCTGTTCGGCCTGTTGCGCCGCATCGGACAGATCGAGCTCGTCATCGCTCTCAGCTACGTGGTGCTGCTCGGGACGCTGGGCGGCCTGATGCTGATCGAAGGGACGCGCGCCGCCCTGCGCCGGCGCCGTCCGGGCGCCAGTCGACGAAAGCTGCATCAGCATATCTGGGTGCACGGGCTGCCGCTGAAGATGCGGTTTCGCCGCTCCAAGCTTTACATCAGCGCCCTGCTGCCGCTCGGCCTCGGCTTCTTCATCGGCATCCTGTCGGCGATCATGGGCGTCGGCGGCGGCTTCGTGATGATCCCGGCGATGATCTACATGCTCGGCATGCCGACCTCGGTGGTGCCGGGGACGTCGCTCTTTCAAATCATCTTCGTCGCGGCGTCGGTCACAATTCTCCAGGCGATCAACAACCGGACGGTGGATCTCGTGCTGGCGCTGGTCCTGCTGCTCGGCGGCGTCATCGGCGCCCAGATCGGCTCGCGGGTAGGCTCGCGGATGCGCGGCGAGTATCTTCGCATCCTGCTCGCGGTGCTCGTCATTGCCATGGCGGGCAAGCTCGCGATCGACATGACGGCGACGCCCGATCGGCTGTTCTCGACGGCGGTCGTATTGTGAGGGCTGGCGTTGCGCTGATCGCCATCGTGCTCGCCGGCTGGCTCGCCTGCGGCGCGGCGCGCGGCGAGCCGCTGGCCGCCGATCTGACCAGCCACCTCATCGGCATCACCAGCGGCTTCACCGGCACGAGTGTCGTGCTCTTCGGCGCCACTGACGGGCCCGGCGATATCGTCGTCGTGGTGCGCGGGCCCGATCGCGACATCGCGGTGCGGCGCAAGCGGCGGGTCGCCGGCATCTGGGTCAACGCCAAGGAGGAAGTATTCGTCGGCGTGCCGAGCTTCTACGGCATCGCCAGCAGCCGGCCGCTCGATCAAATCGCATCGCCGGCCGTCCTGGCGTTTCAACAAATGGGCGTAGAGAATCTCCGCCTGCAGCTGCGGCGCGGTCCGCTGCGGGGCGAGGATATCGAGTTTCGCGACGCCTTGATCGAGACACAGCAGGACGAGGGGCTCTTCGGGGCGGCGCCCGGCAAGGTCGATTTTCTCGGCGAACGGCTGTTCCGCACGACGCTGGACTTCCCGTCGAACGTCCCGACCGGGCAATATCTCGTCGAGGTGTTCCTGATCCGCAACAAGACGGTCGTCAGCGCCCAGACGACCCCCCTGATCATCTCGAAGGTCGGGATGGATGCCGAGATCTACGAATTCGCCGACCGGCGCGGGCCGCTCTACGGGATCGTTGCGGTCGCCGCGGCGATGATGGCAGGATGGCTCGCCAGCCTCCCGTTCCGCAACGCATGATTCGATCGCACGCGAGCCGGGTGAGGTTACCATGACTGCGCCGACCGAGACCGGGATCCTCCCCGCCGAACCAGGCCAGCAGGCCCGGGTCTTCCTCGTCGTCGTCGACGACAGCGACGAGCTCAAGGTTGCGCTGCGCTATGCGGCGCGGCGGGCGCAGCACACCGGCGGGCGCGTTGCGCTGCTCTATGTCATCGAGCCCAGCGACCTGCAGCAGTGGATGGCGGTCGAGAGCCTGATGCGCGAGGAGCAGCGCGAGGAGGCCGAAGGGCTGCTGCAGAAGCTCTCCGCCGAGGTCGCCGAGGTCGCCGGCGCGCTGCCGATCATCTATATCCGCGAAGGCCGCCGGCGCGACGAGCTGTTCAGCCTCATCGAAGAGGAACCGGGCATCTCGATCCTGGTACTGGCGGCGAGCGCCGCGGCGGACGGGCCGGGACCGCTGGTCACGGCGCTCACCGGCAAGGCGCTGTCGCGGCTGCGTGTCCCGATCACCATCGTCCCCGGCTCGCTGACCGAAGAGCAGCTCGACGCGTTGACCTAAGGCGGCGGGACCGGCTTGCCGATACCCTTATTCGTAAAAGGGTTGAATTCGCCGGCTTTTCGCCCAAGCTACACGTTGCGCGCCGCCGAAATACGCTGGCCAGAGAAATCCGGAGATTCCCATGTTCATCGAGACCGAGCTGACCCCCAATCCCGCGACTCTCAAGTTCCTGCCCGGCCGCTCCGTGATGGGAACCGGGACGGCGAATTTCACCGCCGCGGCTGACGCGTCGCGCTCGCCCCTCGCCGAGCGGCTCTTCGAGACGCCGGGCGTGGTCGGCGTCTTCCTCGGCGGCGATTTCGTCACCGTCTCGAAGGACGAGGCGAGCGACTGGTATCAGCTCAAGCCGGCGATCCTGGGCGCGATCATGGAGCATTTCACGGCCGGTCGGCCGGTCGTGCTTGAGGCCGCGCCCGAGGCCGCGAGCAGCGAGGGCGACAGCGACATCGTCACCCAGATCAAGGAGCTGCTCGAGACGCGGGTGCGGCCGGCGGTGGCGCAGGACGGCGGCGACATCATCTTCCAGGATTTCGAGGACGGCGTCGTCTACCTCCACATGCAGGGCTCGTGCTCGGGCTGCCCGAGTTCGACGGCGACGCTCAAGGCGGGCATCGAGAACATGCTGAAGCACTACATTCCCGAGGTGCAGGAAGTCCGCGCGGTCTAGATTCGCGAGGGTCTCTCACAGCATCGGAGCCGGCAGCACGCTATCGCTGAGCAGCGGATAGCGGCTGCGGGCGTCGAATAATTGATAGTGCCACCATTCCCGGCCGTAGAAATCCCAACCGGCGGCGCTCATGATGCCGAGCAGCGTCAGGCGGTTCGCCTGGGCGGCGACAGGGATCTCGCGATTGGCATGGTGGGACAGCGGCGTGAAGGCGTCGAACTCGGTGCCCATCGGCAGCGCGACGCCGTCGCCGTCGACCAGGGTGAGATCGATCGCGGCGCCGCGCGAATGCGGCGAGCCGCGGCGCGGGTCGGCCAGGAAGTCGGGATCGGGCCGCGCTTCCCACAGGCGCCATTGCGCCTCGGCCGGCCGGAATGCATCGAAGATCCGCAGCCGCAGGCCGAGCGGGCGGGCGAGTTCGACGGCGCGCCACAAGCGTTCCTCGGCGTCGCGATGCAGGTAGCAGGCGGCGCGGGCGTAGACCGGCTTTCCCGTGAAATTCCGCTCCGTCGCATAGGCGATGTCGAGGTCGATGTCGTGGTCTGCCGGCGTGATCTCGACGAGCATGGCGGGGCTGCTGCCTCCCGAAAAGTTGCGCATCGCCTGCTTATCACGCGGCCGCCGCGCCGCGAAGCCCGCCGCGGCGGAGCGAGGCGGCGATGATCGCGCTGGCGCTCGACAGCTCGGGCTCGGCCTGCTCCGTCGCGCTTGTCGAGGGCGGCGGCACGGTGTTGGCGCATCGTTTCCGGGCGATGGCGCGCGGCCATGCGGAGCTGCTGTTGCCGATGCTGCGCGACGCGATGGCGGAGGCGGAGGTCGGCTTCGATTCCCTCGGCCTGATCGCGGTCACTGTCGGTCCTGGCAGCTTCACCGGCATCCGCGTCGGTTTGTCGGCGGCGCGCGGTCTCGCGCTTGCGACCGGCCTGCCGGCGGTCGGGATCACCGCCTTCGAGGCCGTCGCGGCGGCCGTCGAGCCCGCGGGCCAAGCGATCGTCGTCGCGATCGACAGCCGGCGCTCCGAGCTCTTCGTCCAAGTCTTCGCCGCCGGCGGAAGCGCGGCGGGCCCGCCGATCGCGGTCGCGCCGGCCGATCTCGCCGCCAGCGTGCCAAGCGGCGAGCTGGTTCTCGCCGGCGACGGCGCCGGCCGCGCCGCGGCGGCGCTGACGACGGCAGGGCGTGCCGTGCGTCTCTCCGGCATCGCGTCGCCCGACGCGCGCGACGTCGCCCGCGTCGCCCTCAGGCAGCGGATCGGCGGTGGCGCCCTGTCGCCGCTGCGGCCCTTATACCTGCGGGCGCCCGACGTGACGCTGCCGCCGGCGCCGGGTGGTGTGTCGCCGTGATCGCGTTGCGCCGCGTCGGCGACGCAGACTGCGACGTGCTCGCTGCGTTACATGCCGAATGCTTCCCGGACGACCCGTGGAACAGCGAGGCGATGCGTGAGGTCCTGGCGATGCCGGGCACCTTCGGCATCATCGCCCTCGATGTGGCCTGCGCCGAGCCGCGCGGTTTTCTCCTCGCCCAGTCGGCGCCGGGACATTGCGAGATCCTAGGCCTAGGGGTCCGCGAAACCGCGCGGCGCCGCGGCCTCGGCCGCATGCTCCTGAACCGGGTGCTCGCCATCGCGGCGGCGGGACGACACACCGTCTTTCTCGAGGTCGCCGAGGACAATCCCGCGGCGCGGGCGCTTTACGCCGCGGCCGGACTCGCGATCGTCGGCCGCCGGCCGGGCTACTACCGCCGCGGCGACGGCAGCCGTGTGGCGGCGCTTCAGCTTCGTCTGGATTGCGCGGAAGCGTAGCCGCTATGCAAAAAAGGCGGGATTGCCGGCGAGCCTTAGCAAGAAGAAGCTTGCCTGATCATTTAGGGTGCTTGCACCCCATCTAGCCTAATCAAATGCGTTGCTTTACCAGGAAAACATACTTATATCCGTCGACAAGGCTCGATTAGAGGAAGATAAGTCGATGACTGAAAATGCGAATGCCGGCGATTTATTGGCTTTGACGACCGAAATCGTCGCGGCGCACGTTTCGAACAACACCGTCATGGTGGCAGACCTGCCGCAGCTGATAAATCAAGTCTATCAGTCGCTCTCTACGATCGGCTCCGGCCCGGCGCCCGCTGCCGAGCGGCTGCAACCTGCCGTCAACGTCAAGAAATCGGTGTTTCCCGACTACATCGTTTGCCTCGAGGACGGCAAGAAGCTCAAGATGCTGAAGCGACACCTCAAGACGGCGTACAATCTGACGCCGGACGAGTATCGCGAGCGCTGGGGCCTGCCCGCCGATTACCCGATGGTCGCGCCGAACTATGCCAAGCAGCGTAGCAAACTGGCCAAGGAAATCGGGCTCGGCACGCGTGCCCGCCGGCCCGGCGCAGCCTGAAGCCGCGCGCCGAAGCCGCCGTCCCGCGTCGGGGGGCTGCTTTGGGCAATGGAGTAGGCTCCTTCGGTACTTTCGGATATAGTGCCGGCATCTGACCGCCTCAGCGACATGGGCTCCGGCATGATCTCGCGCCTCGAGCAGCTTTGCATCGACAAGGGACTGAAGATGACGGAGCAGCGCCGCGTCATCGCGCGCGTGCTGTCCGACGCGGCCGACCACCCCGATGTCGAGCAGGTCTATCGCCGCTCGATCGAGATCGACCCGCATATCAGCATCGCGACGGTCTATCGCACGGTTCGCCTCTTCGAGGAGGCGAACATCCTGGCGCGGCACGATTTCGGCGACGGCCGTGCCCGCTATGAAGAGATGCCGACCGATCATCACGATCATCTGATCGACATCCAGAGCGGCCGCGTCATCGAGTTCCGCAACGAAGACATCGAGAAGCTGCAGCGCTTCGTCGCGACCGAGCTCGGCTACAAGCTGGTCGGCCACCGTCTCGAGCTGTTCGCCGTGCCGATCGACCAGAGCGAGCGGCGGAACTCGTGACGAGCCGGAATGCATGAAGAGCCCGACCTCATGAAGAGCCCGATCTCATGAAGAGATTGGGCTGAGCCGCGATGGCCGCCTCGCTGTTGCGGCTTTTCCGCATCCTTCTCTACCTGAGCCTCACCCTGTCGCTCATGCCGGTGCAGGCGCTGCTCGTGGCGATCGGCTCGCCGCTCGCTGCGTCGCTGCCGCGCGCCTATCATCGGATGTGCTGGCGGATTCTCGGCTTCCGCGTCGAGGTCAAGGGCGCAGTCAGCGACCGCCATCCCGCGCTCTTCGTCGTCAACCACACCTCCTACCTCGACATCACGATCCTCGGCGGGCTGCTCAAGACCTCGTTCATCGCCAAGGCGGAGGTCGCGCGATGGCCGCTGTTCGGCACGCTCGCCCGACTGCAGCGCACCGTCTTCGTCGACCGTCGCGCGCCGAAGGCGAAGGTCCAGGGCTCGCAGATCGCGCGCCGGCTCGCCGCCGGCGACGATCTCGTGCTGTTTCCCGAGGGCACGAGCAGCGACGGCATGCGGGTCCTGCCGTTCAAGAGCGCGCTCTTCGGCGTCGCCGAGATGAATTCGGGCGATCGCCCGATCGTGCTGCAGCCCGTGTCGATCGCCTATACGAAGCTGAACGGCTTGCCGATGGGACGCTTCTACCGCCCGTGGATCGCCTGGTACGGCGACATGGAGATGGCGTCTCACCTCTGGGCCCTGCTCGGCCTCGGCACGATCACGGTCAGCGTCGAGTTCCACCCGCCGATTGCTGCCGGCGCCTATCCGTCGCGCAAGGCGCTGTGCGAGGCCTGCCACCGCATCGTCTCGCGCGGCGTCGCATCGGCATTGTCGGGACGCGAGCCCATGCCCGAGTTGCCGCTGTCCGCAGCGGCGGCGACGGAGACGCGGCCGGCGCTGGGCGCAGCGGCGGATTTGCCGGTCGCTTCGGCGGAGGCATGAGGCGGAGATGAGCTGGCAGGACGGCAACGAGCGGGATCAAGGCGTGACGAAGCGGCTCTTCATCAAGACTTACGGCTGCCAGATGAACGTCTACGACTCCGGACGGATGGCCGACCTCCTGGCGCCACTCGGCTACGCGCTCGCCGATCGACCCGAGGGCGCCGACATGGTGATCCTCAACACCTGCCATATCCGCGAGAAGGCGGCCGAGAAGATCTATTCCGAGCTCGGCCGGCTGCGCGCCCTGAAAGACGAGCGCGAGGCGGATGGCGGCGCGATGATGCTGGCGGTCGGCGGCTGCGTCGGTCAGGCCGAGGGCAGCGAGATCATCCGCCGCGCGCCCTATGTCGACATCGTCTTCGGCCCGCAGAGCTATCATCGCCTGCCCGAGATGATCGCCCTCGCGACGCGGCAGCATGCCGCCGGCGCGACGGGCGGCGTGCTCGACACCGATTTTCCAGCCGAGCCGAAATTCGATCACCTGCCGGCGGTCGCGGCCGCTGGCGTCTCGGCGTTCCTCTCGGTGCAGGAGGGTTGCGACAAGTTCTGCACCTTCTGCGTCGTGCCCTATACGCGAGGCGCCGAATACTCCCGCTCGGTGCAGGACGTGATCGACGAGGCGCGCGGTCTCGCCAGGGCCGGCACGCGCGAGATCACCCTGCTCGGGCAGAACGTCAACGCCTATCACGGCGCGGCGCCGGCCGCTGAGCGGGCGGGCGGCGAATGGGGCCTCGGCCGGCTGATCCGCGCCCTCGCCGAAATTCCCGGCGTGGCGCGGCTGCGCTATACGACGTCGCATCCGGGCGACGTCGACGACGCGCTGATCGCGGCGCATCGCGACGTCCCGGCGCTGATGCCGTTCCTGCATCTCCCCGTGCAATCCGGCTCGGATCGCATGCTGGCGGCGATGAACCGCAAGCATACCGCCGCATCGTATCGCCGGCTGATCGACCGCCTGCGCAATGCGCGTCCCGATATGATGTTCTCGTCGGATTTCATCGTCGGATTTCCCGGCGAAAGCGACGAGGATTTCGCCGCGACGCTGGAGCTGGTCCGCGAGATCGGCTTCTCGCAGGCCTTCTCGTTCAAGTACAGCCCGCGTCCGGGAACGCCGGCCGCTGCGCTGACAACGCAGGTGCCGGAGGACGTCAAGTCGTCGCGTCTCGCAATACTGCAGGATCTCTTGCTGCAGCGGCAGAACGCGTTCAACCTGGCGAGCGTCGGGCGAACCCTGCCGGTGCTGCTCGAGCGTGCCGGACGTCATCCCGGTCAGCTCGTCGGCCGCACGCCCTACCTCCAGCCAGTGCATGTCGATGCGCCGGATCGGCTGATCGGCTCGCTTCAGCCGGTGCGCCTCGTCGGCCTGCGCGGCAACAGCCTGACCGGCTCGCTCGACGGCCTCGGCGAGGCGCTCGCCGCGGCGGTCGTCGCTTGAGCCCGGTGACGACGTCACGCGACCGCGCGCCGGCGGGACAGGGCCGGGTGCAAATGCATTTCAAGGAGAATCGCCTGCTGCCGCTGCTCTACGGCGACCGCGATCAGCACCTCGGTCAGATCGAGCGCCAGCTCGGCGTTTCGGTGGTGTCGCGCGGCAACCGGCTGGCGATCTCGGGCCCGGCGGCCGCCGCCGAGGTTGCCTGCTCCGCGCTGACCTCGCTGTACGATCGGCTCGACCAGGGGCTGGAGGTCGACCCGCCGGCGGTCGACGCCGCGCTGCGGCTCGCGACCGAGAACGCCGGCGACGCCGCCGAGCCGGTGTGGAACGAGGGCGCCGCGATTCAGACGCGCAAGCGGCGCATCACGGCGCGCTCGGCGGCGCAGGCCGCCTATATCCGTGCATTGCGCGAGCGCGAGCTGGTCTTCGGCCTGGGACCGGCGGGCACCGGCAAGACCTATCTCGCGGTCGCGGCGGCGGTCGACAATCTGATGAGCGGCGCGGTCGAGCGCATCATCCTGTCGCGTCCTGCCGTCGAGGCGGGGGAGCGGCTCGGCTTCCTGCCCGGCGATCTGCGCGAGAAGGTCGACCCTTACCTGCGTCCGCTCTATGATGCGCTTTACGACATGCTCCCGGCCGAGCAGATCGAGAAGCGGCTGGCCGGCGGCGAGATCGAGGTCGCGCCGCTGGCTTTTATGCGTGGCAGGACGCTCGCGAATGCCCATGTCATCCTCGATGAGGCGCAGAATACGACACCGGTCCAGATGAAGATGTTCCTGACGCGGCTTGGCGAGAACGCCAGGATGGTGGTGACCGGCGACCTCTCGCAAATCGATCTGCCGCGCGGCACGCGCTCCGGGCTGCAGGACGCGCTCGATACGCTGCGCGACGTTCCCGAGATCGGGATCGTCGAGTTCGGCGAGGGCGACGTCGTGCGCCACCCGCTCGTCGCCCGCATCGTCCAGGCCTACGAGCGGCGCGACCGCAGCCGGCGCGGCGACGGATCCGCGGGGGATCACTCGTGACCGCGCCAGCGACCCGCCGCCCCTCGCGGCAACGCACGGTGACGATCGACGTCGCCGAGCCAAGCGAGGCGTGGCAAGCGCTCGGCGACGCGCCGGCGATCTGCCACGGCGCGGCGCTGGCGGCGCTCGACGCGGCGGCCGCGACGCTCGGCGATAGCGAGATCAGCATCGTGCTCGGCGACGACGTGCTGCTGCGCCAGCTCAATCATCACTGGCGGGACAAGGATTCTCCCACCAACGTCCTGTCGTTCCCGGCGCAGGATTTCGCCGCCGTCGTGCCCGCGCCGCCCGCCGGCGCGGCGCTGCCGCTCGGCGACGTCATCCTCGCCTATGAGACGATCGCCCGTGAGGCGGCCGAGCAGAGAAAGCAGATCGGCGACCATCTCGCGCATCTCGTCGTGCACGGGGTGCTGCACCTCGTCGGCTTCGATCACGAGGCCCCGGAAGCGGCCGAGCGGATGGAGAGGCTGGAACGCGACGTGCTTGCCGGGATCGGCATCGCCGATCCCTATCGCGAGCTGGACGGCCAGAGCGATGCCGCCGCGGAGACGATCCATGGCTGAGCCCGCCATCGGCGGACCCGCCGGCGAGGGCAACGGCGATCGGCCGCTGCGCGCGCTGCGCAACTGGCTGCGTCATTGGCGGCGCTCGCGCAGCGGCGAGAGCATGCGCGATTCCCTCGAGGAGATCATCGAGGAGCGCGAGGAGGTCGCCGAGCCGATGGATCCGCAGGAGCGGATGCTGATCGGCAACATCCTCAAGCTGCACGAGCTGAACACCGCCGACGTCATGGTGCCGCGCGTCGACATCATAGCGCTGGACGTCGAGACGCCGTTCTCCGACGTCGTCAAGCAGTTCGTCGAGCAGGGGCATTCGCGCATGCCGATCTACCGCGAGACGCTCGACGACGTCATCGGCTTCGTCCACGTCAAGGACGTGCTCGCCGGGCTGGTAGACGTCCAGCCGCCGCAGCTCACCAAGCTGATGCGCAAGATCCTCGTCGTCGCGCCGTCGATGCGGGTGCTCGACCTGCTGCTCCAGATGCGCGTCTCGCACATCCATATGGCGATGGTGGTCGACGAGTTCGGCGGCATCGACGGGCTCGTCACCATCGAGGACCTGATCGAGGAGATCGTCGGCGAGATCGAGGACGAGCACGACATCGCCGAAGGGCCGCAGCTCGTCGAGCGCGCCGACGGCAGCATCATCGCGGACGCCCGCACGCCGATCGAGGAGTTCGAGGAGCGTTTCGCCGTTCGCCTGCTGCCGCACGAGGCCGAGGAGGAGGTCGACACGCTCGGCGGTCTCGTCTTCACCCTGGCCGGGCGGGTGCCGAGCCGCGGCGAGGTGATCGTTCATCCCAACGGCGCCGAGTTCGAGGTGCTCGACGCCGATCCCCGGCGGGTCAAGCGGCTGCGGATCCGCGGCCTGCCGCCAAGGACGGGCCGGGACGGTGTCGAGCATGGCTGAATCGCGGATCGCCTTGCGTTTCCACGCCGCCTTCGGCCTCGACTGGATGCAGCGCCTCGCCGGCTGGAGCGGCGATCTGACCGGCTGGCGCCGCTACGGGATCGGATTTTTCCTCGGCGTGCTTGCCGCCGCCGCCTTGCCGCCCGTCGATATCGTGCCGACGCTAATCGTCTCGTTCAGCGGCCTGATCTGGCTTGCCGACGGGTGTCACCGGCCGCGCGAGTTCTTCGCCCTCGGCTGGAGCTTCGCATTCGGCTTCTTCCTCGCCGGCCTCTACTGGATCGCGATCTCGCTCTTCACCGACATCGCCTCCTTCTGGTGGCTGCTGCCCTTCGCGGTGCTGGCGCTGCCGGCCGCGCTCGCGATCCTCGGCGGTCTGGCGCTTCTCGCCTACCACTGGATCGGCGCGAAAGGAGTCGGCCGCGCCTTCGCCCTGGCGCTCGTCTGGACCGTCGCGGAATGGGTGCGCGGCCATATCCTCACCGGCTTTCCGTGGAACCTCGTCGGCTACGCCTGGTCCGGCGGCTTTCCCGGCGCCGGGACGGTGCTGCAAACCGCCTCCGTCACCGGCATCTACGGCCTGAGCCTTCTGACCGTTCTCATCGCTGCGCTGCCGTCGAGCCTCGGCGAGATCGTGCTCGGCGCGGCGCGCCCTTGGCGGCGCCTTGCGCCGGCCGGCGCGGCGCTGGGGCTCGTCGTGCTGCTGGCCGTCGCCGGGGCAGCGCACCTCCGGGGCGATAACGGCGCCGTCGTCCCGAACATCCATCTCCGGCTCGTCCAGCCGTCGATCGTCCAAAGCCTGAAATGGGATCCGGCGGCGCGCGAAGGCAATTTCCAACGTCTCCTGGCGCTCTCGACCTCGCCGGGAGCCGAGGCGATCACGACGATCATCTGGCCGGAAGCGGCCGCCACCTACTTCCTGAACCGCGATCCGACGCATCTTGCGGCGATCGCCGCCATCGCGCCGCGCGGCGGCCTCGTCCTGACCGGCACGCTGCGCACCGAGCCGCTGCCCGAGCAGCCGGTCCATATCTGGAACAGCCTCGTCGCGGTCGACCGCGGCGGCGCGATCGTCGGCGCCTATGACAAGGTTCACCTCGTGCCCTTCGGCGAATACGTGCCGCTGCGATCGATCCTGCCGCTGCCCAAGATCACCGCGGGCAGCATCGACCTCAGCTCGGGTCCGGGGCCGCGGACGCTCGACCTGCCCGGCCTGCCGCCGGTCGGCCCGTCGATCTGCTACGAGGATATCTTCCCCGAAGGGACGCTGGACACGGCGCATCGGCCCGCCTGGCTGCTCAACGTCACGAACGATGCGTGGTTCGGCTTCAGCTCCGGGCCTTTCCAGCATTTCGCGATGGCGCGGGTGCGCGCCGTCGAGCAGGGGATGTCGATGGTCCGCTCGGCGAATAATGGAATCTCCGGGGTCGTCGACCCTTACGGCCGGGTGGTGAAGCGGCTGGCGCTCGACGACATCGGCGTGCTCGACGCGGAATTGCCCGCGTCGTTGCCGCATAGTACAGTGTACGGTAGTATCGGGGACTGGATTCTACTGCTTATGCTTGTCGCCTGCGGCGTGCCGCTCCTCCGATACAGTTGGTTGCGGCGCGACAATTGATAATATCATTTGTTTTTTAAATATCCAAGGGGTTGGCGCCAATGGCGGTTGACCGAACGATATCTCTACTATTAAAGGGAACTTGTCTTTAATCGAGGTCAATTTCTAATGGTTGAAATCCCCCCGCGCCTGCGGCGACGCCGCCAGAAGACCGACGGACCCAATCCAACGGATATCTATGTCGGTGGGCGCGTCAGGCTGCGTCGGACGTTGCTCGGCATGAGCCAGGAAAAGCTCGGGGAAGCGATCGGTCTCACCTTCCAGCAAGTCCAGAAATACGAGCGCGGCGCGAATCGGGTCGGCGCCTCGCGGTTGTATGATCTGAGCCGCGTCCTCGAGGTGCCGATCGCCTTTTTTTTCGACGACATGCCGGCGCCGTCGGCCGACCGGGGCCAGGGACTCGCGGAGCCCGAGGCGTCCTACGAGAGCGATCCGATGTTGAAGCGCGAGACGCTCGAGCTGGTCCGCGCCTACTACAAGATTGCCGACCCGCAGATCCGCCGGCGTCTGTTCGAGCTCGCCAAGGCGCTCGGCAAATCGAACGAGCCGAGCTGATTTCAGCACGGCCTGCGGCGCCCTCGCCGCCGCAACGGCGGCAGGAAAACGCTTGACGCCCTAACTCAAGATTGCAACAAGTCGCGGCATCTTCCGAGATGCTTTGCGCCGGTGCCGCTTGTGCGGGTGCGGCGTGCCTTGTTCCCGCCCGGCATGAAAGGATCGACAGTGTCCAAGCGCAACTACATATTCGCCAGCGAGTCTGTCAGCGAGGGTCATCCGGACAAGGTTTGCGACCGCATTTCGGATGCTGTGGTCGATACGTTTCTGGCGGCGGAGCCGCAGGCGCGCGTCGCCTGCGAGACGCTGTGCACGACGAACCGGGTGGTGCTGGCGGGCGAGGTCCGCGGTCCGAAGTCGGTGACCAACGACATGCTGATCGAGAAGGCGCGCCAGGCGATCAAGGCGATCGGCTACGAGCAGGACGGCTTCCACTGGAAGACCGCGCAGGTCGAGTGCCTGATCCACTCGCAGTCGGCGGACATCGCGCAGGGCGTCGATGCCAGCGGCAACAAGGACGAGGGCGCCGGCGACCAGGGCATCATGTTCGGCTATGCCTGCACCGAGACCGCGGTGCTGATGCCGGCGCCGATCCATTATTCGCACGCCATCCTGAAGGCGATGGCCGATGCCCGCCACTCCGGCGCGGCGCCGCTGCTTGGCCCCGACGCCAAGAGCCAGATCAGCCTGCAGTACGAGAACGGCAAGCCGGTGCGGGCGACCTCGGTCGTCGTCTCGACGCAGCATGACGGCTCGATCGACCAGGAGGAGGTCCGCGAGATCGTCCGGCCGCATGTCATGAAGATCCTGCCGGCGGGCTGGATGTGCGACGAGGCGCATTTCTACGTCAACCCGACGGGGCGTTTCGTGGTCGGCGGTCCGGACGGCGACAGCGGGCTGACGGGCCGCAAGATCATCGTCGACACTTACGGCGGCGCGGCGCCGCACGGCGGCGGCGCGTTCTCGGGCAAGGACCCGACGAAGGTCGACCGCTCGGCGGCCTATGCGGCGCGCTACCTCGCCAAGAACGTCGTCGGCGCCGGCCTCGCCGAGCGCTGCACGTTGCAGCTCTCCTACGCGATCGGCGTCGCGCGGCCGCTGTCGGTCTATATCGACACGGCCGGCACCGGCCACGTCGACGAGGACAAGCTGACGGACGTGCTGCAGCAGCTGATGGACCTCTCGCCGCGCGGCATCCGCACGCATCTCGGCCTCAACAAGCCGATCTACGAGCGGACCTCGTCCTACGGCCATTTCGGGCGCGAGCCCGAGGCCGACGGCGGCTTCTCGTGGGAGCGTCTCGACCTCGTCGACAAGCTGAAAAGCGCTTTCTGATCCAGATGGCGACGCAGCAGCCGGTTGCGCCGCCCGAGCGCAAGCGGTTGCTGTACGGCCGCCGGCGCGGGCGGCCGTTGCGCACCGGGCAACGCGGCCTGGTCGACGATTTACTGCCGCGCGTCTCGCTGGCGCTGCCGGAGAGCGGGATGCTCGATCCCGCAGCGATTTTCGACAAGCCGGTTACTGACATCTGGGTCGAGATCGGCTTCGGCGGCGGCGAGCATCTCGCGGCCCAGGCGGCGGCGCATCGCGACATCGGGATGCTCGGCTGCGAGGTCTTCGAGAACGGCATCGTCAAGCTTCTGACCGAGATGCAGCGCCTCGCGCTGACCAACATCCGGATCCTGTCGGACGACGCCCGCCTCCTGCTCGCCGCCCTGCCGGCGGCGAGCGTCGGCCGCGCCTTCATCCTGTTTCCCGATCCCTGGCCGAAGATGCGCCATCATAAGCGGCGCATCGTCTCGACCGAGACGCTCGATACGCTCGCCCGCCTCATGAAGGACGGCGCCGAGCTGCGTATCGGGACCGACGATCTCTCCTATCTCGAGTGGATGCTCGCCGTGGTGACGGTGCATTCCGACTTCGCCTGGCTCGCCGAAGGTCCAGCCGACTGGCGTGAAAGACCGCCGGATTGGCCGCCGACCCGCTACGAGGCCAAGGCGATCGCTGCCGGACGCCGGCCTTATTTCCTGCGCCTTTCCCGCCGTCCGCGCGTCTTTCGGAGTTGATCTGCTTGCAGCGTCGGCGGATTTGACTATATTGCCGCGAAAGTCCCATACGGATCGTCGTTACGGTCCGGCGAAAGTACACCGGTGGGCGAGAGCCCACCGTTTGTTTTTAGGCCCGATCATTTTTAGGCCCGAGGGCAAATCCTGCTCTTTAGTTTCATGGCCGATGCCGTCGTCGGTGAATCGCGGAAGGTACCTTTGCTCGATACGAATGAGATCACGACGATGATATCGCCGTCGCTCGACGCGATGGGCTACCGCCTCGTGCGCGTCGCCTTCACCGGCGGCCGCCGCCCGACCCTGCAGGTCATGGCCGAGCGCCGCGACGACGCGCCGATGACCGTCGACGATTGCGCCGAGATCAGCCACTCGATCTCGGCCCTGCTCGACGTCGCCGATCCGATCCCGACGGAATACCAGCTCGAGGTCAGCTCGCCGGGGATCGACCGGCCGCTCATCAGCCGCGAGGATTTCGTCCGCTTTGCCGGCTACGAGGCGAAGATCGAGGTCGGCCGGATGATCGACGGCCGCAAGCGCTTTCGCGGCCGCGTGCTGGGGCTGAGCGGCGACGACGTCCGCCTCGCCCTGCCCGATGCCGAGGTGACGCTGCCCTTCGTGGACATCGTCGCGGCGAAGCTGCTGCTGACCGACGAGCTGCTCGCGGCGGCGGCTAAGATGCAGCAACCGAACTGACGAAACTTTCCCGGCGCGCCTGCGGGCCGCCTTGCAACGCTTACGAGAAAACCGACCATGGAAAACCTAGCGACATACTCCCGTTCCGAGCTGCTCCAGGTCGCCGACACCGTCGCGCGCGACAAGGGCATCGATCGCGACGAGGTGCTCGAGGCGATGGAGCAGGCGATCCAGAAGGCCGGCCGCTCGAAATACGGCCAGGAATACGACATTCGCGCTGAGATCGACCGGCGCAGCGGCGAGATCCGCCTGCTGCGCTTCCGCGAGGTCGCCGACCCGATCGAGAACGAGGCGACCCAGATCCCCTTAACCGAGGCGCAGCGCTTCAACCCCGATGCCGAGATCGGCGACTTCATCACCGATCCGCTGCCGCCGATCGACTTCGGCCGCATCGCCGCGCAGACCGCCAAGCAGGTCATTGTGCAGAAGGTCCGCGATGCCGAGCGCGCCCGTCAGTACAAGGAGTTCAAGGACCGCGTCGGCGAGATCGTCAACGGCCTCGCCAAGCGGGTTGAGTTCGGCAACGTCATCGTCGACCTCGGCCGCGCCGAGGCGATCCTGCGCCGCGACGAGCTGCTGCCGCGCGAGAGCTTCCGCCAGGGCGAGCGCGTCCGCGCCTACATCTACGACGTCCGCCAGGAGACGCGCGGGCCGCAGATCTTCCTGTCGCGCACCCATCCGCAGTTCATGGCCAAGCTCTTCGCCCAGGAAGTGCCGGAGATCTATGACGGCATCATCGAGATTCGCGCCGTGGCGCGCGACCCCGGCAGCCGGGCCAAGATCGCGGTGATCTCCAACGACAGCGGCATCGATCCCGTCGGCGCCTGCGTCGGCATGCGCGGCAGCCGCGTCCAGGCCGTCGTCGCCGAGCTGCAGGGCGAGAAGATCGACATCATCCCGTGGTCGGCCGATCCCGCGACCTTCGTCGTCAACGCGCTGGCGCCGGCCGAGGTCGCCAAGGTCGTGATGGACGAGGAGCAGCGCCGCATCGAGGTCGTCGTTCCCGACGACCAGCTCAGCCTCGCGATCGGCCGCCGCGGCCAGAACGTGCGCCTCGCCTCGCAGCTCACCGGCTGGGACATCGACATCCTGACCGAGGCCGAGGAGTCCGAGCGCCGCACCGAAGAATTCCGTACGCGCAGCAGCATGTTCATCGAGGCCCTCGACATCGACGATGTGATTGCCCATCTCCTGGTGACGGAGGGCTTCACCTCGCTCGAGGAGATCGCCTTCGTCCCGCTGGAGGATCTCGCGGGGATCGAAGGCTTCGACGAGGACATCGCGGCCGAGTTGCAAGAGCGCGCCAAGGTCTTCATCGAGCGCAAGAACGAAGAGTTCGAGGCACGGCGGCAAGAGCTCGGCGTCACCGACGAGCTGGCCTCGCTGGCCGGGCTGACGCCGGCGATGCTGGTGGCGATCGGCGAGAAGGGCGTCAAGACCCTCGACGATCTCGGCGATCTCGCGAGCGACGAGCTGATCGAGATGCTGCCGACCGAGGCCAAGGTGACGCAGGACGAGGCCAACGCGATCATCATGGCGGCACGGGCCCATTGGTTCGCCGAGGACGGCGCGACGCCGGCTGCCGCCGCGGAAGGGGAGTAGGAGCCACGTCGGAGACCGCGACCGCGGGCATCCCGGACGAGCCGCTCGATCTGGCGTCGGCCGCGTCGCTGGAGGTGCCGGAAGACGAGGCCCTCGCCGAGCCGTTGCGGCGCTGCTTCGCGACCGGCGCGGTGCGGCCGAAGACCGAGTTGCTGCGGTTCGTCGTCGGGCCGGACGGCACGATCGTCCCCGATGTTGCGGTGCGGTTGCCGGGTCGGGGTTTGTGGTTGACGGCGCGGCGGGATATAATAGAGCTGGCGGTCGCGAAGCGGCTGTTCGGGCGGGCGGCGCGGGCATCGGTGACGGTGCCGAGCGACCTCGCGGAACGGGTGGAGCGCCTCCTCCGGGAACGCTGTTGCGACCTGATCGGCTTCGCGCGGCGGAGCGGGTTGGCAGTCGCCGGCTTCGAGAAGGTGCGCAAGGCATTGCGCGAAGGCGAGGCGGCGGTGTTGCTGGCGGCGTCGGACGGCGGCGAGGACGGGCGGGAAAAGATCCGCGCCTGCGCCCCCGACCTACCGCTGGTCGATCTGCTGACCGCAGCCGAGTTGGCTGCCGCCTTCGGGCGCGAGCATGTCGTGCACGCCGTGATCGGTCGTGGCCGCATCGGCCGCGCCCTGATGGGCGAAGCGGCGCGGCTTTCCGGGTTTCGGGAGCCGACGGAAACAGAGACAGGGCGGGGGCCGCGCGAGCGTCGTCGCCGGAACGCGAATGATGGTACCGGAACGATATGACGGATAGCAACGAACAGGAACAGAAGCGCCCACTCAGCCTGACGCGTCCAGGCGGGCGGCTCGAATTGCGCAAGCCGGTGGAGACGGGCCAGGTCCGGCAGAGCTTCCCGCATGGGCGCTCGAAGACCGTCACCGTCGAGGTGCGCAAAAAGCGCAGCGTCGCCCCCGGCGCCGAGGTCGAGACGGCGCCGGTCGCCAAGGAAGCGGGGCCGGCTGTCGCGGCGACGCCGGCGGCGGGTATCCGCCGTCCGGTGATCATGCCGCGGACGCTCACGGCCGAGGAACGCGCCGGGCGCGTTCGCGCGCTGCAAGGTGCCATCAAGGCCGACACCGAGGCGCGCAAGCAGGCGGTCGTCGACGTCGACGCTCAGCGCGAGGACGAGGCGCGCCGCGCCGCCGAGGAGGAGCGTCGCGCCGCCGAGGAGAAGCAGCGCCGCGCCGAGGAGGAGCTGCGCGCGAAATCCGACGAGGAGGTCAAGCGCCGGTCCGAGGAAGAGAGCAAGCGCAAGACCGAGGAAGAATCACGCCGCGAGATGGCCGAGCGTGCCGGCAAGGCCGCCGCCGCCAAGGTCGCGGCGCTGACCGCCGCCGGCAAGGTCAAGCCGGCAGCCGAGGAAGAGGTCGACGACGAAGCCGCCGCCAAGCGGCCGGGTCTGCGTCCCGAGGTCAAGAAGGTCGCGGTCCCGGTCCGTCGCGAGGAGCCGCGACGCCGCGGCAAGCTGACCGTCACCAAGGCTCTCGACAGCGACGCCGACGAGCGGATGCGCAGCCTCGCCTCGGTGCGCCGCGCCCGAGAAAAGCAGCGCGCCCAGCATCATCTCGTCGAGCAGACGAAGATCGTCCGCGAGGTCGTCGTCCCCGAGAGCATCACCGTCCAGGAACTCGCCAATCGCATGGCCGAGCGCGGCGCCGACGTCATCAAGGCGCTGATGCGCATGGACGTCATGGCGACGATGAACCACGTGCTCGACGCGGACACGGCGGAGCTGCTGGTCGCCGAGTTCGGCCACAAGCTGAAGCGCGTCGCGGAAGCCGACGTCGAGATCGGCTTGCGCGGCGAGGTCGACGAGGACACCGAGCTGGAATCGCGGCCGCCGGTCGTCACTATCATGGGCCACGTCGATCACGGCAAGACGTCGCTGCTCGATGCGCTGCGCCACACCAATGTCGTCAGCGGCGAGGCCGGCGGCATCACCCAACATATCGGCGCCTACCAGGTCGAGCTCGACAGCGGCGCGCGCATCACCTTCATCGACACGCCGGGCCATCAGGCCTTCACCGCGATGCGGGCGCGCGGCGCCAACGTCACCGACATCGTCGTCCTGGTCGTCGCTGCCGACGACGGCATCAAGGAGCAGACGATCGAGGCGATCCGCCATGCAAAGGCGGCGCAGGTGCCGATCATCGTCGCCATCAACAAGATCGACAAGCCGGGCGCCAACCCGGACCGCGTCCGCCAGGAGCTGCTGCAGCACGAACTCGTCGTCGAGAAGCTGGGCGGCGAGATCCTCGACGTCGAGGTCTCGGCCCTCCAGAAGACCGGCCTCGACAAGCTCGAGGAAGCGATCCTGCTGCAGGCCGAGCTGCTCGATCTCAAGGCCAATCCGAACCGCCCCGCCGAAGGCACCGTCATCGAGGCCAAGCTGGAGCGCGGCCGCGGCGCCGTCGCGACCGTGCTGATCCAGCGCGGCACGCTGAAGGTCGGCGACATCTTCGTCAGCGGCAAGGAGTTCGGCCGCGTCCGCGCCCTGGTCGACGACAAGGGCGGCAACATCAAGCAGGCCGGTCCGTCGCTGCCGGTCGAGGTCCTCGGCCTCAACGGCGCGCCGCTCGCCGGCGATGATTTCTCGGTCGTCGACAGCGAGAGCCGCGCCCGCGACGTCACCGAGTTCCGCGAGCGCCGCCGCCGTGACGAATCGCATGTCGCGGGCGCCCGCGGCACGCTCGAGCAGATGTTCACGCAGATCGCGGCGGGGGTCACCAAGGAGCTGCCGGTCCTCGTCAAATCCGACGTCCAGGGCTCGCTCGAGGCGATCGTCGGCTCGATGGCCAAGCTGTCGACCTCGGAGGTCGCGGTCCGCGTCCTGCATTCCGCGGTCGGCGGCATCAACGAGAGCGACATCATCCTCGCCAAGGCGTCGAACGCCGTCGTCATCGGCTTCAACGTCCGTGCCAACCCCCAGGCGCGCGACCTGGCGCGGCGCGATGGCGTCGAGATCCGCTATTACTCGATCATCTACGACGTGATCGACGACATGCGCGCCGCGCTCACCGGCATGCTGACGCCGATCCAGCGCGAGCGCTTCCTCGGCAACGCGACGATCCGCGAGGTCTTCAACATCACCAAGGTCGGCAAGGTCGCCGGCTGCATGGTGACCGAGGGCACCGTCAAGCGCGGCGCCAAGGTCCGGCTGCTGCGCGACAACGTCGTCATCCACGAGGGCAGCCTCAAGACGCTGAAGCGCTTCAAGGACGAGGTCCGCGAGGTTCGCGAAGGCTTCGAATGCGGCATGGCCTTCGAGAACTATCACGACGTCCAGGTCGGCGACGTGATCGAGTGCTTCGAGATGGAGGAGGTGGCGCGCGTGCTCTAGCGCGCCGCCAGCCGCCGGCATTCCTCGTGCCGCTGCGGCGCGAGGGGACGACATGAAGAAAACCGAAAAGAGCCGCGACGGACGTGCGGCGAGCCAGCGGCAGCTGCGCGTCGGCGAGGAGCTGCGCCACCTGCTGGCCGAGATCCTCGGCCGCGACGAGCTGCGCGACCCGGCGCTGCAAGGCACGACGATCACCGTCACCGAGGTTCGCATCAGCCCGGATCTCAAGAGCGCCACCGTTTTCGTGATGCCGCTCGGCGGCAAGGACGCCCCCGATCGCATCGCCGCGCTGCAGCGGGCCGCCGGCTTCCTGCGCAGCCTGATCGCCCGCGAGGTGACGCTGCGCTCGGTGCCGAGCCTGCGCTTCGCGCTCGACACCTCCTTCGACCACGCCAGCCATATCGAGGAATTGCTTCACCGCCCCGAGGTCGAGCGCGACATTCTAAGCGCACGGGCCGAGGGGCCGCCGGCCGGCGGCGAGGACGATGGGGCGTAGAAAGGGCGGCTCGCCGGTCCACGGCTGGCTGGTCCTCGACAAGCCCTTCGGAATGAGCTCCAGCCGCGCCGTCGGCGCCGTGCGCAATCTGCTCGGTGCGGCCAAGGCGGGGCACGGCGGGACGCTCGACCCGTTGGCGACCGGCATCCTGCCGATCGCGCTCGGCGAGGCGACCAAGACCGTCGCCTGGGCGATGGCCGGCCGCAAGACCTACCGCTTCACCCTGCGCTGGGGCGAGGCGCGCGCCACCGACGATGCCGAGGGCGAGGTCACCGCGACCAGCGACATGCGGCCCGACGCGGCGGCGGTCGCCGCGATCCTGCCGCGCTTCACCGGCAGCATCCTGCAGGTGCCGCCGGCCTATTCGGCACTCAAGCTCGCCGGCGAGCGCGCGTATGATCTGGCGCGGCGCGGCGAGACCGTCGAGCTGGCCGCCCGTGACGCCGAGATCTTCGCCCTGCGGCTGCTGAGGGTAATCGACGCGGACCATGCCGAGCTCGAGGTCGAGACCGGCAAAGGCGTCTATGTGCGGTCGCTCGGCCGCGACATCGCCCGGGCTCTTGGGACGGTCGCCCATATCGCCGCCCTGCGCCGCCTCGCGGTGGGCAGCTTCACGCTGGAGCGCGCGATTTCTCTAGATAAACTGGAAGCTCTGCGGCATAGTGCCGCCGTTTTCGAGCACCTGCTGCCGATCGAGACCGCGCTGGACGACATCCCGGCGATGGCCCTGACGGAAGCCGAAGCTCACCGCTTGCGCCATGGTCAAACGGTCGTTCCGCTCCTTGCGGTCGATCAGGCGCGGCTAGACGAACTCGGAAATGGCGCTGTCGTTCGCGCCACCACCGGCGAGACGCTGGTGGCTCTGACCGAGATTTCGGCAGGTGGGTTGCGACCGGTGCGTGTCCTGAACCTTTAAAATTGGAGAGACCCGATGTCGATTACCCCCGTGCGGAAGCAGGAGGTCATTCGCGATTACGCGGCCAAGGACGGCGATACTGGCTCAGCCGAAGTCCAGATCGCAATCTTGAGCGAGCGGATCCGCAACCTGACCGACCATCTCGGTACGCATAAGAAGGATTTTCATTCGCGGCGCGGCCTGCTCGTCATGGTCGGCCATCGCCGCAGCTTGCTCGATTATCTCAAGCGCAAGAACGTCGCCCGGTACGAAGCGCTGATCGGACGACTGGGACTGCGCCGCTGAAATCGCCACACCATCGCCGGGCGATTCATGCCGCGCCCGATGGTTTTACTAGGGTGACATCGTCGTTGCTTGGGCGCCCCGGGGAACCGGTGCGCCCAACTGCATTTTTAACTGTGAATTCAGCCCGGTGCTGCCGCGATGTGCGGCCGTCCGGGCCGGACGTCGTCGTGCCATCACGGCGCGCCGTCCAAGCGAGTGTCTGATGGAAGGAAAGAAAATGTTCGAGATATTCCGCAAGGAAATTATGTGGGGCGGCCGCCGCCTCGTTCTGGAGACCGGTAAAGTCGCGAGGCAGGCCGATGGCGCCGTGATGGCGACGTACGGCGAGACGACGGTGCTGTGCACGGCTGTCGCCGCCAAGGCGCCGAAGCCGGGGCAGGATTTTTTCCCGCTCACCGTCAACTATCAGGAAAAGACCTTCGCCGCCGGCAAGATTCCGGGCGGCTTCTTCAAGCGCGAGGGCCGTCCCTCCGAGAAGGAGACGCTCGTCTCGCGCCTCATCGACCGCCCGATCCGTCCGCTGTTCCCGTCGAGCTTCCGCAACGAGACGCAGGTCGTCTGCACCGTGCTCAGCCACGATCTCGAGAACGACCCGGACATCGTCGCGCTGGTCGGCGCCTCGGCGGCGTTGACGATTTCCGGCATCCCGTTCCTCGGCCCGATCGCCGGCGCCCGCATCGGCTACATCGACGGCCAGTACGTCCTCAACCCGAAGCTCGACCAGCTCGACAAATCGGCCCTCGAGCTCGTCGTCGCCGGCACCGGCGAGGGCGTGCTGATGGTCGAATCCGAGGCGAAGGAGCTGTCGGAGGACGTCATGCTCGGCGCCGTGATGTTCGGCCACAAGGAGTTCCAGCCGGTCATCCAGGCGATCATCGAGCTCGCCGAGGCCTGCGCCAAGGATCCGTGGGACCTGCCCGGCAAGGCAGACAACGCCGCCGCCGTCGAGACGCGCCTGCGCGATCTGGTCGGCGACGACATCGCCGCCGCCTATGCCGAGCAGAGCAAGCAGGCGCGCCAGCAGCGCCTCGAGGCCGCCAAGGCGAAGATCGCCGGCGCCTTCGAGAGCGAGGAGGAGCGCTCGCTCGCGAGCAAACTCTTCAAGACGCTGGAGAAGGAGATCGTCCGCGGCGCCATCATCAAGACCGGGAAGCGGATCGACGGCCGCGACACGAAGACGGTGCGGCAGATCAACTGTGAGGTCGGCGTGCTGCCGCGCGCCCATGGCTCGGCGCTCTTCACCCGCGGCGAGACCCAGGCGCTCGTCGTCGCGACGCTCGGCACCGGCCAGGACGAGCAGATCATCGACGCGCTCGAGGGCGAGTACCGCTCGAGCTTCATGCTGCACTACAACTTCCCGCCCTACTCGACCGGCGAGGCCGGCCGCATGGGGACGCCGGGCCGCCGCGAGATCGGCCACGGCAAGCTGGCGTGGCGCGCCGTGCGCCCGTTGCTGCCGCCGAAGGAAAGCTTCCCCTACACGATCCGCGTCGTCTCCGAGATCACCGAGTCGAACGGCTCGTCCTCGATGGCGAGCGTCTGCGGCGCCTCGCTGGCGCTGATGGATGCGGGCGTGCCGCTGAAGCAGCCGGTTGCCGGCATCGCGATGGGCCTCATCAAGGAGCCCGACGCCTTCGCCGTGCTGACCGACATCCTCGGCGACGAGGATCATCTCGGCGACATGGATTTCAAGGTCGCCGGCACCGAGGGCGGCGTCACGGCGCTGCAGATGGACATCAAGATCACCTCGATCACCGAGGAGATCATGAAGATCGCCCTCGCCCAGGCGCGCGACGGCCGTCTCCACATCCTCGCCGAGATGGCGAAGGCGCTGAGCGATGCGCGCACGGGCGTCAGCTCGAACGCGCCGCGCATCACGACCATCACCGTTCCCAAGGACAAGATTCGTGAGGTCATCGGCTCCGGCGGCAAGGTGATCCGCGAGATCACCGAGGTCACCGGCGCCAAGATCGACATCGACGACGACGGCACGATCAAGGTGGCGGCGGTCGACGCCGACGCGGCGCAGAAGGCGATCGACTGGATCCGCGGCATCGTCGCCGAGCCGGAGCTGGGCGTCGTCTACAACGGCAAGGTCGTCAAGGTCGTCGACTTCGGCGCCTTCGTGAACTTCCTCGGCGCGCGCGACGGTCTCGTCCATATCAGCGAGCTGTCGCCGCAGCGCGTCGGCAAGGTCGCCGACGTGGTCAACGTCGGCGACGCGGTCAAGGTCAAGGTCCTCGGCTTCGACGACCGCGGCAAAGTCAAGCTGAGCATGAAGCAGGTCGATCAGCAGACCGGCGAGGACATCAGCAGCCGGCCGCGCGAGGAAGCGCGGGCCGAGCACTGAGCCTCGGCTCGCGCCGGGCTTGAGGTCAGTGTGACCGGCGGCTCGCTTTCGCTTGCGCTGCCGCCGGTCATCGGCCACCGCGGCGCTGCCGCGGCGGCGCCGGAGAACACGCTGGCCGGGTTCCGCGCGGCGGGCGGGCTCGGCGTCGCCTGGGTCGAGTTCGACGTCCGCCTCGCGGCCGATGGGACCTGCATCCTGCTGCACGACGATCGGGTCGACCGGACGACCGATGGGACGGGCGAGGCGGCGCAACTGACCTTCGCCGCGTTGCGCCGGCTCGACGCCGGTGCCTGGTTCGGCGCCGCGTTCGCCGGCGAGCGCATTCCCTCCCTGTCCGAGGCCATCGCGCTGCTCGCCATGCTGGGACTCGGCGCCAATATCGAGATCAAGCCTGCGCCGGGTGCCGCGGCGGCGACGGCGCGCGCCGCGGTCGAGGTCGTGCGGCGCGAGTGGCCGGCAAGGCTGCCGCCGCCCCTCCTCTCTAGCTTCGAGCGCGAGGCGCTCGCGGCGGCCCGGGCCGCCGCGCCAGATCTTCCCCGCGGCCTGCTCGTCGGCGACTTGCCGGCCGATTGGCAGGCGCAGGCGGAATCGATCGGCGCGGCCACCGTCAATTGCGATCAGCGCCGCCTCGACCATGCGCGGGCGCGCCGGGTGATCGATGCCGGCTATCCGCTCCTCGCCTATACCGTCAATCAGCCGGAACGGGCACGCGAGCTTCTCGCCTGGGGGGTGAGCGGCGTCTTCACCGACCGGCCCGACGCCATCCTGCAGGGCTTGGCGGACGGCGGGTCTCGTCAAACGGCGGATGCGACCACAGATAACATCGGTTAAAACGGTGGGCTGCCGATGAAGCCGTCCGCCGACCGCAGGAGGAGTAGCACGTGATCGCACTGAAGCCACTCATCATCTCGGGACGCGAGGTCCTGCCGCTCGTCGAGGGCGGCAAGGGAATCTCGGTATCGAACGGCGAGAGCTCGGGAGCCTGGGCGGCTGCTGGCGGGGTCGGCACGTTCTCCGGCGTCAACGCCGACAGTTTCGACCAATCCGGCGAGAACATCCCGCAGATCTATCACGGCAAGACCCGCAGCGAACGCCACGAGGAGCTCGTCGCCTACGGCATCGCCGGCGGCATTCACCAGGCCCGCGTGGCCTATGAAAGCTCGAACGGCCAGGGCCGCATCCACATGAACGTGCTGTGGGAGATGGGCGGTGCCGAGCGCGTCCTCAACGGCGTCCTCGAGGGCGCCAAGGGCCTGATCCATGGCGTCACCTGCGGTGCCGGAATGCCCTACCGCATCGCGGAGATCGCGGCCCATTACGGGGTGCATTACTACCCGATCGTCTCTTCGGCGCGCGCCTTCCGCGCCCTGTGGAAGCGCGCCTATCACAAATTCGGCGAGTGGCTCGGCGGCGTCGTCTACGAGGACCCGTGGCTCGCCGGCGGGCATAACGGTCTCTCGAACGTCGAGGACCCCGAGCATCCCGAGCCGCCGCTGCCGCGCGTCCGCGAGCTGCGCAATCTGATGCGCGGGTTCGGCCTGGACGAGACGCCGATCTTCATGGCGGGCGGCGTCTGGAACCTGCGCGAGTGGGAGGAATGGCTCGACAATCCCGAGCTGGGGCCGGTCGCCTTCCAGTTCGGCACGCGGCCGCTGCTGACCAAGGAAAGCCCAATCTCCGAGGCGTGGAAACGCCGCCTGCTGCGCCTCAAGGAAGGCGACGTCTATCTCAACCGCTTCAGCCCGACCGGCTTCTACTCCTCGGCCGTGCGCAATCCCTTTCTCCGGGATCTGCAGCAGCGCTCGGAGCGTCAGGTCGCCTTCACGGTCGAGCCGGTCGGCGACCATGCGGCGGCGTTTCGCGTTGGCGCCCGCGGCCGCCTCGTCTATCTGACGCCGCACGACCGCGAGCGGGCCGAAGGCTGGGTCGCACAAGGCTATACCGAGGCGCTTCGCACGCCGGACTCGACGCTCGTCTTCGTCACCTCCGACAGCGCGCAGGAGATCCGCGCCGACCAGATCAACTGCATGGGTTGCCTCAGCACCTGCCAGTTCTCGAACTGGGCGGAGAACGAGAGCGGGACGACGGGCAAGAAGGCCGATCCGCGCAGCTTCTGTATCCAGAAGACGCTGCAGACGATCAGCCACTCCGACGACGTCGACTTCCAGCTCATGTTCGCCGGCCACAACGCCTATCGCTTCGCGACGGATCCGTTCTACGCCAACGGCTACGTGCCCTCCGTCAAGGAGCTCGTCGGCCGCCTCGTCACCGGCGATTGAGCGGTTTTTCGGCGCAATATGCGAGGTCGCCGGCGCTTGCTGCGAGCGGTAGCGCAGCGCCGCTGCGCGTTTGGCCTTTATTTTTGCCGCCAGCTACCCTATATGCGAGTGCATGAAGGTGGAGCGTCCATACCGTAACGCCCTCGAGCAGCTGCGGCGGGTCGGATTGCGGCCGACTCGCCAGCGCCTGGCGCTGGCCCGGTTGCTGTTCGACAAGGGCAATCGGCACGTGACGGCGGAGCAGCTGCACAGCGAGGCCATCTCGGCCGAGGTCGCGGTTTCGCTGGCGACGGTCTACAATTGCCTGCATCAGTTCACGACAGCGGGACTCCTCAACGAGGTCGTTGTCGAGCCGGGGCGGTCGTATTTCGACACCAACGTCGACGACCACCATCATTTCTTCTTCGAGGATACCGGGCGGCTTCTCGACATCGACGGCAGCAGCGTCGCGGTGGGCGATCTGCCGGCGCCGCCTGACGGGACCGCAATTCGCCGCGTCGATGTCATCATTCGGCTGTGCGGCGAGAAGTAGCGCGCGTCGGCGTTCCGGCAACTACATCGTTTTGAATAGTTCTAAACTGTTGACAGCGCCACGGCTACGCGCTCTTATGGATCGACAGTTTCAGGTGACGGCCGCGGCTGCGCCGCCCTAGAGTTCAATCTCACGGACCATCGGAGGAGAAAGCCATGGCAGCATTGAAGAGTTCAAAGACCGAGCAGAATCTCAAGGACGCCTTTGCCGGCGAGAGCCAGGCCAACCGGCGCTACCTCTATTTCGCCCAGAAGGCCGACGTCGAAGGCTTCAACGACGTCTCGGCGGTATTCCGCTCGACGGCGGAAGGCGAGACCGGCCATGCGCACGGCCATCTCGAGTTCCTCGAGGAGACCGGCGATCCGGCGACGGGCCTGCCGATCGGCAGCACGTCGAACAACCTCAAGGCCGCCGTCGCCGGCGAGACCCATGAGTACACCGACATGTATCCCGGCATGGCCCGCACGGCTCGCCAGGAAGGCTTCGATGAGATCGCCGACTGGTTCGAGACTCTCGCGAAGGCCGAGAAGTCGCATGCCGGTCGCTTCCAGAAGGCGCTCGACGCGCTCGTCTGAGGCGCTTCGGAATCGCGGCGGGGGCGTCGCATGCGGCGCCCCCGTTTCGTTGGAGCCTGGGTTGGGGCTTCCGGTGATGCCCAATCCTCTTTCCGGCAGGTAGGATCATGACAGAGGGCAGTCTCGAAGCCCCGACGCGCCATGCGATCGCGTGGCAGGACCCCGATTTCACGGATATGGCGAAGATCGAGGCGGAGATGCATCGCGTCTTCGACATCTGCCATACCTGTCGCCGCTGCTTCAATCTCTGCGATTCCTTCCCGCGGCTCTTCGACCTCATCGACAACTCGGCGACCGGCGAATTGGATGCGGTGGCGCCGGCCGACTACAAGACAGTCGTCGACGCCTGCACGCTCTGCGACATGTGCTTCATGACGAAGTGCCCCTATGTCCCGCCGCACGAGTTCAACCTCGACGTCCCGCATCTCATGCTGCGCTACCGCGCCGCCGAGCTGGCGGCCGGCAAGGCGCCCAAGCTCGCCGGCGAGCTCGTCAAGACCGACCGCAACGGCAAGCTCGGCGGGATGGTGGCGCCGCTCGCCAA
>JAQGID010000150.1 GCA_028291405.1 Rhodospirillales bacterium | reverse complement strand
AAGGCGACCACCACATCGTGGTCGGCGAGGTGATCGAGGCGCATCTGACGACGCCGCCCAGCGGCCGGCCCGACGCCGCGATCCTCGAGATGAAGGACCTCGGGGAAAAGGTCTTCTACGGCGGCTGAGCGCGCGCGAGGAGCCGCGCCATGCACACGATTGGAGAGTGCGAGCTGAGGAAGGGCTACGTCGTCAAGCCCGGCCATGACGAGCAATGGAGCGTGCTACTCCGCCGCTTCCGCGGTCAGATGCACACGATTGCCGGCTTCCAGTGAGGCGAGGTTGGGCAGGCCGAGGTGCAGCATCTCGGTCGTCTCGTCGACAGCGAAGCGCAACGTCTCGGCGTTGGTCAGATAGATCGCCGTCAGCGGCCGGTAGCTCTCGGTGCCGATCGTCCCGGCGCCGTTGACGACGAGATAGATGCCACGGCCGCGGGCGAGGTACTGCGCGCCCTTGTCCAGCTTGACGAACTCGGCGGTGCTGCGTCGCTCGGTGAAGACGCCGAGCAGCTTCTCAGAGACGCCGCGCTGGCCCTCGACGGGGACCCAGTCGTAGCTCGCCGAATCCATGAAGACGGGGTTGTCGTAGCGTCCCTTGGGATATTTCATCGGCTTGCCGTGCGCCGCCTCCCAGATCGCCTGGTAGCCGTCGAGGTTCTTCTTGCCCGGCGCGCCGTCATTGCGGCGGAAGACGCCGTCCTTGAACTCGCCGTATTTCTGCAGCTCGGCCATGCCCGATTTGACCTCGGCCTGGGCGAGATAGCCGCCGCCGCTGGCGCCGCCGAACTGCAGCACGGCAGTCAGCGGCTGCTCGTCGGATTGCTGGCTCTGCGGCCCGTAATAGACGCCCTCGGGGAAGTAGCCGACCATGCCGGGCTTCATCTTGCCGTTGCGGGCGAAATCGAGCGTTCCCGCGATCTGGAAGCGGAACTGCTCGAAATTATGCCGATGGCGCGGCGAGTAGAAATCGCCGCCGCTCTGGCCGAGGGTGAACTGGAAATTGCCGAGCGTGCCCTTCTCGCCTTCGAGCAGCAGTCTGCCGTAGAAGGTGCCGCCGCGATGCTCGAGGGCGCGCTTGGGCTCGACCGCGTCGCCGTGAACGATTTTCATCCTGTCCCTCCCTCGGCCGTGCCCGGCATGCGGGCGACCGGCAGCAGTTGATCAACTCCGGATCCGTCCAGCATAAGTCGGGGCCGCCACGAATACAACGCCACGCCTATTCCCGCTGGCGCGCGGCGAGATAGCAGAAGAGCAGCGAGGTCGAACAGAGGACCAGCCCGACGATCAGCAGCCCGCCCGGATAGCCCCAGCCCAGCATGTCGACCGCCGTGCCCGCGACGAACGGCCCGACGACCACGCCGAGATCCGACATCGTCCGCAGCATGCCGATCGCCGGGCCGAGCCTACCCGGCGGCGCGGCGTCGACCGCGAAAGCCGAGAGGGTCGGCCCGGCCATTCCGCTCGCCGCGCCCAGGATGATCGCCGAGGCCCAGGCCATCGCGACCGAATGGGCACTGGCGAGGAGCGCGAGCGAGACCAGCGTCGCGACCATCGACCCGAGGACGACCGCCATGCGGCCGAACCGCCGCGTCGCCGCGCTCGTCATCGGCAGAACGATGAGATTGGCGATCGCGCCGGCGGTCAGCAGCAGCCCGACCTGGCCGACGCTCATGCCGATCGTCTTGGTTGCGACCAGCGGCATGAGCACCCAATTCGCCGCGACGCGCGCGAAGAAGACCCCGAAGGTCGCGAGGCCGAGCCCGATCAGCAGCGGTGCGCCGCTGCCGAGGCCGCCCGGCTTAGCGCCGCCGGGATCGACCGACTGACGGCTCGGCCCGGCCGGGACGATCCACCAGAGGCAGAGCGCCGCCGCAAGCGCGAGCGTCCCGAGCAGAAGGAACGGCGCGGCATAGCCCCAGGCCGCGGCGGCAAGCCCGCCAACGCCGGGCCCGACCGCAATGCCGAGCATGTTGGCGCCCTGATATGCCGCCATGTCGGCGACGCGCCCTTCGGGCGTGCTCATGTCCGCCATCGCCGCCATCGCCGCTGTGGCATAGATCGACGAGCCGGAGCCGATCACCAGCAGGCTGACGAGCAGCGGCCCGAAACCGTTGAGGCTCATCGTCGAGAAGGCGCCGCAAGCCAGCACGACGAGGCCGATGATCATCAGCCGGCGCCGGCCGTAGCGATCTGCGGCCATGCCCGATGGCACGTTGATCAGCAGCCGCGCGCCGCCGTAGGCCGCGGTCATCGTGCCGACCATCGCGGTGCTGGCACCGAGGCTCTGGGCATAGACGGCCAGGACCGACCAGACCATGCCGATCCCCGCCATGACGAGGAAGACGACGACCAGCAGGGGCCCGGAGCCTGGCGGCCCGCCGCCGCGCCAGGGTAGCTTCAGAGATGACGCCAAAGGGCCTCGCCGTTGTGTGCGAACCGTCGTTGCGACGCCGCCTATTCGTTGTAGGTAAGTCTTTACTTAGCTTGCTCATTTCGCAATGAGTAAGGTTGCAACGCAGATAACGGCTGGGGGAGGAGCGCATGGCTCAGCGTGCGAGTCCTGAGCGCGTCAACGCGCCCCGCGGCCTCCACCGAGCCGGTCGCCGCATGTCGCCACAGATCCGCATCTTCCTCGTCTTCGCGCTTGGCTATTTCGTGTCCTATGTCTTCCGCGGCGTCAATCTCGTGTTGGCGCCGTTGCTCAGCCGCGACCTCGGGATCGACGCGACCGCCCTCGGCGGGCTGACCAGCGCATATCTCGTCGGCTTCGCCGGGTTCCAGATTCCACTCGGCCTGCTGCTCGACCGCTACGGGCCGCGCCGCGTCGAGGCGGTGTTGCTCGTCGGCGCGGCGGCGGGCTCGGCGATCTTCGCGATCGGCGACAACGTCACGACGCTGATCATCGGCCGCGGCCTGATCGGCATCGGCGTCTCGGTGTGCCTCGTCGGCGCAGTCAAGGCGCTGTCGCTGTGGTTCCCGCTCGAGAAGCTGAGCTTCCTCAACGGCGCGATCTTCGCGCTCGGCGGTCTGGGCGGCGCCGCGACCGGCACGCCCGTCGAGCTGCTGATGCATGTCCTCGGCTGGCGAGCGCTCTTCCTCTGCCTTGCCGGTCTGACGCTCGCGGTCGCCTTGCTCGTGCTGCTCGTCGCTCCCGAGCATCCCGGTAACCCTGGAAAATCGTCGAGCCTCGCCGAGCAGTGGCACGGCCTGGCCGGCATCATGCGCAGCCGCATCTTCTGGAGCATCGCGCTGCTGCCCTCTGTCGGCACCGGCGTCTTCCTCGCGGTGCAAGGTCTCTGGGCCGGCCCGTTCATGCGCGACGTCGAAGGTCTCGACGCCGCCGACACCGCAGCCAATGTCGTCATCAGCGCCCTTGCGATGGTGGCCGGCGGCTTCGCCCTCGGCTGGGTCGCTCGCCAGCTCGACCGGCGCGGCGTCTCGACCTATCTCACCGCCTCGGCGGCGCTGGTCGTCTTCCTCGCGGTACAGACCGAGATCATCGCCGGCGCACCGCTGCCGGCGGCGCTGCAATGGACGCTTTACGGCTTCTTCGGCAGCGCGACGATGCTCGTCTACGCCGTTCTCCAGGGTCTCTTCCCCGTCGCGATGACGGGCCGGCTCGGGGCGGCGTCGACCCTACTCGCTTTCGTCCTCGCCTTCGTCTTCCAGATCGGCTTCGGCGCGATCGTCGATCTCTGGCCGCGGGATGCCGCCGGCCACGCTCCTGCCGCCGCCCATCTCGCCGCCTGGACGGTGGGGCTCGCCGCGCAGCTCGCGGCGGCAATCCCCTTTGCGCTGTCCTGGCGGGAAGTCCAGCGCCGCAGCCGCGGCTGACAGCCGACTTGCGCTCGCGGCGCCCCGCGCTCACATATATTGGGTGACATCGCGATCGGATCCATCATGAGCGAACCCACCCGTCCCCGCAGCGAGCCCGAGATCATCCCGCCCGACCGCTCGGCGCGGCCGGAGCGCACGAGGTCCCGCCGCGCCGAGTCCAAGCTCTGGGCCTCGGTCGGGAGCCAGGAAGGAGCCCGCGTCTACATCGCCAAGCCCGGCCCGCTGGGAATTATCCTCGGCGCCGTTGCGGTCGGCGCCGTCCTCGGGATGACGCTTTTGGCGCTGGTCGGCGCCTTCCTTTTCTCGCTGCCGGTCATCGGCGCGATCGTCGCGGCGTTGGTACTGTCAACTCTGATCCGCCGCTACTTCCGCGCGCTGCGCTAGATCCGGATCGCGATCTTTCCAAGTTGCTCGCCTTGCTCGAGGCGGCGCAATGCTTTCGGCACCTCGGCGAGTTCGAACTCGGCATCGATGACCGGGCGGAATAGGCCGCGCCCCGCCCCCGTCAGCAAATCGGCGAACTCGCCGGGATTGCCGAGCGTCGAGCCCAGCACCTCGATCTGACGGATGAAGAGGCGCTGCAGATCGGCCGAGGGATTGCCGCCGGTCGTGGCGCCGCAGCAGACGATGCGCCCGCCGCGCACGACGGCGCGCATCGCGACGTCCCAGGTCGCCTTGCCGACGTTCTCGATCACGAGATCGACGCCGCGGCCGCCGGTGATCTCCATGACGCGTTTGAGGACGTCCTCGCCGGCGTGGTCGATCATGTGAGTGGCGCCGAGCTCGCGCGCTCGCGCCAGCTTCGCAGCGTTGCCCGAGGTCACGATCGTCTCCGCCCCCATCATCGTCGCGATCTGCAACGCGGCGAGCGAGACGCCGCCACCGATCCCGAAGATCAGCACCGTGGCGCCTGGCAGCGGACGGCCTTTCGTCACCAGCATGCGCCATGCCGTCAAACCGGCGACCGGCACCGCCGCCGCCTCGACGGCGCTCCAGCCCGCCGGGATCGGAAAGACGTTGACGGCGGGCACCGTGATGTATTCGGCGAAGGTGCCGTCGCGATGCTCGCCGAGGAGGCGCAGCTTGGTGCAGAGCACATTGTCGCCACGCCGGCAGAACTCGCAGCGGCCGCACCAGAGTCCGGGGTAGATCACCACCTTCTCGCCGACGCGGCGCGTCGTCTCGCCGGGATCGCATTCGACGATCTCGCCGGCGCCGTCGACACCGAGAATCATCGGCAGGCGGTGCGTGATCCCGGCGCCGCCGCCGGCCATGTAGAGATCGACGCGATTGAGGCAGGCGGCCTCGAGACGCACCAGCACCTCCCCCGGCTGACGCTCGGGGATCGCGACGTTTTCGATCGCGATGCCGTCGATGCCGTCATGGCGCAGCAGAAGCGCCGCGCGCATCGTCACGATGGCAGCGCCCCGACGTATTCGTAATCAACCGAGAGATTGTTGACGCCGCGATCGGGCGCCGCGATCCAGCCCGCCATCTTGCCCGGCTCGGTCACCGGTTTCATCAGCGAGGCGACGAACGACTTATCCGCCTCGGTCGGCAGCCATTCGCCCTTTCCCGCCGCGAAGGCAGAGGCGTCGATCGGCGTCCCGTCGGGTGTCGTCGGCTGCCCCGCCCAGCTGCCGATCGAGCGGCGAAAGCGGGTCGAGGGCAGGCGCAGCTCGATCGCGTAGCCGGCCTTCTGGATCATCCGGTTCCAGCGCTTAAGCCCGATCTCGCAATCGGCGACATAGGCCTGGCGCGTCACCTCGTTCATCGCGTTACGCAACGGCACCGACATCTTGCGCACGCCACCAGCGCCGTCCGGTGCATCGAGCTCGAAGCTCTGGTCCCGCGCCAGATGATCCTCGTAGCGCGCCTCGTCCGGCCGGCCCTTGATGCCGTTGGCGAAAAAATTGGCGGCGTTCGAAGACTGGTCCGAACCAAAGAGGTCGAGCGAGGAGGAGAACCAGAAATTGAGATAGCGCTGCACCGTCGCGAGATCGATCGCGCCGGCACGGCGGATCGCGTCGGGATCCTCGGAGCCGATCTCCTTCATCACCTCCAGCGTCCGCTTGACGATTCGGCTGATACCGGTCTCGCCGACGAACATGTGATGCGCCTCCTCGGTCAGCATGAAGCGGCAGGTGCGGGCGAGCGGGTCGAAGCCGCTTTCGGCGAGGCTCTTCAGCTGGAACTTGCCGTCCCGATCGGTGAAATAAGTGAACATGAAGAAGCACAGCCAATCGGTTATCGGCTCGTTGAAGGTGCCGAGGATGCGCGGCTTGTCGGCATCGCCGGAATGGCGCTGCAGGAGTTCCTCGGCCTCCTCGCGGCCGTCGCGGCCGAAGTGCGCGTGCAGCAGGTAGACCATGGCACAGAGGTGGCGGCCCTCTTCCACGTTGACCTGGAAGAGATTGCGCAGGTCGTAGAGCGAGGGCGCGGTGTGACCGAGCATTCGCTGCTGTTCCACCGAAGCCGGCTCGGTGTCGCCTTGCGTGACGATCAGGCGCCGGAAGGTGGAGCGGTATTC
>JAQGID010000226.1 GCA_028291405.1 Rhodospirillales bacterium | reverse complement strand
CGGACCTGGGCGCTATTGCGGCTGGTCGGCCGACGGCGTCGCCTCGGCGGTCGGAAACCCCGCCGCCTCCCATCCGTCGGTGCCATCGCCATACCACAGCGCCGCCTCGTAGCCCCAGGCGATGGCGCGCTTCGTCGCGTTCCAGCTCATCCAGCACTCGGCGAGGCAATAGAACACCAGTGTCGCCTTGCGGTTGCCCTCGCTCAGCCTCTCGAGGTTGGCGCGGAACCAGCCCTCCAGCCGCGGCGTCAGCGCGCCGCGACCGACGTCGGGAAGCCAGGTGCTGCCGGGAATGTCGCGATGCGGCTTCGGCGCCCAGACCGCGCCCGGCGGCAGACCATCGGGCCGACGCGGCGCTGGGAGGACGTCGATGAAGGCGGCGGCGTGTGACTCCCACAGATGATGCGCCGCTGCGGTATCGAGCGCGGCACGCCCCGCGATGGTCGCCGGCGTCGGCGCGCGGTAGTCGTCGAGCCGGTACCTGTCGGGTTCCTCGGGCGCCGGATCCGCCGCGCCGGCCGCGGCCGATGCGAGGCAGAGGCCGAGAGCGACCGCGGCGACGCGCATCGCTCAGCGCTCGGCGGGAGGCGCCAGCCGGCCCTGCTCGTCGAGCAGCGGGATGCCATAGTCCTCGAGCGTCGCCGTGATCTGCTGGCGATCCTTCTGGATCGCCGCATTGATCCGCCGCCGCCACTCCGGCTCGTTGATCCGGACGCCGAGCGCGATGTGGTAATCCATGCGCGGCTGGCCCGGCTCGTTCGGAACGACCGACATGGCGAGCGGCAGCTTTTCGCTCTTGATGTAATAGCCGGCGATCGGCCCCCACAGCAGGCCCATGTCGATCTCGCCCTTCATGATGTCGTCGATCATCTGGTGCGTCGCCGAATCGTAGCGTGTGTCGACCAGCAACGCATAGGGCCGGGCATTCGCCATCAGACCGTGCTGGACGAGCAGATTCGACGGCGGCGTCGCGCTGACGATGCCGATGTGCAACGGCTTCAGCTTGGGATCGTCGAGGCTGGTGAAGGCGAGATCCTTGTCGGCGCGATAGACCGCGACATAGGACGAATAATAATAGGGCGTCGTCGTCTGCACGAGATCGTCGCCGGCCACAGTTCCCATGATCACGTCGCAAGTCCGCGCCCGCAGCGTATTGCGCACGAAGCCCGTCACCTGCGGAAAGAACACGTAGCGCACCGGCAGGCCGAGATCCTTGCCGATCATCTCCGCGATCTTGTTCTCGAACCCTTCGCCTTTCTCGTTCGAGAACGGCAAATCGTTGGGATCGGCGCAGACCCGCATCTCGGTGCGGTCGAGGATCTCGCCGATCGGCTGCGCCGCGGCGGGCGCGACGATCGCCAGAGACGAGATCAGGGTGAGCGCGATAGTGGTGGCGGAGCGCATGGTCATTATCCTACCGTTCGACGTCGCCAGGAATCACCGCGGCACGAGGATCTCGCCACGGCCGGCTTCCGCCTGATCGCCCATGAACCGGCGCAGCGGTCCGATGCGCGAGGCCAGTGTCCCCAGACCGAGCAGTGCAAGCCGCCGCGCCAGCAGATGCTGGGCGATCAAGTCATGGACGCCGCAATCGGCGAAGCTGGGCGCGAGGCGCGGTGCGGCGCCGAGCGCGACGATGCTGCCGCGTCGCATGGCGATGCCGGGATGATCGCCGATGCCGCCGCCGACGACGATCGTCCCCGCTGCCAGACGGGCGCCGCAGAACGCGCCGGCCGAGCCGACGACGACGACGAGGCCGCGCCGCATGCGGTCGCCGACGCCGCTCTGCGCATTGCGGGCCACGACGACGGTGCCGCCACGCATGCCTACCCGCTCGCCGGGCAAGGCACCGCCCAGCGCCTCGCCGACGTCGCCGCCGATCCTGATCTCGCCGTCGCGCATCGCCGTCGCCGCCGCGTCGCCCGCGGAGCCCGACACGGTCAGGCGCCCGCCCGTCATCGCGAGGCCGGCGCGGGCGCCGACGTCACCCTCGACGGTCAACTCGCCGCTCGCCATCATGCCGCCGACCTGGTCGAGCCGGTCGCCGCCCGCGCCGCTGATGACGAGCTTGTCCTCGCCAGCGCCGGCGATGCGGATGTCGAACCAATCGCCGAGCGCCGTCTGCCGATTGCCGAGCCGCACCGGCAGCTTCGCGATCGCCGTCTCGTCGAGCGCCGCCAGGCGGTCCGGCGTCACGCCGGCGAGCGATAGCCGGCCGGGGGGCCGCGAGCGGAGCGCCAGGGTAATCATGCGAGAAGCTCATGCAGACGGAAATGGAAGGGCCCGAGCTTGCCGCCGTAATTGCCGGCGGTGATGCGCAGGATCTCGCCGTCGTTGCCGGCGCAGGCGGCGCGGATGCCGGTCGCCATCGCGGCGCCGACCGCGGCCTCGTTGAGCCCGTCGATCACGATCTCGAGCACGGCATCGACCGAAGGTGGCAGCGCCGTCTTGACGATCCCCTTGATCGTCGGGCAATAGGCGTCGTTGGTCGAAGCGACGAGGCCCTTGTAGCGCGAACCGATCTTCGAGCCCGAGCGGGCGATGCCGCCGGGAAACGGCATGATCACCCCGATGAGCCGCCGCATCTGCTCCACCGCTCGCTCGGCGGCGGCGAGGACGCCGCGATGCGTCTTGCCGAGGATCAGGAAATTGCCGCCGCCGACCGCCTTGACCTGGCCGACCGTGTCCTCGCAGACGAACTCGCCGTCCATCACCGGGATGCGCCAATAGCGTTTATCGCCAAGGCGCTTCGCCGCCTGGTACCCGTCGCCGAAATAGCGGAGGCTGCGGCCCAGCGGTAGCCGCTCGCCCTCATCGAGCCCGGAATAGCAGGCGGTGCCCGGACAGGTCAGCACGCATTGCCCGACGCGATCGCGCAGCGCCTTGGTCAGCGCGTCGCGGCTGACCGCGAAGAACAGCAGCGCGATCCCCGGCCGCCCGTCCGGCGTCTCCTCCGCCGACAAATCGCGCTCGATCCCCGCCTCGGCGCCGCAGGCGATCACCGAGGTCGCAAAGCCGGTCGCCGTGTCGCCGGCGATGCGCGCCCAGCGCGGCGTGTCGGCGGTGACGATGAGACGGGTCGCTCGCATCCCGAAGGCCTCGGCGAAAGTGTCCTCGATCTCGACGCCATCGAGGATCATGCCCGCCCCGCGCTCGGCCGGCACTGCTGCTCGGCGACGGCGAGCCCGGCATCGGCGAGCTCGCCCGCGGCCAGCGGAAAATGATCGAAGCCGATCGTCATGTGATCGTCGAAGAACCGCCGGACATGGCGCTCGACCTGGCGGTCGTAGGCCGGGCGCACGAGCTGCGTCGTGCCCGACGGCGCTGCCAGTATGGCGCCGTCGCGCGCCACCTCGACGCCGGATTTGAAGACATGCGCCGGCGCGCGGAACATCGCCGCGACATCGCTGTCCGGGCGATATGCCACGACGTCGGCGACGGCGCCCGGCGCGAGATGGCCGCGCTCGGAAAGGCCGAGGCTGCGCGCCGGCCCGGCGCGGGTCATGATCGCGATCTCGCGCATCGTGTATTCGCGTGTCATGCCAGCCAGGGTACTCGCCTTGCGTGCCGCCGGATGGATCTGCGCCAGGCAGTCCTCGCGATGGCTGCGGTCGGTCAGCAGGCGGACGAGATGCGGATAGCTCGCGAAGGGCCCGCCGTTCGGGTGGTCGGTCGTCAGGAAGACGCGCCAGGGATCCTCGACCAGCAGGAACAGCTCGAGGCCGATCGTCCATTGCAGCGCGTTGACGAAATTGCTGTCGCGATAGCGCATCGGCACCAGGCCGCAGCCGCCGTCGCATTCGATGTCCATGCTGATCCAGGTGTCGGGATCGGCGAGGCTGCGGTTGCGGAACTGCGCCTGGGTGTCGCCGGATTCCGTCATCGTCGCGCCGAACATGATCTGGCCGACGTCGATCGAGACATTGGGATTCTGCGCCACCGCCTCGGCGATGCGATGCGCCGCCGAGGAGAAGCCGCGCTTGCCTTCGCTGCCGTAGCTGTGGAACTGCACGTGCGTCAGATGGATCGGATAGCCCTCGGCGGCGGCGATCGTCGCCAGCGTCGTCTCGACATTGCCCGGCATGCCGAGATTGTTGCAATGGACGTGCAACGGATGCGGCACGCCGATCTCGTGCACCGCGCGCGCCAGCGCGGCGACGATGCGCCGCGGTGTCACGCCGTGGTGCGGCACCGGCTCGTCGATCTCGAGACCGCGCGCATTGAACTTGAAGGCGCTGATGCCGCCGGGGTTGACGACCTTGACGGCATGCGCCGCCGTCGCCTGCATCATCCAGGCGACGTAATCGTTGATCTCGCCCTGCTCCGCCGCGGCCGCCAGGCGCCGCAGCAGATACTCGTCGTTGCCGAGCATGACATAGGCGCCCTTGTCGACGATCGGCACATCGGCCATCTCGAGATGCGTGGCGCGCGCGTTCGAGGCCACCATTGCCGGCTCGAAGACGGCGGTATAGCCCATCGCGGCATAGCGGAATCCGGTCGTGAAGGTCGAGGGCGTCGTCAGCCCGCTGCCCGAGCGCAGCGCCGCGCCCGCGCGCTCCACCGGGTTCTCGCGATGATCCGCCGGCGACAGCAGGCGCCCGAGATTGACCTTGCCGCCCGCGATATGGCTGTGGATGTCGATCGCCCCGGCCATCACGAGATGCTCGGTCGCGTCGATCGTGCGATCGGCCGGCCGGCCGTCGGTCGGCGCCGCGACGATGCGATCGTCCTCGATCCAAAGATCGCGCTTGGCGTCGCCCTCGTCCTCGGCCCCGTCGATGATGCGCCCGCCGGCGATGCGCGTAATCATGCGACGGGCCGCAGCGCTTCGAGGATCGCCGTCGCGGCGGCGGCGACGCTCGGCCGGTCGGAGGGGATGGCGGCGACGAGATTCATCGCGACCACCGTGTCGCCGCGGATCGCCTCCCCGGCATGATCCAGTCCGGGAATGCCGACGCGAATCTCGACCGCCGCCGGCGTCGGCAGCGCCACATCGTCCGCCACGATCGCGATCACCGGCACGCTGCTTGCCGGTGGCGGCGCCGTGCCGAGCGCCGCCACCCAGACGAGCGCATCGGCCTCGCCGGCGGCGAGCATGCGCGTGCCGTCGTAGCGCCAGGGATCGTGCAGCGGCGCGCCCTCGCCGAAACCGACGCGCAACGGCCAGCCGGTCTGCCACAGCGTCGCCTGCACCGCCCCGAGCGCGTTGCCGCTGCCGCCAAGCGGCAGGCCGACGCAGCGCGTCGCGACGTTGAGATGACGCAGCATCGCGGCGATGAGCTCGACGGCGAGCTCGGCGTGACCCTGCGGCAGCGCCGCGACGTCCCAGACGATGACGCCGTAATGCGCCGCCTTCAGACGCGCGGCGATATCGACCAGCGCCGCGATCGGTATCGCGGAGTCCTCTCGCGCCACCGGACGCTCGCGCAGCAGCGCGGCGAGCGCGCCGAGGGCTGGCAGCAAATCCCCCTCGCCGATCGTCGCCTGCAGCGGCACGACATCGCGCGACGGCGCGTCGCCGGCCGCACCGAGATAGGCCATGAACGGGGGGCGCTCGCGATAAAGCGGCGTTGGGTTCTGCACCAGACGCTCGTGGAAGCGCGGGAAATCCCGGACGGGATCGGCGCCGACGAGGAGGATCACATCCGCGCGATTGGCGACCTCGGAGAACGTCGCGGTCACCCAGCCGCTCGCCCGCGCCACCGCGACGTTCGCGAGAAACCCTGCGGACAGCTCGTGGTCGACGACGCCGCCGACCCGCTCGGCGAGTGCCAGCAGGGCGCGGACGCCGTGGAGATCCGCGGTCAGCCCATGGAACAACGGAGCCCGCGCCGCCGCGAGGATGGCGCCAGCGGCAGCGGCCGCCGCCGCGAGATCGGTCTCCCTGCCGCCGACCATGTGGCTGCGGCGCGGCGCCGCGCCGCGCGCGAAGCCGGCAGCCGCGATCGGGCAATCACGCGTCTCGACCTTGCCACCGGATGCCGGCAGGTCGTCGCAGAGCAAGCCGCAGAACGGGCAGGCGATCGTCTCGCCCGTCCCTTCGGCGTCCTGCGCTTGCGTCTGCGCGCCGTTGCTCACGCCGGCTTGTCGTATTTGATGTAGGCGAAGCGCTGGTCGTCGCCGGGCGTGCCCTCGAGCGCGCTGTCCGCGCCCGGCCGCCATTGCACGAATTCCTCGATCTTGCGCGCTAGCTCGAAATCCTTGTCGGTAATGCCCTTGGCCGCGTGGTTCATCAGCTTGACCTCGACGAAGGCATAGGACGCCGCGATATCGGGGTGATGCCAGGCGGCCTCGGCGAGATGACCGACGGCATTGATCACCATCAGCGTCCCTTTCCAGCCGTGCGTCTTGTACTTCCGCCGGATCCAGCCGTTCTCGTAGCGCCACTGCGGCAACTCTGCCGCGAGTCGCGCCGTGATCGCGGCTTCGTCGTAGGTCCGTTCCTGCTGCTTTGCCTCTGTCATCGCCTGCTCCCGAGAATGCGTCTTCAGCAGACGGCTTTATTTTCATTCGACATTAAGTCTATCCTCCCGGCATGCCAAGGCAATCGCAGGACAACCCGGCGGCGGCGACTAATACGATAGATGTATTCGCTCCGGCGCGCCTGCACCTGGGCTTCCTCGATTTGAACGGTGCCTTGGGCCGCCGCTTCGGCAGCATCGGCCTGACGCTCGACGGCATCGGCACGCATATCCGGCTCACCGACGGCGATGCATCCGACGCCCCGGTGCCGAGCCGCGCCGGCGACCTGCTCGCGTCGCTCGCCGAGCGGATGCATGCCGGCGACCGCTGGCGCGTCGCCGTCGACGAGACGATCCCCGAGCATGTCGGCCTCGGCTCCGGGACGCAGCTCGGTCTCGCCGTCGCCGCTGCCCTCGCCGCCGCGCTGGGCCATCCGACGGATGCGCGAACGCTGGCGCCGCAGGTCGAGCGCGGCGCGCGGTCGGGTATCGGCATCGGCGCCTTCGATCTCGGCGGCTTCCTCGTCGACGGCGGCAGGGGCGAGATCGAAGCGCCGGCGCCGATCGTCGCGCGCGCCGAGTTCCCCGCTGGCTGGCGTATCCTCCTGATCTTCGACCGCGCCCGCCGCGGCCTCTCCGGCGAAGCCGAGCGCAACGCCTTCCGCGACCTGCCGCCATTTCCCCTGGAGGCGGCAGCGCATCTCTGCCACCTCGCGCTGCTGCGCCTGCTGCCCGGCCTCGTCGAGCAGGACTTCGCCGCGGTGGCGCAGAGCATCGGCGAGATCAACGCCCGCATCGGCGATCATTTCGCGCCGGCACAAGGCGGGCGCTATGCCAGCACGCGCGTCGGCGCGGTCATCGCCTTTCTCGCCGCCGCCGGATACGCCGGCGTCGGACAGAGTTCGTGGGGTCCGACCGGCTTCGTCCTCGTCGAGAACGAGGCCGATGCGCGACGGCTCTACGACCAATTGTCTAATCGCTTCGCTGCCGATTCCGCGCTTTTATTCCGGGTTTGCAGGGGCCGCAACCGCGGCGCCGAGATTTTGCGCTCGAGACGGCCGGTGTGAGGAAGACGCGATGGAAAAGCCGAGCATCCTGCATTTCCTGACACCGCAGCAGCATCTCAGCCCCTTCGACGTCAACATGGCCTTCGACGCCGGCTTCATGGTTGCCGGCTACACCAAGATCGAGCTCGGCGAGGTCGCCGCGCTCACCCAGGACGCGATGTTCTCGCGGGCGCCGCAGGACGCGCCGCGGACGGTCCTCTTCATCGGCGGCCGCGACGCGATGATCGCGCTCGACATGGCGAAGGCGGCGCGCGACGTGATGTTCCCGCCCTTCCAGATCTCGATCTTCGCCGATCCCTCCGGCGCCTTCACCACCGCGGCGGCGATGGTCGCGGCCGTCGAGAAGCATCTCGCCAGGCTGGGCGGCACGCTTGCCGGCGCCAAGCTCGCGGTCTACGGCGCGAAGGGCATCGTCGGCGGCATCGTCGGCGTCATCGCCGCCCAGGCGGGCGCCGAGGTGACGCTCGTCGGACACGATCGCACCACGGCTTTGGCGGAGAAGGCGCAAGAGTTCGAGCGCCGCTTCGGCCTCCGCTTGCGGGTTGTCGACGGCAGCACCGACGAGGGAAGGCGCGCCGCCCTGGCCGACGCCGATATCGTCCTCACCGCCGCGAAGGCCGGGGTGCAGGTGCTTTCCCGCGCCGATTTGGCAGCGGCGAAGCATCTGAAGATCGCGGCGGACATCAACGCCGTGCCGCCGGCCGGCATCGAAGGTCTCGACGTCAAAGCGGACGGGACGCCGCTGGAGAACGGCGTGATCGGCATCGGCGCGCTGGCGATCGGCAACTTGAAATTCCGCGTTCAGCATCGCCTGCTGCAGCGTCTGCACGACGCCAAGAATGCCGAGTACATCGATTTCCGCGAAGCCTTTGAGGTGGCGCGCGAGATCACGGCCAGCACCTAGATCGCAGCCGCGGAAAGGGCCCTCGCCTTGGCAATTCTGGTGGCTGCCCTTTCCGGTCGAGCGCTCGCCGCGGCGGCGCGAAACGCCGGCGAGACGGTCGTCGTCGCCGATCTCTTCGGCGACGAGGATACGCGCGCGATGGCGCCGTGGACCCGCTTGCCCGGCGACCTCGACGGCGGCATTCGCAGCGACGGGCTGAGCCAAATCTTCGGCGCGTTCGCCGTCCCCATCGACGGCATCGTCTACGGCGCCGGCTTCGAGGAGGCGCTGGATCTCTTGCACGAGCTCGCTCGCAACGCGCCCCTCCTCGGTAATCCGCCGGAGGTTGTCGCCGCGGTGAAGGACCCGTTCGCCTTCGCTGCGCTGCTCGCGCGTCTCGGCCTGCCGCACCCGGCGATCGCCACCGCGCCGCCACCCCCGCCCGCCGGCGAATGGCTCCGCAAGCGGCGCGGCGGCAGCGGCGGCACCCATATTCGCACCGCCGGCGAAATCTCATTCCCGGCCGATCCGCGCGACTATTGGCAGGAGCGCGAATCCGGCGAGTCCGTCTCGGCGCTTTTCGTCGCGAACGGACGCGGCGCAAGCGTGCTCGGCTTCAGCCGGCAATGGACCGCCTCGACCGATCGCACCCCCTTCCGCTACGGCGGCTGCGCCGGCCCCGTCGCGCTGCCGGCCCGCCTCGCGAAAAGGATCGAAGAGGCCTGCGACGCGCTGAGTGCTGCGACGAATTTGGTGGGTCTGAACTCGCTCGACCTCCTCGTCAGCGGCGAGGATTTCGTCGTGCTCGAGGTCAATCCCCGCCCCGGCGCCAGCATCGACGTCTTTGACGGAGCCGATCTGCCGCTGTGGCATCTGCATCGTCGCGGCGTCGCGGGCGAGTTGCCGGCAGCGAAGCTCCCACCGCCGAATTCGTGCCGCGCCGCCGCGGTTCTCTACGCCGATCGCCCGCGCGTGATCCCCCGCGGTCTTCGCTGGGATGACTGGGTCGCGGACCGGCCGGCGTCGGCGAGCTTGATCCCTCAGGACGCACCGATCTGTACCGTGCTCGCCACCGCCCCGGACCTCGCCGAGGCGCAGGACCTCGTGCTGCACCGCTCGGCGGCGATGCTGCAAAACCTGCCGCACCAAGTCCCGCTGATCGCATAGGATCCCCGCATGACCGAAGCCCCTCCCCCGACCCGCCCCAGCGTCAACCGCCGCGCCGCGCCGCTGGTCACCCACCTCGTCGGCGATGCCGATGCCTTGCGGCTCGGCATCTCGCGCAGCGCCAGCGGCGCGGTCATCGTCGATGCCGGGGTCGACGTCCGCGGCGGCATCGAAGCCGGGCGCCAGATCGCCGAGATCTGCCTCGGCGGGCTCGGCCAGGTCTCCTTGACCGCCGCCCCTCCCGACGGCGCCTCGGAGATCCTCGTCGCCGTGCATACCGTCGATCCCGTCCTCGCCTGCCTCGGCAGCCAATACGCCGGATGGAAGCTCCAGGAGGGCAAGTTCTTCGCGATGGCCTCCGGTCCCGGCCGGGCGATCGCGGTGAAGGAGGAGCTCTTCGCCCAGCTCGGCTACCACGACGCCGCCGAGTCCAGCGTCCTCGTCCTCGAGGTCGACCGCCCGCCGCCCGAGCCGCTGATCGCCCGCGTCGCCGAGATCTGCGGTCTGACGGCGGAGCATCTGACCTTCATCCTGACGCCGACCATCAGCCTCGCCGGCAGCGTGCAGATCGTCGCCCGCTCGCTCGAGGTCGCCGTCCACAAAGCGCACTCCCTGAAGTTTCCTTGGACGCGCATCGTCGACGGTTTCGGCACGGCACCTGTACCGCCGCCGTCCCCCGACTTCGTCACGGCGATGGGGCGCACCAACGATGCGGTCCTTTACGGCGGCGCCGTCTCGCTCTTCGTCGAGGGGCCCGATGCCGAGGCCGAGGCGCTGGCCAATGCGCTGCCGTCGAGCGCCAGCCGCGATTATGGGCGGCCCTTCGCGCAGATCTTCACCGAGTCCGGCGGCGATTTCTACAAGATCGACCCGCTGCTCTTCAGCCCCGGCCTCGTCGAGGTCACCGCACTGGAGAGCGGCCGCCGCTTTCGTCGCGGCCGGCACGATCAGGCGTTGCTCGCCCGCTCCTTCGGCCTCGCCTAGGTGGCGATGCGGGTCGTCCTCTTCGCCGAGGAGCCGGATTGGCATTGCCGCCGCCTCATCCGCGCCTGCAGCCGTCGCGGCGCGCGCGTCACCGTCGCGTCGCTGGCCGATTGCGCCTTCCGCATCGGCGCCGGCGCCGGCGCCGTCGGCATCGACATCCCCGATTTCGACGGCGTGCTTCCCGAGCTGGCGCTCGTCCGCACCATCCCGAACGGCAGCTTCGAGCAGGTCACCTTCCGCCTCGCGCTGCTGCACGCGCTGCAGACGCTGGGAGTCCGCGTCGTCAACGACGCGCGCGCCATCGAGCGCTGCGTCGACAAATCGATGACGAGCTTCCTGCTGCACCACGCCGGCATCCCGACCCCGCCGACGCTCGTCACCGAGCACCCCGACGCGGCCGCGTCATGGCAGGCGACGCAGGATGCCGATCTCGTCGCGAAACCGCTGTTCGGCGCACAAGGCCGCGGGCTGCGGCGCATCGCGGCCGGAGAGGCGCCGCCCGATCCTGCCGAGCTTGCGGGCGTTCTCTACCTACAGCGCTACGTCGGCCGCGCCAGCGAGTGGCGCGACTACCGGGTCTTCGTCATCGGCGGCATGGCGATCGCCGCCATGATGCGGCGCGGCGCCGGCTGGATCACGAACGTCGCCCGCGGCGGCACCTGCGAGGCGATGCGCTGCGACGGCCGCCTCGGCGCCCTCGCCGTCGCCGCCACGCGGACCGTCGGCGCGGATTACAGCGGCGTCGATCTGATCGAAAATGATTCCGGCGAGCTCGTCGTCCTCGAGGTCAACTCGATGCCTGCGTGGAAGGGCCTGCAAGGCGTCGCCGATATCGACATCGCCGAGGCGATCGCCGCGCATGTCGTCGCCGCCTGACCAAACGATGCGCAGCGCGGCGCTGCAACGTGCCTTCATCGAATCGTGCCGGGCCGAGCTCGCGGCGCTGAAGCCGGGCAACGTCCACGTCCATGCCGACGGCCACGGCATGACGATCGCCGACTTCGAACGCAGCGCCGAGGCCGCCGCAGGGCCTCTCTGCCAGCCCGGCAGCACGGTCGGCGCTCGCATCCGCACTTCCGTCGCGGCGAGTCTCGCGGCCGTCGCCTGCAACACGAATCTCGGGATCGTCCTGCTGGCCGCACCGCTGATCGCCGCGGCGGAGCGCGGCCGGGCACCGCTCCGCACCGCGCTGGCGAAAGTCCTCGACGATCTGACCGTCACCGACGCGGTCGACGCCTATGCCGCGATCGCGGCGGCCAATCCCGGCGGCGTCGGCAACGCCACGGAGCAGGATGTCTTCGCGCCGCCGACCGTGACATTGCGCGCGGCGATGGCGCTCGCCGCCGACCGCGATCTCGTGGCGCGGCAATATGCGACCGGCTTCGCCGACGTCTTCGCGATCGGCGTGCCCCGGCTGGCCAGCGCGCGGAATCGGGGAGCGACGCAAGAATGGGCGACGACGCTGGTGTTCCTCGATTTCCTCGTCGCGTTTCCCGACAGCCACATCGCCCGCAAATTCGGTCTCGATGTCGCCCGCTCGGTGGAGCGCGAGGCATCCGATCTCCGGCTGACCCTGCCCGACGACCCCACGGCGGCCTTCCCGGTCCTGCTCGAATTCGACCGCGACCTGAAACGGCGCGGCCTCAACCCCGGCACCTCGGCGGATCTGACCGTCGCCTCGCTGCTCGCTGCCGAGGCCGAGCGGATAGTATTATTGGACATGTAATATCTTTTTGGATATATTCCGCCGGCGAGGTGTTCCATGGTGTTTGGTGTCGGTCGAAATTACGGTGATTCGAACGCTCTTACGGGGCAGTACGCGCGATCTTGGCCGCCTTCGAGGACGTCTATCGAGTCCCGTTCACCTGTAATTCGCCTGTTCTTACAGGCACGGGTTTCGCCGTGCCGAATTTTTGTGCAAACATTCCGGTCATGCCAGATAGTGCGTCACGACCTCTCCCGGCAGCCGACCATCATGCAGCGCCGTCGCTACGAGGGCGCCGGAAATCCCGTTCGCGACGAGCGCGGCGAGATCGTCCTCGCCCCGCACCCCGCCGGCGGCGAAGATCGCGCGCGATCCCGCGCGGCGCTTCAGCGCAACGAGCGCATCGATATCCGGCCCGAGGTCGGCACCGACGCGATCGAGCGTCATCAGGATGACCCGGTTCGGCCAGAGCTCGACGCTTTGCTCGACCTCGGCCGGCCCCATGAAGCGACCACCGCGGTAATCCAGCGACAGGACGAAGCCGGTCTCGCCGAAGGTCGCACCGGCGGCCAGCAGTTGGTCGGCGTCGCGCAGCGTCTCGCTGCCGAAGACCGGCACGATACCGCGCAGCCCCATGTGGCCCGGCGCTTCCGTCGTCGCATAGCCGCCGTCGACCCAGATCTCGAGCTGCGGCGCCTCACGCGCCAGCAGACCGAGAGCCGCGCGGTGGTCGCCTTCGCCAGTGATCGCATCGAGATCCGCAATGTAGAGCGAACGGAACGGCGCCACGGACAGCAGCCCCGCCAGGACCTCGTGCGGCAAGCTGCCCGCGGCGAGCGGCGTCACGATTGGAAAGTAATTCGCGCGATCGCCGGCGCGTGCCCGCACGACGTGTCCGTGCTTGAGATCGAGGACGGGAATGATGGTGAACTCTGACATCGTCTCGACATCGACCGGCTTGCGGATCCTGGTCATCGAGTATGCAACGTCCGGCGGTTTGCTGGAAAGACCATGGCTCGCCAATTGCCGCGCCGAGGGCAGCGCGATGCTGTGCCGGCTCGTTTCCGATCTCGCCGAGGTTGCTGGAGCGCGCGTGCACGTCGCGCTCGACGCGACTGCGGTCGAGTTGCCGCTGCCCGCCACCGTGCGCTGCCATCGCGTCGTCGCCGACGCGCGGGCGCGTTGGGACGAGATCGCCGGCGACGTCGATGCGATCTGGGCGATCGCCCCCGAGAGCGACGGCGTTCTCGGCGAGGTCGCAACCTGGGTCGAGGCGACCGGCCGCACCGCACTCGCCTGCCCGGCCGCCGCGGTCGCTGTCGCCGCGAGCAAACGTGCGACCGTCGATTTGCTCGAGCGCTGCGACATCGCCGCGGTCCCGACGCGACGCGGCACGCCCGATGCCGAGCTGCCGCCGTCGCGCCACGGCTGGGTCGTCAAGCCGGACGACGGCGTCGCCTGTGACGGCGCGCGCTTCATGGCCACTCCGGACGAGGTGGGGCACTGGCGCGCTGCGAACGAAACGACCGGGGAGATGGTCGTCCAGCCCTTCGTGCCGGGAATGCCGATCAGCCTGTCGATCCTCGCCCAGCACGGCAGCGCATGGCTGCTCGCCTGCAACATCCAGGATATCCGCCGCTGCGAAACCGGCTTCGCGTATCACGGCGGCATTGTCGGCGGCGCCGAGGATCTTCGTCCAGTGCTGGAACCCGTCGCTGAGGCGATTGCCGCCGCCCTGCCGTCGCTCTGGGGCTATGTCGGAATCGACCTCGTCGTTTCCGAGGACGGCCCGATCGTCCTCGAGGTCAATCCGCGGCTGACGACCTCCTACCTCGGCTTGCGCGAGAGCATCGGGATGAACCCGGGCGAACTCGTGCTGCAGCTGATCGACCGACCGCTGTCGTCGCTGATGACCCCCCTTGCGCCCCGGCCGGTGCGCGTCACGGTGGAACCCTGATGATCGATCGCATCTTCGGCTGGGACATCGGCGGCGCGCATCTCAAACTTGCGGTCGTCGAGGACGGCATCGTCGTGGCCGCCAAGTTGCTGCCTTGCGCCACTTGGCGCGGTATCGCTGAGCTGCGGCAGTCGATAACCCTCGCGCTCGACGGCCTGCCGGTAGCAATGCGCCACGCGGTCACCATGACCGGCGAGCTGACCGATGCCTTCGCCGACCGGCCGACCGGCGTCGCCGCCATCCTCGACCTCCTGAGCGAACTCATCCCTGTCGAGCGCATCGCGGTCTACGGCGTCGGCGGCGAGACACTCTCGGCCGACGACGCCCGCACCCAGCCCAACTGCGTCGCCTCGGCGAATTGGCATGCGACCGCCCTGCATGTCGCGCGCCGCGTCACCGACGGTCTCCTGATCGACATCGGCAGCACGACGACGGATATCGTGCCGCTGCGCCGCGCCGGCGTCGCGGCGCGCGGCCATAGCGACGCCGAGCGCCTGGCGACCGGCGAACTCGTCTATACCGGCATCGCGCGCACGCCGCTGGCGGCGATGGCGCGCCGCATCCCCTTCGCCGGGCGCTCGACCGCCGTCATGGCCGAGTTCTTCGCGACCGCCGCCGACGCCCATCGGCTGGCGGGGACGCTGCCCGACGGCGCCGACCTCCATCCGGCTGCCGACAACCGCGGCAAGACGCTGGCCGAGAGCCGCGCTCGCATCGCCCGTATGGTTGGTAGGGATGCCGCGGCGGCGTCCGATGAAGCATGGCGGGGCGTCGCCGCGTCTTTCCTGCGCCTGCAGCTCAATCAGATCGAGGAAGCGGTCGACCTCGTTCTCTCTCGGGCCGATCTGCCGCCCGACGCGCCGGTCGTCGGCGCCGGCGTCGGGCGCTTCATCGCCGCCGAGATCGCCCGCCGGCTGGGACGCCCCTATCGCGGGTTCGACGCGACGCTGAGCCTCGCCGATCCCGGCGTGGCGTCGCTCGCGGTCGACATCGCGCCGGCGGTCGCCGTCGCCCTGCTGCTGCGGGATGCGTGATCGATCGCTTGGCGCACGCCGGCGATCGCCGCCGGATCGAGCCGCCCCGCCCGTTCGCCGACGGTGAGCGCCGAGCGGAACCCGAGATAATCGGCGCCGAGTGGCGCCAGCGCCGCGACATCCGCGCGCCGCAGCGACCCCGCGAGGCCAGTGATCAACCCGTGGTCGCGCGCCAGCCGGACGAAGCCGGCGAGACCATCGGGATCGAGATGCGCCGTCAGCGGCCCGGATCCCTTGTCCGCCGTGTCGAGCATCACGCCGAAAAACCCGGCGTCGCCGCACGCCCCCACGATGGCACTGAGATCGGGCGAGCGGTCGGCGAACAAGACCGCGACCAAGCGCATACCCCGCGCTGCCGCCTCACGCAGCACCGCGATCGTCTCGGCGAAGGCGCCCGGAAAGATCCCGATCTTGACGATCCCAGCTCCCGCCGCGGCGGTCGCCTCGGCGGCGGCGAGCACCGCTTTCGGGTCCAGCTCGAGATCGCCGATCGTCGCGCTGACCGGGCAGCGGCTTCCGACCGCCGCGACGATCGCCCGCAACGCATCCGGCGCGACACGGCCGAGAGCGCCGGCCGCGGGCTCCTTGGCATCGATAATATCGGCGCCGCCGGAGAGCGCCACCAGCGCCTCGTCGGCCGAGCGCACGCTTGCGAGAAATCCTGTCATGGCGCTTCCTCCTCTGGTCCGGCAGCTTGCGCTCGATCGCGGAACTCGTCGACCCGCGCCGCCAGCCACGACCACGCCTCCTGCTCGATCGGCCCCGCCGTCTTGCCGACCGCGATCGCGAGATACGCCATCTCGCGCTCGATCTTCTCGAACGGCAGCAGCTCCAGCCGGCTCACCAGGATCGCTGCCTCGATGACAGCGGCCTGCGCCCGGTTGAAGCCACGGAACGGCGCATGCGCCACCTCGTGCACGACACGGCAGCGGAAGCGCGGCCGCTGCGCATCCTCCTCGACGCTCTCGACCGAAATCTCCTGGTGCGACAAGGCGCCGACCAGCACCGCGCCGCAGATGCGGTCAGCCGGACGGACAGGAAAGTCGCGCCGCCCCGTCAGGCAGCCGGCGAAGACCCGGACGTCGTCGGTGTGGTTGATCACCGCGACCGGCGACGCGATCAGATTGTCCAACGTCTGCGACGGGCGGAACGGCGCCAGGGTCGCGACCTCGCCCTGCCAGATGACGCCCATCGGCGCGATGTGGACCTCGCCGGACGGCGCCAGCGTCGTGATGATGCTCTCGCGGATCATTCCGGCGTCTCGCCCCGACCGCGCCGCCGGCGCTGCAGCGTCGCGCCTTCCGGCTGATGCCGCGAATGATCCCGCGCCGCCTCGCGCACCGCGACACCCCACTGCAATGCCTCGTCCTGGACGTAGCGCTTGCCGAGGTCGAAGGCGATCTGCGCCTTGGCGAGCTCCCCCCCGAGGTAGAAGGCATGCGCCGGGTCGTCGGCGATATCGAGTTTCGGAAACAGCGCATCGGCATCCGGCCCGACATGGTGGCCGTCGCGGTTGTAGACGTGGATGCCGTCCGCCGCGACCTCGATCCGATAGTTGCGATCGCGGATTGCGCTCGCCGTCTCGGCGATCTCCTGCGGCGTCGAGGCGAAGGGCCGCCGGTCGCGCAGGCAGGCGAGCCCGGGGTCGATCCCGACCGGTAAACGGCCGAGCTGTTTCGCCGCATGCATGATCCGTCGCGCATGATCGGCCTCGCGGATCGCGGTCCGGCAATGCGGGCTCTTCTGAACGGCGAGCACGTCAGTGATGCCGAGCTCGGCGATGATGCCGAAGAGGATCGCGTTGAGCCCCGCCGTGTCGGCCTCGGTGAGCTCCGTCAGATTGCCGATGCCCATCAGAATGCGCGCATCCGGCAGGCGGCGGCGCAGCTCGGCGTAGCGCCAGAACGACGCCGCCGTGCCGAAGGGGATCGGATCGAGGATCGGGTCGAGAATGCACGGACGACCGCTCGCCGCCAGCGCCGCGGCGGCGTTGCACAGCGAGTCGAGATTCCCCGGCGCCGCCGGGATGATGACCGGCACCGCGCTCATCTCGGCGGCGAGACCGAGCGTCGCCTCGGTCAGGCTGAAGACGTAATCGGCGCCGGCCTTGCCGCCGCGTCGCAGCTCGTCGGGGTCGGCGGAATCGACGCTGACCGCGAGCCCCGCCGCATGCAGCGCCGCGACGCTGTCCTCGAGATGCGGGAACTTGGTTGCCGGCAGGCAGCCGAGATCGATGACGTCAGCGCCGTCCCCTGCATATTCCAGGCCTTTGGCGACGATCGCGGCGACGGTCAAATGCGGCGCGTCGGTGATCTCGGCGAAAATGCGGACATCGTGCTGCGTCAGATCGCCACCGACGCGCTGCCGTCCGAAATGCCCCGGCAGATCGTGGACGTCCTCGGGACCGCGCTCGATCGCCACGCCGAGCTCGCCCGACAGCTTGGCGAGATCGCCGGCGCAATATCCTGGCACGACGATCCGATCGGCCTGCCGGGCCTCGGACGGCAAGCGCCGCCGTATGAGATCGGTCGTCATCAGCGCCGCTACCTGGATGCCGATGTCGCGGACCTCCCAGGCGAACTCCGTCGGCGCCATGTCCGACAGCACCTTGCGGAGCCGCGGCTCGGCGAGGTGGCCGGTCAGGAAAAGGATGTTTCCAGCCATCGCATCCGTTCGTCGATTGCCGCGACCAGCCCGTCGAGGGACTCGACGACGGTGGTGTCCTCGAAGCCTTTCAGGCGCTCGACGTTCTCGAGGTCGATGCGGCGGGGCCAGACCTTGACGATGCCGCCCGGCGCCCTGGTCTCGAGCTCCGGCGCGGTGTCGCAGGCGAAGACGATGATCGGGACGCGGCATTTCCCGGCCTGGGCGAAGACGTTCGTCACGAGGTTGTCGGAGATCCCGAAGACGAACTTGGCGACGGTGTTCGAGGTCGCCGGCGCGATGACCAGCGTATGGTAGACCCCTTCGTAGAACAGCCCGACGGGCGCCGATGCGGCTGTCGTGTCGCGGTAGACGCGCATCCCCTCCGGCAGCCGCGACTTGTACATCCGGATGACCTCGGCGGCGGCCTTGCTGACGAAGAGATCGACGTTCTTGAGAAGGCCGATCACCTCCAGCGACTCTTCGAAGAAATGGCCCGACCCGGTTATCGCCCAGCCGAGGCGCGAACGCGTACCGGCATAGGGGATCGGCGGCATGTGGCCCTCTCCCGATGGCTACGCGGCGAGGAGGCGGCGCAGCCGCCCCTCCTCGCCCGGCCCGGCCCATTCGAGCGCGAAGTCGCGCGCCTCGACGAAGCTCGGAAACGCCGCATCGACCAGGCCTTGCGCCGCCAGAGCGACCGGATCGAGCGGCCGCGCCGCCGCCGCGGATTTGACGAGGACGAGGGCTCGCGCCGCTACCTGCCGCGCCAGCCATGCCGCGATACTGTCCGAGGTGACGTCCCAGCTCTGCGGGACGGCAGGATCGGCAAGGACCGTCGCGGCGGGCAGCCAGAGCGCGACCTGTCTCATGGTCGCGGCACGTCGGATCTCTTCGATCGTCCGGCAGGGCTGGAGCGACGGCATGCGATCGATCAGGACCTCGCCGTACTGCTCCATCGCGAGCAGCGCCATGCGATGGGCAGCGCGGTCGGAAAATCCGAGCCGGCGCTGCTCGTCCCGCACCGCATCGGCGAAGGCGCCGCCGCCCGGCACGATGACGGCGCCGCCGCCGGCGTCCGCGACCGCATCGAGCCACGATTGCAGCGCGTCGTCCTCAGCGAGGCTGCCGCCGAATTTCACGACGATCATCAGCCCCCTCCGATCATCGCGGCGCCGCTCTCACAACGCGCCGCCGTCGCGCGGCACCGGGCGGCGCACGATTACGACGCCGACGCCCCCCGCCTCGGGGTAGACGTCGAGCTTCTGGACCTTGACGGTAACACTGACGGCGCGGGGATCCGCGAGGCAGAGCGCGGCGACCCGCTCGGCCAGCGTCTCGACGAGTTCGATGTGCCCCGCGGCGGCGATCGCCTTCGCGCCCTCGACGATCGTCTCGTAGTTCATGACCTTGGCGAATTCGTCGCCGATGAAGGCGCCGGGATCGACGACGTCGAGATCGACGTCGATCTGCACGCGTTGCCGTTGCAGCCGCTCGCGATCGTAGATGCCGATGCTGCACGAGAGCACAAGCTGTGAGACGGTCACACGATACGACGATGCGCCGGCTCGCTCGAGCAGGCGGCGCAGTCCCAGAGCCTCGGAAAGCGGCCATTGACCGGTCATCGGACCGGAGCATGCCCGACGATGCCGGGGCTGACAATGCTTTCGCCGCGCGCTTCGTGGGGCGCGGCGATCAGAAACCCGTCAGCTTGGGATTTGCTTCGGAATGTTCTGCTCGCAGCGCCAGCGCGACAGCATCCAGCTCGGATGGTCCGCCAACCAAGTCGACGCGACTTGCTGGCCTTCGACGATACAAGCCGTCAGGCCCATATCTTCCATCACCGGCCGCTCCTCGGTGCAATGGGTCTGCCACGCCAGCATGCAAAATGTCAGCACAAGTTGGACCATCGTTGCCCTCGCAAATCGCCTAACACCATCTTCGGGGATTGCCAGAAATGAGGTGACACACGCTTCCGGCAACAAGCTCCCGAATAACTTGGTTCCTTGCATACTCCGGGCCAAGTTTATTCACAAAACCGTTACGCCGGGCCAATGCGGCCCATCCACGACTATGGACGTAGTCTGCGATCCCCTCATTGTCTGGCTGGGTCCGGCGACATCTGGCACACTGGCATCAATCGAAAACTGCCGGGGCAAATGCCCAGGGGAGGAGCGCGGATGACAGTCAAAGCCGCTTTTTTGATCATGGTCAGCCTCTCCCTGCCCGCACTCGGGGCTGGACCGGCCCGAGCCGCCGACGAAGACACGCGGCCGCTGAGCCCGGCGCAGATCGCCCTGTTCGAGAGCGACCATTTGCGCGACATCCACCAAGCGGCGCAGCTTGAATATCGCTTTCACCATCAGACCCAGGGCGGCAAGGACGACGGCGACTTCGACGATCGCATCGCGCTCGACCTGCATCCCCGCGAGGACGGCGGCAAGGATGTCTGGGTCGATTTCCTCAGCGGGCCGCACCACGTCGCCTATCCGCCGCTGATGGATTTCCACGGCAATCCGATCCTGATGTTCTTCCTCGAGCACGACGTCGACGAGATGCGCCGCGCCACGGGCGCCGCCGCGACCTTCTTCCGCAATACGATCCGGCGCGCCTTCGTCGATCAGGCCGCAGTCAAGACGATCGAGGTCGAACGCGACGGCAAGTCGTTGTCGGCCACCGAGATCACCCTTGCGCCCTTCGCCGGCGATTCCCAGGTCGCGACGGCCTTCCCGGCGCTGAAGGACAAGCAATACCGGTTCGTCCTGTCAAAGGCGGTACCGGGCCAGATCTACGAGATCACGGCACAGCTTCCCGGCACGGCGGGCGGAGCGCCGCTAGCGCGGGACAGCATGGTCTTTGCCGGCGAGCTGCCGTGTACGACCACCGAGGGCCCGTGCACGGGCCCCGCGACGCCATGAGGATCCTCCGCATCGCCGCGGTGACGCTGCCGCTTCTCGGCCTGACGATGGAGGCGAGCGCGCAAGCGCCCGCCGGCGTCGCGGCGAGCAACGACTACCCGACCTCCGCCCGCGCCGATTACGTGCTCGGCTGCATGGCCGCGAACGGCAATACCCGCGAGGCGCTGATGCAATGCTCCTGCGCTCTCGACACGATCGCCGGGATGCTTCCCTACTCGGATTACGAAAAGGCCGACACCGCGCTCAGCCTGCAGGCCGGCGCAGGCGTCGGCGGCCGCGTCGGGCTCTTCCAGGACCCGCCGTGGATCAAGGCCATCCTGGAGCGGCTTCGCCAGGCGCAGGCCGAAGCGAATCTCCAATGTTTTCAATGATCGAGTGACGTTTACCCCTCACGAGCCCGGCTCGGCCTTCACCGGCCAGCTATGCACGAAGTGGCGGTTGTCGCTGTCCTCGGCCTCGACGCTGACCTCGCCAGACGGCGCGGTCGGCACGAAGGCGAAAGTCAGACTCGGATCCTCGCTGATCGAGATGTCGGACTCAAGCGTCAGCACCGGCGCGCCGTTGTAGGTGATCTTGACGGTCCGGACGAAATCGGCCGGGATGTAGTCGCGCGTCAGCTGGTCCATCTGCATACCGGAGCTGTTCGGATGGCTGATCAGGAGGTGCGCCTGATAGGGCTCGCCGAGCCGCGGCTCGCCGGTGAAGCTCATCTTCATCTGGCCCAGTCGCTGAATCGCCAAGGCCTGGTCCTTGCCGGCCGGCGCCGAGCAGCCGCCGGCTGCCTTGATGAACCGAGCGATGCCGTAGAGCTTGCCGTCCCTCGTCTCGACGACTGCGTGAAGGTAGGTGTAGTCGTCGATGCGGACGCGCGTCGCGATCTCGCGGGGATCGGCGGCAGGGCCGAAGGTGAAATGTCCCGCCAACGGCGAAGGATTGTCATCGATGACGAGGTAGACGGCGCTCACCCGCCGGCTGAGCCCGTCGCCGAGCCTGATCTTGATCGGGACGATCGCGGCATCCTCGGCCCGCGTCGCGGCGTCGATGGCGAGGAGCTCGGCGCCGTCCTCGACGACCCGGTCGCCGAAGATCTGATCGCGCAGCTCCGTCCAGCGCGCCTGCCGCGTCGCCTCGTCGACCTCCGCGTGTCCGGACACCGGCCAGCTCGCCGCCGCAACGACGGACAGGGCTAAGATCATCGCCATCCTGCGCATCTCGACCTCCTCGCCGATTCGGACCTACGGCGTCCGACGATCATTCCCACTCGAGCTCCTTGAACGCGGCGGTGACGTTTCGCGCATGATACGCCTCGAAGAGCAGCCAGTCTCGCTGCTCGTCTATCGCGACGTGGCGCGGTGCTTCGCCGATGTCAATGCCCTGGCGGATCGCCAGCCGCGTTCCGTCGACCACCTTCTGCAAATAGCGCCGCTCCGGCACCAACGCCGCCGGCCAGTCGACCGCGACCGGGCCATGACCCGGCACCGCCCGCGCCGCCGTAAAATCCGCCAGGGAATCCAGCTCATGCAGCCAGCCGACGACGCTGCCGTCGATCACCGGGATGCGCTCGACAAAGAGCAGATCGCCGAGGAAGAGGGTCCGCGTCCGTTCGTCCAACAATGAGAGATCGGTATCGGTATGCGCCGGCCCATGCGCCCGAATGGTGACGATCCGCTCCCCGAGGTCGAAGGCTTCCGTCGTCGCAACGAGGTGCGTCGGCACTATCACCTCGCTCCCATCCGCCGCCTCGCCCAATTCCCGACGGAGGTTTCGCAGATAGAATGCGCCGCGTTGCGCCAGGGAGCCGGGAAGCTTGGCGTGGCCGATGAACTCCGGCCCGTCTTCCTTGAAGGCGGCAGCGCCGAAGATGTGGTCGGGATGCACATGCGTCATCACGACATAGCGGATCGGCCGATCGGTCACCTGCCGGATCGCGGCCCGCAGATCCTCGCCTTCGCGCGCGCTGCCGCCGGGGTCGACGACCAAAACCGATGCGTCACCAACGATGAAGCCGACATTGGCGATCGCATCTTCGTTGGCGGCGGTCGCCTCCGCCTGGACGCCGGCATGAAGGTAGATGCCGGGCGCAATCTGCGTCGTCGTCAGCGGCGTCGCGGCCATCGCGAGCGGCGGCACTCCGAGGCAGAGCACTGCGCCAATCGAAGCGTCGCGCCAGCGCATCGGCGGCTAACCTGCGGTCGGAACGACGGTCGCCGGCCGTACCGGCTGCTCGCCGCCGATCCGGCGGTAGATCAAAGGCGGCGGCGGCGCCGCGCTCTCCCGCACGGCCGCTTCGAGGATCGTCCGGTCTGCGACCTTGCCGCACACCGGATCGGTCGCATTGATGTCGCCGGTCAAGGCGAAGGCCTGGCAGCGACAACCACCCCAGTCGATCTCGCGACGCTCGCAATTGCGGCAGGGCTCCTGCATCCAGCTCGTGCCGCGAAAGCGGTTGAAGGCATCGGAGCTCCGCCAGATTGCTGCCAGACTCGCCTCGCGCACCGAGGGGAAGTCGAAGCCGGGCAAGGTCTCGGCGGCGTGGCATGGCAGGACGTGGCCGGAGGGCGTCACGTTGAGGAAGCGCCTTCCCCATCCGCCCATGCAGGCCTTGGGCAGCGCGGCATGGTAATCCGGGACGACGTAGTCGATGACGAGACGACCGCGCAGCCGCTCGCGCGCCTCCTCGACGATCGCCGTCGCCGCGTCGAGCTGCGCGCGGCTCGGCAAGAGCGCGGCGCGGTTCCGCAGCGCCCAGCCGTAATATTGCACGTGCGCCACCTCGATGCGGGCGGCATCGAGCTCGACGGCGAGCTCGATCATCTCCGCGAGACGCGCAAGGTTCTGGCGATGCACCACCGCGTTGACAGTGAGCGGCAGACCGGCGCCACGGACGCGGCGCGCCGCCTCCCGCTTCTGGCGCTGGGCGTCTTTGTAGCCTGCGATCCGATCGCCCTCGGCATCGTCGACGTCCTGGAAGCTGATCTGGACGTGATCGAGACCGGCGGCGGCCAAAGCCGCGGCGCGGCGATCGTCGAGCATGACGCCGGAGGTGATCAGGTTGGTGTAGAGACCGACCGCCGCGGCATGCGCGACGAGCGCCTCGAGGTCGCGCCGCGCCATGGGCTCGCCGCCGGAGAAATGGACCTGCAGCACGCCGAGGGCTGCCGCCTCGTCGAGGATCCGCAGCCACTCGTCGGTTTCGAGCTCCTGCCGCGCGCGCTCGAGCTCGAGCGGATTGGAGCAATAGGGACACTGCAGCGGGCAGCGATGGGTCAGCTCGGCCAGGATGGCGAGCGGCGCCTCAATCTCGGGCATCGGCGATGATCCCCTTCTCGGCAAGATCCTGCAGCAACTCGACGACGTCGCCCTCGACCTCGCTTGGCGGCGCGTCGTAGGCGGACGCCAGGGCGGTGACGATCGCCGCGACGCTCGCGACGCCATCGCAGCGCTGCAGCACGGCAAGGGCGATGTCGTCCGGCATCAGCACACGCTCCGGCGCCTGGACGATCCACGCGCTGCGCGCCTCGCTGAACTGCAGCCGAACATGCGGCTTCAGCCGCGGAATGGCGTCGGCGTCGATGCGCCGCGGCGGTGTCCGGCCCTCGTTCACCGCACCGTCTCGCCGGGTCGGAAGGCGCCGGGCGGTATGTGTCCGGGCTCGACGTAGGCGTGATAGAGCGCATCGAGCTGCGCCCAGAGCACGTCGCATTTGAAGGCGAGCGCACCGAGCACAGCTTGTTGCTGCTCCGGTGAGCGGGCCTCGCGCTTCACGTATTCGAGCGCGAAATCGGCGTCGCGCGGCGCCTGAGTCAGCCGTGCGTTGAAATAGGCCAACGTCTCTCGGTCGATGAAGGAGTAGCCGGCCAGCATGCCGGAGACCCGCTCGCTGATGATGGTCGTGGAAAACAGCTCGGTGAGCGAAGACGCCACCGCCTCGAGCAGGCTCTGCTCACGGACGAAATGGACGTAGGCCTCGACCGCAAACCGCGTCGCCGCCAGCGCGCCCCGCTTCGAGATGACGTAGTCGCGATCGAGGCCGAGACCATTCGTCAACGCGAGCCAGCGCGCAATCCCGCCCTCGCCTTCCGCCTCGCCGTCATGGTCGATGAGGCGCTGGCGCCAGAGGCGGCGGAGGTCGGGATCATCGGTCCGCGCGATCAGGCTCGCGTCTTTGCGCGGGATGGCGCTTTGATAGCAGTAGCGGTTGAGCGCCCAGGCCTGCACCTGGCCGCGATCGAGCTTGCCGCCGTGCAGCAAGCGGTGGAAGGGGTGCAGATTGTGGTAGCGCTGCGCGCCGAGCTCGCGAAGCGCCGCCTCCAGCTCCCGCGCAGTCATCAAGCCGTTCATAGCGTCAACTCCAAGCCGTCATGGGCGACGGTCCAACCCGCGGCTTCGGCGGCGACGCGCTCCGGCGAGCCTTCGAGCAGGACGGGATTGGTGTTGTTGATGTGGACGAAGATCTTGCGCGAGATCGCGAGATCGCGAAGCGCGGCAATCGCGCCATCGTCGCCCGACATGCTCATATGGCCCATCCGGCGGCCGGTCTTGTCGCCGACCCCGAGACGGATCATCTCGTCGTCGCGCCACAGCGTCCCATCGAAGAAGACCGCCGCCGCGCTGCGCAGGCGCTGCGCCAGAGCCGGAGTCATTGCCGCGCAGCCGGGTACGAAAAAGACATGGGCCGGCCGGCCGCGCTCGGCGAGCGCCAGCCCAACGGAGTGGCCGGTCTCCTGGACGCCGGGGTCACGGCCGCCCTCGCACCACAACGGTACTTTGCCAGGTACCGCAAAGGCGAGCACGTCGAGGCCGGAATCGATTCCGCCGCTGCCAGCGAGCGGCACCGGACGATCGAGCGGCAAAACGCGGCGCTCGACGCAATCGGCCGTCAGGACTTCGAAGATCGGGTTGCCGGCGAGTGCCGCCTGCACCTCCGCCGTGGCATAGAGCGCAAAGGGCTGGCGCTCGCGCATCGAGAGCAGGCCGGCAACGGCGTCGACATCGGCGCCGGTCAGCACGACGCCGGCGATCGGCGACGAGCGCAGCCCCTCGCTCGGCCACAGGAACTCCGAGTGCGCGATCTGCTCACGCAGATCGGGTGAGGCATTCAGGAGGAACCAGGAACGCGCATCCGCCGAAATCGCAAGCGACGCCTGGGTGCGAGCCACCGCAACGGTATCGCCGCGTCGCGCCCGCCGGCATGCCGGCGCATTCGAATTCCACTGCGGAAACCCGCCACCCGCCGCCGAGCCTAAGACAACAGCGCGCATGTCTACCTGTCGTTCGTGCACCGCTCACAGCAAGTCATCGAAGCTGGAGGCGAGCACCGGATGCAACTACCGAGCCCCCTGCGCGCGTGACGCTCCCAGCCTCCCTCCACGACCTCGTCCTATTCTGTTCGTTGCGGCGGAATCGAAACAGTATCGATCGCGTTGATCGAGCGTCTATAGATCGAAAGAACTAGCGGTTCAGCCAGCGAAGATCTGCGCCAGCCGATCGAAACCGCCCTGGTACACGCCGCGGATCGCCGCCTCGGCATCCACCCGCGGCGCGCCTTCCGGCTCGAACGTACTTTTCCAGCGCACCGTGCAGCGGCCCGGGCCATCGTCGCGGACGCTCAGCTCCGAGCGGTAGTCGGCGATCGGCAGCGGGCTCGTTACGATCGTATAGCTGTACGTCCTCGTCGCATCGTCATGATGGTCGAGCTGCTCGAGGATCGACGCGCCGTCCTGGAGGGTGAGACGGCGCTTCAGTTTGCCGCCCTCGCGCACCTCGCTCTTCGCAAACGCCGGATGCCACCGCGGCAGATCGGCGAAGCCGCCGATCAGCGCCCAGACCTTCTCGGCCGGTGCATTGAGACCGATCGACATATCGACGCTGGCCATCGTTTCTCTCCCTGGTTGCGCCGCCAGCGGTCTCGATCCGCGAGCGATTGCGCAGCTTTACACAAACCATATTCCCTCGGCCCCGGCCGCGCAACGCGAGCGCATGATGAAGCCGTACGACTATGGTCTGACGACGATGCCCCATGGCTGCTCGCCGACCGGCACCGATTTGAGGACCCGCTGCGCTGCGACATCGATAACCGAGATGTCGCTGCTGACCCCATTGGTCGTGTAGATGCGGCTCTGGTCGTGGTTGAAGGCGAGATTCCAGACGCGTTGCCCGACCAGAAGATAGCGCTTCACCTCATAGGTCTGGGCGTCGATCACGGCGACACGATTGGCGGGGCCGAGGGCGACGAAGGCAAGCTTCCGGTCCGCGGTCAGCAGGATCCCGACCGGCTGGATCGCCTCGTCGGGAACGCCGGGCACGGCGAATTTGATTTTCTGGACGGCGCTGCGCTTCGCCGCGTCGATCACCGTTACCGTGCCGCCGACCTCGGCCGAGACCCAGACCTGCGCGCCGTCGGCGGTCCATTCCGCATGGCGCGGCCTCGCATCGACGAGGACGTTGCTGACGACCTGATGGCTCTCGTTGTCGATGAAATGCGCCATGCTGGTCGTCTCGGAGGTATTCACGATCCACCGCCCATCCGGGCTTATGCCGATTCCCTCTGGCTCGACGCCGACCGGAATCTCGCCGATGACGCGGCGCTGCTTGATGTCGACGATGGAGACGAGGCTGTCGTCCTCGTTCGAGACGTAGAGATGCTGACCGTCAGGATGAAGCGCGAAGGTCTCCGGATCCGGCCCGCTCGGCAAAGGCTCCTTCAGCGTGTAGTCGGTCAGGTCGAGCACGTTGATGTCGTCGTCGTCGCTGGCGCAGATGAAGAGCGTATTGCGGTCCTTCGACAGGACGATGCCGCGCGGCCGCTGTCCAACCGGAATCGTGCGAAGCGTCGTCAGGCTGTCGGCATCGAGGACGGTGATCGTATTGCCCTTTTCGTTCGAGACGAGGATGGTCTCGGAAAGACAGGGAGCGACGGTCAGGAGGATGCCGGCACCGGCGAGAAAGGCGGCTGTGCCGTACTTCCACAGTGCTGTGGAGATCATGGCCTCGCTCATTTCGTGCAATCCGTCAGATCGCCATCGGCGATCGAGAAGGCATAGGGTCTTCCGGCCTCGACCTTGACACCTTTCAGCTGGCACAGGCGGCCTTTCTTATCCACCAACTTGACGTCGTACACGCCGGGATCGATGCCGGTGATCGCGAGCCGCTCGTCCGAATCGACGGCGCCGTCGCGATCGTTCAAGCATTGGTTCGCACCCCAATCCGTCGTTCCGACAGGCGCGAGATAGAGCTCGGAGATGGTTGTCGTCGTCAGGTTCCAGAAGCGCAGGCGCTCGGCGGCCGAACCCGTCCCGGGACCGGTCGCGTCGGCGATCAGGAGGACGGCAGCGAGCGGCAAGAGGAAGCGGATGGTCACGGGTAGGTCCTCCTCGTCATCCGGGCGCATGAGGAGCGCCTTCTTGCGGCAGGCGTCGATCCAAACGAAGCCGCGAGCGCGACGTCCGGAAGCGATCGGCTGGGGCAGCCGCAGACTAGCCGATGCGATATTCCGGAGCGAGGCGATTTTCCGCCGGCTCCGCCGAATATCATCGGGCGGTTCAAATCCGCCGCAAGCTGGGATACGATCGACACGTAGTTCGGGCGATCGCAGCAATCCTAGGCCGATAAGGCCCCGCGGTCGTCGTCGTCGCGCGGAACAGCGGGGCTGTTTTTCCATGCCGAAACGCCGACTCTTGCGCGGAGGCTCGCGGGCGGTGGATCCGCATGACGCGATCGCCGAGCTGCACGGTCTGATCGGCGGCCCCGATATTACCTTTGCCGTGATCTTCTGCTCGCCGCAATACGAGACCGGCACGATTGCCGCGGCGGTGCGCCATCATTTCGGCGATACGCCCGTCTTCGGCTGTACCACCGCCGGCGAGATCGCGCCCTTCGGCTACATCAACGGCGGCGTCTGCGGAATTGGCTTCCCGCGTGAGGATTTCATCGTCGCCTCGGCATTGTTCGAGGGCCTGGCCAATTTCGAGCTGGCCGCGACGATCGAGAAGACCCGCGCCGCCATCGCCGAGCGCGATCGGCTTGCCGCGGCAACCTTCCCGCGTGGCGGCGCCGTGCCGCGCGGCTTCGCCCTTCTTCTGATCGATGGGCTGTCGGTGCGCGAGGAACAGGTCGTCAGCGCCATCGCGACGGTGCTCGGTGACACGCCGCTGCTCGGCGGCTCAGCCGGCGACGACATGAATTTCCGCTGCACCTGGATCCTCTACGGCGGCGCCTTCGTCACCGACGCTGCCGCGCTGCTCCTTATCACGACGACGCGTCGTTTCTCGGTCTTCAAGACCGAGCACTTCGTCCATACCGACCAAAAGGTCGTGGTCACCGGGGCCGACCCCGCGGCCCGCGTCGTCACAGAGCTGAACGCCGAGCCCGCCGCCTACGAATACGCCCGGATGGTCGGCCAGGCGGGCACGCCGCCGACGCCGATGATCTTCGCCGCCCATCCGCTGATGGTGCGTGTCGGCGGCCTCTATCACGTTCGCTCGATCCAGAAGGTCAACGACGACAACAGCCTCACTTTCTTCTGCGCGATCGATGTCGGACTCGTGCTGACCATCGCCAGGAGCGTCGATGTAGTGCAGGATCTGCGAAACCTTTTCGCGCGGCTCAAGGAAGAGGTCGGAGAACCGGATTTGATCATCGGCTGCGACTGTGTCCTGCGTAATCTCGAAATCGAGCAGCGGCAGCTCAAGCCGATCGTCTCCGAGCTCTTCGTGCGGAACGGCGTGATCGGGTTCTGCACTTACGGCGAGCAGTTCAATTCGATGCATGTCAACCAGACGCTGACCGGCGTCGCGATCGGTGCCGAATGAGCTCGATCCTCCCATTTCGCGCGGCCGAGGAGTCGCACTCCCGCATCGCCGCCCTCGAGCGCGAGATCGCGAAGCTGCGCAAGATCAACCTTGCCCTAATGGATCGCGTCGAGCGCAGCATGGACGCCCAGGGCTCGGCCTTCTCGCTCTTCCAGACGGCGATCGTACTCGAGGCGAAAGTTCGCGAGCGCACTGGCGAGCTCGAACGTTCCTATGCCGAGGTCGCCGCGGCGAAAGAGCAGTTCGAGACGGCGCAGCGTCGGCTCATGGCGGCGATCGGCTCGGTCAGCGAGGGGTTCTCGCTGTTCGATCCGCACGACCGGCTGGTGCTCTTCAATCCGCGCTACCTGACGTTCTGGCCGGGCATTTCGGATCTGATCCGCGTCGGCATGTCATTCACCGAGATCGTCGTCCTCGCGGCGCAGCGCAAGGCGGTGGTCGATGCCTACCGCGACCCCGACGACTGGATACGGCGGCGCCTTGCCCAGCACAACGATCCGCAAGGACCTTCGGTGCATGCGCTGAGCGATGGGCGCTGGATGCAGGTCAACGAGAAGCGTACGACCGACGGCGGCATCGTCTGCATCTATACCGATATCACAGATCTCAAGCGCCGCGAGACCCTGCAGCGCGAGGCCGAGCTGTCCGAAAAGAGCACGCTTTTGCAGGCGACGCTCGACAACATCTTCGAAGGCGTCGGCGTCTACGATCGCAACTTCAAGCTGGCGGCCTGGAACAACGAATTCATTCGCACCTTCGACCTCCCGGCGCAGGTCGTAAGGCGCGACGCCAGCTTCGCCGATTTCACCGCCTATATCAGCCGCCTCGGCACCCCGGGCGACGTACTCTGCGAACGGCTCGAGCCGCACGATTCGACGCCGCTCAAATTCGAGGTCGCCTGGCTCGGCGGCCGCGTCATTGAGGTCCAGCGCAATCCGATGCCGGACGGCGGCTTCGTCCTGAGCTTCGACGACATCACCCGCCGCAAGCAGATCGAGAACGCCCTGCGCGACGGCGAGCAACGCATCCGGCTGATCACCGATGCGACGCCGGCGCTCATCTCCTACGTCGACGCCGATCAGATCTATCAGTTCGTCAATCAGCCCTATTGCCGCTGGATCGGGCGGGCCGAGAGCGACATCATCGGCCGCCGCATGAGCGAGGTCCTGCCGGCGGAATTCTATGAGCGCCGCAAGGACTACGTCGGCCGCGCGCTGTCCGGCGAGAGCGTCACTTTCGAGGTCGAGCTGACGCCGACTGGCGCGAACCGCCCGGCGTTCGGCCTCGCGACCTCCGTGCCGCATTTCGGGGACGACCACGAGATTCTCGGCTTCTTCACGCTGGTGCAGGACATCACGGAGCGGCGCGTTTTCGCCGCCGCGCTCAAGGAAGCCAACGAGACGCTCGAGCGGCGTGTCGAGGACCGTACCGCGGCGCTGACGATCCTGAACGAGAAGCTGCAGCAGGAGATCGCCGAGCGGCGCGAGATCGAGGCAGCGCTCAAGGTCGCAAAGACCGACGCGGAGATGGCCAATCTCGGCAAGACCAAGTTCCTCGCGGCCGCGAGCCACGATCTGCTGCAGCCGCTGAACGCCGCCCGCCTTTTCGTCTCCGCCCTCGCCGAGCTGGACCAGGACGAGCGCAACCGGACGCTTCTCGACAACGTCGACGAATCGCTCGGCAGCGTCGAGGATCTGCTCGGTACCCTTCTCGACATCTCGAAGTTCGACGCCGGCGCCGTCTCGCCGGAGATCATCGATTTCCACATCAGCTCGCTGCTCGTCCCGCTCTCGACCGAGTACACGCTGCTCGCTGCCAAGCGCGGACTGGAGCTTCGCCTGGTGCCGTCGCGCTGCGTCGTGCGCTGCGACGTCCGGCTGCTGCGTCGCATCATCCAGAACTTTCTCAGCAATGCGCTGCGTTACACGCCCCTGGGACGCGTGCTGATCGGTTGCCGCCGAATCAACGCGGGACTACGCATCGAGGTATGGGACACCGGCATCGGCATTCCGGCGGAAAAGCTCGACGAGATTTTCGAGGAGTTCCGCCAGCTGCCGAACGCGCGCGCCAAGCAGGATCGCGGCGTCGGCCTGGGCTTGGCGATCGTCAAGCGCATCGCCAAGACCCTGGAGGTTCCCGTCGGCGTTCGATCGACGCCTGACCACGGCTCGGTATTCCACGTGACGATCCCCTACGGCGACGCCCCGGTCGCCATGCCGCGCGCCGCGCCTCGAAGCGCCTCCGAGCAGCGCCTTTCGCGCGCCCTCGTCCTGGTCATCGACAACGAGCCGAGCATCCTTGCCGGCATGACCGCGCTGCTCGGCGGGTGGAATTGTCGCGTCTGTGTCGCGACCTCGGGCGATGCGGCGCTCGCGCTCCTTCCGTCGCTGCCCTCGATGCCGGATCTCGTGATCGCCGATTTCCACCTCGACGACGGCGCCGTCGGCGTGACCGAGATCGGGCGAATTTCGGAGGCGTGCGGGAAAGCCCTACCCTGCATCATCGTCACGGCGAACCGCTCGTCGGAGGTCAAGGTCATCGCCAAGGAGCATGGCTGCCGGCTGCTCAACAAGCCGATCAAGCCGGCGCAGCTTCGCTCGCTGATGACGCAGATGCTCCGTTGATGGCGATGACGGACGCTCTGCTCTAGGCGCTCGTCCTCTCTCGAGAGAAGCGGCCTTGGCCAGCCTCTTCCAACACCTCGGTCGAGAGCAGCCGGCCGGCAACCACGACAGCTTGTGTGCGGCTGTAGACTTTCAGCTTTTGCAAGATCGCGGAGACGTGGACCTTCACGGTCGGCTCGGCAATCTCGAGCTCGTAGGCAATTTCCTTGTTGAGCTTTCCCGTCCCGAGCAGACGCAGCACCCGCAGCTGCTGCGTCGTAAGGGTCGACAGCTTCTGCGCGATCTCGATATCCTCCGCGTCGAGAGGCCGCCTGGCCGCCGCATCGGCGGCGTGACGGTCTGCGGGGATGTAGATCTCGCCTGCGGCGACGCGGTGCAGCGCCGCGACGATGTCCTGACGCGGCGTCGATTTCGGGATGAAACCGGCGGCGCCGAGGGCGATCGCCTCATCGACCAGACGCCTTTCCTCCAGCGCCGAGATGATGACGACCGGCGTCTCCGGAAACCTGGCGCGCACGGTGAGCAGGCCGTCGAAGCCGTTCACTCCCGGCATCAGCAGATCCAGAAGCGCGAGATCGGCGATCCCTGTGCGTTCGAGCTGCACGATGAGCTCGCCGAAGCTGGCACATTCCAGGATCTCGATCCTGCCGAAGGCCGCCTCGACGGACAGCGCGAGAGCGCCGCGCACCAGCGGGTGGTCGTCCGCGATCAGAATTCTGTCCATGCGCGACATTTGGCGCGTTTCCTCCAACACCGACCGTGGCGGAGTTTGGCGCGACAGGCAAGTGCATTTGTCCCAACCATTGCTCACGTGGGTGCGGCACGAGCGTTTCCCAACAGGCGGGACTGGCTGCTCCTCCATCTACGACTAAAGGCGTATTGGCCAGATTTGGTTTCCGCGCGACTCTAACAAACTGACGCCCACCGGGTGTCGGCTGATTCACCGAGGAGCGGAAAATGCGTTGGTCAAAGCCACGGATCACCGAATTGCCGGTCGGAATGGAAATCAACAGCTACGCATGCGCGAAAGTCGCCTGAAACCTCACACCTGCGCGACGGTCCCAACGACCGATCGGCGGCATTCCGGGAAACTGGAATGCCGCTTTTATTTTTTTTTGTCACTTCCCCGTTCCGCGTCGGCGTGGGGCGAAGCCGCCCCGAATAAAACATCGAGCCTTTCGCGCATGGCATGCCCGCCGTCGATGGCGGTCGCGGCACGGGCCCATTCGACGAAATCGATCTCGCCGCGGTCCCGCATTCCCGATGCCGGTCCCATGTCGCTGTGCGATGCCTTGTCTGGCACTGCCGTACGCCCGCTCGTCCCGTCGATCTCCGGATCGGGCGCCGCACCGATGCGGCGGCGCCAGCGACGCGCCGTCGGGACGCTGATTCCGCAGTGGTCCGCCGCGCCTCTGATACTGAGCTGCGCGACGATCGCCGCGCGGTAGTCGAGCCAAAGCTCGGCGCTACGCAGCCGTGCATATCGCGTTCCGGTCAAAGCATTGAACGTGCGGCCGCATTGTCGGCACCGATAGCGCTGCGAGCCGTGAAAAAATCCCCAGCGACAAGTGCGAGCATTGCCGCAATGCGGGCAATGCCGCGGTGGTGACGACAGGTCGGCACTCGGCGTGCAGTCGGCCAATGGCGCCTCCCCCCGTTCCTCCCAAGAACAATTGTTACGACAGCCGATATTTTTTCGGTTGCTGCCGCGCCAACACTGACAACATCTAACGTTCGCGCCTCGAATACAATACAACTATAGTTGCATTTCAGTCACCGTCTCATCGCGTCAAAAGCTTTGATGCCGTTCCTAATGAGCATATTCGGTCGTGTTCTCTCTTTACTGAACATCGACGAGGAAGCTCGAAGGCTGCGGAACGGCGCGAAATAAAACGAGCCCGGCGGCGTCGCGCGGGCTGGATGAGCGGGAGGACGAAGCTGCCATGAAGCAGGATAACCCTGACTCCGTCGTTGCCTATCGTACAGCCGCGCTGGCCGGCGGCCTCGTGTTGCTGCTCGGCGCACCGGCCTTCGCCGATACGACCGATGACCTGCTCGACAAGCTGCGCGCCAAGGGCATCTTGACCCAGCAGGAGTTTCTCGCCCTTAAGCAGCGCAAGACGACCGAGCAGCGCCAGGCGCCGCCCCCACCGGTGGCGCAGCAGCCCGCGCAGGAAGCGGCGCCGGCGAGCGCGACGCGCGTTAATCCGGCGCTGGCGCCGAGCACCCCGTTCATCACCATGATGGATAAGGGCATCGGTATGCACATCGGGCCGGTCGATCTCAGCTTCTCCGGCAACATCAACGCCTTCTATGTGCACGATATGCCTGACAGGCTCTCGCCATCGACGACGGTCCTCGGCGGCCTCGCGAATACCGGAGGCAACAATTCCGCGTCGGTGCGCAACGGTCTGCTACCGGGAAATTTCAGCATAAACCTGAAGACACGGCAGGAAGGATACGACATCGGCGTCACCTTCGGCTTCTATCCGGGCCTCAACAGCGTCAGCGGCGTCGGTGGCGCGAACTCGGCCGGCAATGCCCGCGCGCTCGGCACGAGCGGCATCGACTTCCGCCAGCAATTCGTCACGGTCGGCACCCCGCGCATGGGAACCTTCAAAGCCGGACGCGATATCGGCCTCTTCGCTCAGGAAGCCATCCTCAACGACTTCACGCTATTCGGCGTAGGCAGCCCCGGCGGCAATATTGCGCCGTCCAACACGACGTTTGGCCGCATAGGCCTCGGCTATATCTATACCGACTGGATCCCCCAAATCACTTACACCTCGCCGGAATTTGCCGGGTTGCAAGGCGCGGCCGGCGTCTTCACGCCGCTCAACGCCTTTAACTTCAGCGGCGTCTCCGGAACTCTATCGGCGCACGACGAGCCGCAAATCCAGGCAAAGGTCACGTATACAGTGCCGGACGGCACCCTTGGTCCGGTCGGTGCGAAATTCTGGACCAACATGGTGACGCAGAATTTCAAGAGCAACGGCATCGGCGATGCACCGGCCACCTCGACCTCCCACCGTGCCCTCGGTGGCGACGTAGGCGCAAAGCTTACCTTGGGCGGCGCCGCCTTGATGCTGTACGGCTACACCGGCGACGGCATCGGCACGACCGGTCTCTTCTTCGACGCGGTCAGTGCAACCGGCGAAAAGCGGAGTTCGAACGGCTACATCGGGCAACTGACCTATACGTTTTTCGAGCGTCTGACGGTCGGCGGCAGCTACGGGTTGAGTCACCTAGGCCTTGCCAACGGCGAGGTCAATCCGCTCCTTGTCAAAGACAATGAATCCGAGTCCTTCGGCATCCATTACAAACTGACCGATTGGATCAATCTCGTTACCGAATACACTCACACGCATTCCCGCGCGCAAGGTGGCAACGCTGCGAGCGAGGATACGGTCGCAGCCGGCACCATCGTCTTCTTCTGAACGACGTATCGGACGGCGGGCATCGCCCGCCGTCCGATCGGCTGCCGAACCGCTCAGACCGGTTTGTTTCAGCTTTGCTTCGGAAGAAAGCCCGCTATTGCTCGATCCGCTCGGGACGGCCGCGGTCGAGCGCACCGTCGGACCGAGCCTTCAGATAGGCGTAGATGTCGTCGAGGTAGAGCATGACGTCCTCGACGGTGCCGAACGGCGGCATCACGTTCGTCGCCGAGCTCGTGACGTTCTGCCGGCCGTTGACCACGACCTCCTTGAACTGGTCCTCGCTCATGGATTTGAGCGAGTCCAGAAGGTCGGGGGCGTATGAGCTGCCCGCCCCGTCCGGGCCATGGCAACGCAGGCAGGCTTCCGTGTAACGCCGCCAGCCATTGTAGGTGCCCTTGTCGACCTTGCCGTCGACGACCGTGTAGGGCTTGTCCTGGGCGGGCTTGTCCTGGGCGGGCTTGTCCTGGGCTGCGGCGCCGACCGCCAAAAGCCCGAGCGCGCATCCTGTAGCGACAGCGACGGATGCCACAACACCGATACCGCAGCGACCCTTCATAACCATACCTTGCTCCGTAAAATCTACCGCGAGCGCCGCGCATGCGCCGCGGCACTCGGCGACCAAAAAAAGGCGGCATCCCGATCTTTCTGGGATGCCGCCGATAGTCAGCGCTGAACCATCAATTCGACAGGGCGAACACCGTGAGCGTCCCGCCGAGCTGCGTATAGTTGGAAAGAGCCTTGTAGGCGCCGACGGCGCCGAGCCCGTCAGTGTCCTTGCTCAGACCCGCCGCCATGCCGATCCCGGCCCAGCCGCCGACGCCCGAGAGGACGGCGATGTATTGCTTGCCGCCGTGGACGTAGGTCATCACGTTACCAATGATCCCCGACGGGGTCTTGAAGCGATAGAGCTCCTTGCCGTTCGCCGGGTCGACCGCCTTCAGATAGCCCTCGAGCGTGCCGTAGAAGACGACGTCGCCGGCCGTCGCGAGCGCCCCGGACCACACCGAGAAGGGCTCGGGGTCGGACCACAGGATCTTGCCCTGTCCGGCGTCCCAGGCAATGAAATTGCCCAGGGTCTGCTCGCCCTGCGGCGGGTACATCGACAGGGTCGCCCCGACGTAGGGCTGGCCGGCCGAGTAGCTCACCTTGAAGGGCTCGTAGTCCATGCAGACGTGGTTGGTCGGCACGTAGAACACGTTCGTCTTGGGCGAGAACGCCGCCGGCTGCTGGTCCTTGGTGCCGAGAGCCGCCGGGCAGATGTTCTTGCTGTTGTGGTCTTCGCCGCCCGCCTCAGTGCTGTACTGCTTGACGCCGACCGGCCGTCCCGTCGTCATGTCGATCTTCGTCGCCCAATTCACCTTGGGATCGTATTTTTCGGCGACCAGCAGCGCCCCGTTCTCGCGGTTGAGCGTGTAGCCGAAGCCGTTACGGTCGAAGTGGACGAGCGCCTTGACGTTCTGGCCCTTCACCGGGATATCGGCGAGGATCATCTCATTAACGCCGTCATAGTCCCATTCGTCGTGTGGGGTCATCTGATAGACCCATTTCGCGACGCCGGTATCCGGGTTGCGCGCGAAGATCGTCATCGACCATTTATTGTCGCCCGGGCGCTGCACGGGGTTCCAGGTGCTTGGGTTACCCGAGCCGTAGTAAACTAGGTTGAGCTGCGGATCGTAGGAGTACCAGCCCCAAGTCGTGCCGCCGCCGATCTTCCACTGGTCGCCCTGCCAGGTCTTCACCGACGAATCCTTGCCGACCGGCTTGCCCAGCTCCGTCGTCTTCTCGGGATCGAACTTGATCTGGTCGTCCGGGCCGACCGAATAGGCGTTCCAGACCATCTTGCCGTCCGCCAGATTATAGGCGGTGAGGCGGCCCTGGACGCCGAACTCGCCGCCGCTGATCCCGACGAGCACCTTGTCCTTCACGATCATCGGGGCGGCGGTCATGGTCTCGCCCTTCTTCGGGTCGCCGTTCTGGACCCGCCAGAGCTCCTTGCCGGTCTTGGCATCGAGCGCGACGACATTCGCGTCGGCCTGGTTCAGGATGATCTTGCCGCCGGCGTAGGCAACGCCGCGATTGACCGTGTCGCAGCACATCACCGGGATCACTGAGGGATCCTGCTTCGGCTCGTATTTCCAGATGATCCGTCCGGCGTTGTTGAGATCGAGCGCATAGACGTAGTTCGGAAACGGCGTATGGACGTACATGATGTCGCCGATAACGAGAGGCGCGCCCTCGTGGCCGCGCAAGACGCCGGTCGAGAATGTCCAAACCGGCCTCAAATTCTTGACGTTTTCCTTGGTGATCTGCTTGAGCTCGCTGTACCGGTGATTGGCATAGTCGCCCGTCGGCATGACCCACTGATTTGGATCCTTCTGGAGCTTCAGCAGTTCATCGTTCGCCGATGCGACCGAAGGCACGATGCCGATGGCCGATATTGCCAGCAGGTAATTCCACGCTTTTTTCATCGCTTCCTCCCTCAACCGCAATGCGGCGTTCGCCGACAACGGAGTGGTTGCCCGCATCGACCGGCTCACCGATCAATTCAAATCGAGAACCCGCTATTTACAATAATAGAATGACAAATCACTCTTTCGCAAAGGCGCAGCATGGCCCTAATACGAAAGTTGTAGGTGAGATCACGCCATATATCTTCTACGATTTGCTTGGTTTCTGCGGACGGCGGGCAAGTGGAGGACACTGATGGCAAAGGTGAGTAAAACGATGGTCGGCGAAGCACTCGTCGGGGACGGCAACGAGGTCGCGCACATCGATCTCCTCATCGGCCCGCGGGGGTCGCCGGCCGAGGACACGTTCTGCCGGACCTTGACAAGCCAGCGCGAAGGGGTGAACGGGTTGCTGGCGCTTATTGCCCCGAACCTGCCATGCAAGCCCAATACCGTCATGTTCAACAAGGTCACCATCAAGAGCGCCAAGCAGGCCGTTCAGATGTTCGGTCCGGCCCAGCACGCTGTCGCGAAGGCGGTCGCCGACAGCGTCAAGGACGGCACCATCGACGCCGACCAGGCCGACGATCTGTTCGTTTGCGTCGGTGTCTTCATCCATTGGGAAGCATCCGACGACAAGAAGATCCAGCAATACAACTACGAGGCGACGAAGCTCTCCTTGAAGCGCGCCATCGCCGGCGAGCCGACGGCAAAGCAAGTGCTGGAGCAGGCCGATCAGGTATCGCATCCGTTCGCGGCGCATTAGGATTGTAGCTCAGGAACCGCGGCGGCGATCTCCGCTCGCCCGCGGACGGCGCACACGACATGCGGCACGAGATCATGTGATCGTCGTGCCGCTGTTGTGAACTCATCGGATCGAGCGACGCTCGAGGCGTTATCGCAACGCGTATTCGTGATCGAGCGTCTAGCCTAAGCCAACGCAGTCTTATGGAACGAGCACCGCGGCGCCGCGTAACTTCCCGCCGCGCAGGCTGGCGAGAGCCGTGTTGGCTTCGCCGAGCGGGAAGGTCTCTATCGTGGTCTTGACGCCGGCCTTCGGCGCAAGCGCCAGAAACTCCTCGCCATCGCGCCGCGTCAGGTTGGCGACAGATCGCACGATCCGCTCCTCCCACAGCAGGCGATAGGGAAACGTCGGAATATCCGTCATGTGGATTCCGGCACAGACGACGGTGCCGCCCTTGGCGGTCGCGCGAAGCGCAGCCGGCACGAGGCCGCCGACCGGCGCGAAGATGAGCGCGGCGTCGAGCGGTTCCGGCGGCATCTCCTCGGAGCTTCCGGCCCACACCGCTCCGAACTCGCGTGCGAAGGCCGCGGCCGCATCGTCGCCGGGCCGCACGAAGGCAAAGACTTGGCGCCCCTCGAAGCGTGCGACCTGGGCGATGATATGGGCGGCAGCCCCAAACCCGTAGATGCCGAGACGCATGGCATCTCCGGCCATGCGCAGGGCGCGGTAGCCGATCAAGCCGGCACACAGGAGCGGGCTTGCCTCGGCGTCCGGATAGACGGCCGGAATGGAAAATGCGAAGCGTTGGTCGGCCACGACCATCTCGGCGTAGCCGCCATCGCGCTGATAGCCGGTGAATTGTGCGCGGTCGCAGAGATTCTCTCGGCCGCTGCGGCAAAACGCGCAGACCCCGCAAGTCCAGCCCAGCCACGGCACGCCGACGCGGTCGCCGACGCGGAAGCGCTCGACCCCATTGCCGGTTGCGGCGACGGTGCCGACGATCTCATGGCCGGCGATCAAAGGAAGCTTCGGATCCGGCAATTCTCCGTCGACCACATGCAGATCGGTACGACAGACCGCGCAGGCGCGAACTGTCAGCAGAACCTCGCCCTCGGCGACGCGCGGCTCCGGCATCTCCGCTTCGCGAAGCGGCGTTCCGGTCGCATAGAGCACCATCGCTTTCATCGACAACTCCTCCTTATGGGAGATAGGCGCTCAGAAGGGGTAGTTCACCCCGGAAAATATTGCTGTCCCCTCGCTGCCGTAGCCGATATCGACGTAGCCGACGATAAACGGCCTTGCGACGGCACGAAGCCCCACGCCGCCGGCAACGTGAAGGCGACTGACGGGATTGTCGTCAAGGTTACGGAACACCCGTCCAGCATCGATGAAGGGTGCCATCTCGAAGGTCAGGTTCGTCGTGAAAAGATCGAGGTCGAAGATCTTGCTGCGGAGCTCGACGGTCGATGAAAACGAATTTCGGTCGATGAACCGGTCGCTGCCGAAGCCGCGCAGGGGCTGGCGCTCGGCGAGCACGCTGCGGTCCCCGCCAAGACTGCTCAGGGCCCAGAACGGCACGTTGTTCCCGACCGGCATGTATTGCAGCGCGACATGCGCGGTCAGAATGAACCGATCGCTGATTGGCTGGAAATGCCGCGCATCAACCCCGAACCGCGAATAGGAAACCGTACTGAGGAACGTCTTGTCGGTGACGCCTGCGAAACCGACAATCTGACTCCCGTGCGTCGGAACCGTCGATGAATCGCGCGTGTCGTAGGAGACGAATACCCGGGTCAGGAATTCATGCTCGTTGCCAAGGCCGTTCAGCTGGGGGAAGACCACCGTCGTCGATGGCAGCGATTCGGCCGTGCCCTTTTCGATCTGGATGTACCGCGGCCGCACGTTCAGTGCGACCTGGAACGTCGGGCCGAAGTTCCGCCCGAGTGTCGTCTCCACATAGGCCTGCTCATTGGTGTAGTTCGTCTGATCGGCATGTTGCGACTCGTTGCCGATACCGAAGAAGCGGCCGGTGGCGCTGCGATCGTAGACGACGTGACTGAGCAGCGACCAATCCGTCTGTCGCAGGATGCCTTTGGTGTAGAGCCCGTCGACGCCGCGCTCGACCCTTTGCTTTGCGCCGGCGACGATAGCCCATTGGCTGTCGGTCGACGGATAGTCGAACACGCGAAAATTGGCGCCGTAGCCCAGATCCGAATTGTAATTCACGTCCGGCGCGATGATGCGCGTGATCTGGTCGTGCTCCGACGACAGGAACACGGGCAGGATTCCGACCGTCGTCCCGCTGTTGGGATCGGTACCGACCTCCGGGATCGGGATGAAGGGAGAAGTCGTCGGGTCCCAGATCCGCGCGACCCAAGCCGGTATCAGCGGCGGGGCGGGCGGCACCTCCGTTGCCTGAGGGGGGCCGGCCGCATGGCCGATGCCGGTCAGCAGCGAGAAGACCGCAGCGACTGCAAACGGCATTCTTGGCCGAAGTCCCCATTGGTGCCAGGGCTGCGTCGTCATTGTCGAACAGATCCTCTCACGGCGCCGCCAGTGCCATGAACGCCGGATGTGGATCGATTGCTACCGCATCGGCCAGGCCGTCACGCTAGCGGACGATCGAAAACCCTTTCCTGCAATGAGAAGCCACTTCGACTCCGCTCGCACCGGATCATTCTGATCGTCCACCGCCGCATCGCACTGGACGGCGTATGGTGCGGAACACCGCTCGTGAGCGCAAGCGCCGACATGTTGGCGTCGGCGCGCGCGAGTAGCGGCGCCGATGGGGGATGAGGTCGTCAGCCCGTCGGCGCCGACATCGCCTCGCTACGGGATAGAACACAATAACGCCGACACTCGACGAGGAGTTCGTGTCCGTTGCTCATTCCGGCGCGGCACCCAGCGGAAGGCTCTTGCTCTTGCGCCATTTACGCGGCAACGCCCGTTTCGCCCGATGGCGAACCTTGCGGATCCAGTGATCGCGGAACACCTGCTCCGGACGTAGCCGCACAGTCGCAGGCAGCATTGTCGACGGCGCGCATTGTCCAGCTGCCAAGGCAAAGAAGTTATAGTCGCGGAGCACGCGCAACCGCGCTTCGGCAACCGCCGGCAGTGCTCTCTGGTAAAAATCGCCTTCGAAGACCCGTTCGATCAGGGAAATCGACGATTCGATATCGAAAATATTAATCCTCTCGAACGATGCCGTCGGAAAGTACTCTTCGATGTTCGGACACCCCCAATATAGTGGGAACGTCCAACATAGAAACGGATCCGCCAATTTCTCGGTCCAGTAGTGGTAAAACGAACTATTCTCCAGAGCGAGATGATATCTAAATGGAAGCAATGCTTCCGACTTATCCGAAATATCGCGAACGCCGCGGCCAAAAATTTCGATATCGCTGCCGAAACGTTGGCGTAGTTTGGCGACGAAATGACGACGCTGACGGTGGGCCGCGGTGACGACCTTGTCGGACACGACGACGGACAACAACCGGGTTTTGGTCGGCGCCGGCTCGGACATGAAGCTCTCAAGGGTCATAGCACCGGCGCCGAGATCGGATGCATCCTTGTTCATTCCGGCGATCCAGGGGTAGCCCTGCTGCGTCAGAATCAACCTGGGATGCGGCAAATCTGTATGGCACGTCACGACGGCAGAGAATTGCGCTGCGAATTTCTCGTTGTAGGCCTTGATCGACGGCGGCTCGCCGGTGACGAGGATCAGCCGATCTGGCGGACAAACGAGCGAGACGTCGGAAGGGATCGCATCATAGACGACGCATCCGTCGAAGCGGCCACTCGGCGGATTCACGACAAAGCGACAATCTTCCCAGCAGAGCGTCCGGCCGAGCGTTTGGCGCGCCAGTGGCCAGCGCGGCGTCGCAGTCAAAAGGGCTATGTCTCGCAAGGTTTCCTGCGTGATGCGGAAAGACGGAACGCGACGCGGCGTAGGCGACGGGGCCGGTCGAGCGGCGGCGAAGCAATGCGAGCTATCTAGCGTATCGCCGTCGGTGGCACAATTGCCAACGCGATCGGTCGACCGCACTGTCGCGAGGCGACGGCAAGAGATGTTGTACCGTCCGCTTCTTTGCTCTAGAGACGCAGGCTCCTTCGTGGCGGAGCCCATATTGATCGGCAAGACATCCAACGCCTATCCGCTGGCCGGCGCCGCCCTCGTCATCCCCACCTTCGGTTTGCTGTTTCCGCTAGGGCTCGCTCCGCTGCTCGCGATCGTTGCGCTGATCGTCCTGGCCGTCGCACGCGGCCGCGTCGTGCCGATGATCGCCGGCTTGGGTCCATTCGCATTTCTGCTGCTGCTTCTCTCGCTCTGGGGCGCAGCCTCGTCGCTGTGGTCGATCATTCCCGGCCACAGCCTCTTCGAGGGGGCTCGCCTATTGCTGCTCTCGCTCGAAGGGCTGATTATCGTCGCAGCGGCGCGCGACCTCGACGATGCCGGGCGCGCAATGGTCGGACGCGCCGCCGTGATAGGCCTCCTCGTGGGGCTCGTCATCATGACGGTCGAGCTCGTCGGAGACTTTCCGATCCGCCGGCTGCTTGGCGGCAAATCCTTGGTCGTCCTGCCGTTCTATGATCGCGGCGCAACGGTCCTCAGCCTCGCCTCCTGGGTCACCGTGCTCCGTCTCCTCGAAACGGGACGCCGCGGCGCCGCAGTCGTCGTCTTTGCCCTCACCGCGATCGTGGTCTGGCAGCTAATGAGTCTCAGCGCCTTTCTCGCGATGCTCGTCGCGCTCGTGGTTTTCGCACTTGGATGGTGGCGGGCGAGGCTGACGGCCTGGCTGCTCGGCGGCGCATTCGTGCTGATCGCCGCAATCATACCGTTCCTTGCTCCCGGCCGCGACACGGTTCTCTGGTTGCGCAATACATTGCCGGGCCTCCGCGGTTCGGCGACTCACCGGCTCATCATCTGGAATTTTACAAGCGAGCGCTGGCATGAGCGCCCGCTGCTCGGATGGGGCATGGATGCGTCCCGTGCGGTGCCTGGCGGCAAGACCATGATCGGGGATTACATGAACCTGCCGCCGGAGTGGGGGCTTGTCGGGGCGGTGATGCCGCTGCATCCCCACGATGCCGTGCTGCAATGGTGGCTGGAGCTGGGCGTCGTCGGCGCCATTCTCGGGACCGTGATCGCCCTCTATACGCTGTGGAAGGTCGCCGCGGCGCCCGGTCTGTCGCGCAACGCGCGAGCCATCGGTCTCGCCGTCTTCGCAACCGCCCTCTTGCCTCTGTTGCTCAATTTCGGCGTCTGGCAATCGTGGTGGGAATCGTCGCTTTGGCTGATCGCCGGCCTCCTCATCGCGGTGATGATGCGGCCGGAACCTTCGCGTCCATGAGTCGCTAGAGCCCGCCGATCGCGAGAAGGGCTTGCATCGGCAATTCGATTTTCGGCACCGTCTCCGGCACGTCTCGCCGATGTTCCTCCGCAGGCAAGAGGAGCCGACATGCTCGTCAGTCTGTTTTTGATCCTGCTCTGTCAGCTCATCGGCGAGGTCGTGGCCCGCGCCGTATCGCCGCAGATTCCTGGACCGGTGATCGGCATGGCGCTGCTGTTCGTCATGCTGCTGCTCGGCGGCCGCCCGCGCCTTCTGCCGCGTGAGGTGCGAGACGGCTCGCTCGCAACCACGTGCCGCACCCTCCTCCAGCATCTCTCGCTTCTGTTCGTGCCGGCCGGTGTCGGCGTCGTTCAACGGCTGGATCTGCTGGCCAAATACGGTCTGGGTCTCGGCATTACTCTCGTCGCCTCCACGGTTCTCGCGATGCTGGCGACCGTCGCCGCGTTCCGGATCGCATCGCGCCTCCTGCGATCCGATGCCAACGACCCAGAGGCGGCGAGTTGAGCGACAGATCGTTCGACCTCTGGGTCTATTTGTCACGTACGCCGCTGCTGTGGCTGACGGTGACCCTCTTCGCCTATCTCGTCGCCGAGCGCTTCTCGGCCGCGACCGGCCGCCATCCGCTGGCCAATCCGGTGCTGCATGCAGTCTGGATGATCGCCGGCGTGTTGCTCCTCACCGGCACGCCTTACAAGGTCTATTTCGACGGGGCGCAATTCGTCCATTTCCTGCTCGGCCCGGCGACCGTGGCGCTGGCCCTGCCGCTCTACGAGAACCGTTCCGTCGTCCTGCGGTCACTCGTCCCAATGACGGTCGCGCTGATGATCGGCTCGGTGACTGCGGTCGGCTCCGTCCTGCTGATCGCCCGCGCCTTCGGCATGCCGGAAGTCGTCCTGATCTCGGTCGCGCCGAAGTCGGTCACGGCAGGCGTCGCGATGGGCATCTCGCAACAACTCGGCGGCGACGCCGCGCTGACCGCGGTCACGGTGATCATGACAGGCATCGTCGGAGCGATCGTCGTGACGCCGATGATGAATTTCCTCGGCATCAAGGACTGGCGAGCGCGCGGCTTCGCGATTGGCCTCGCCGCGCATGGCATCGGCACCGCGAGGGCGTTCCAGGTCCATCCGTTGGCCGGCACTTTCGCCGGCATCGCGATGGGATTGAACGCGTTTTTAACTGCGATCCTCGTGCCGCTCGCCCTGGCGATCCTGACGCCGTCATGACCCGCTATCGATAAGCTTGCCCAGGCGTAGCGAACTAAGGTTATGCTCGTTTCAGTCGACAGCCGGCGATGAGTGATGCCGGTCGACGGTTCATTCTTTAAGGGTCTCTGACGATGGCGATCTACGAACTGGACGGGCAAGCGCCGGAGCTTCCCGGCGACGGGCAATATTTCGTCGCGGAAGACGCCACGGTCATAGGAAAGATCCGGCTTTCGACCGACGCGAGTATCTGGTTCGGCTGCGTCGTGCGCGGCGATAATGAATGGATCGAGATCGGCGCCGGATCGAACATCCAGGACAACTCGACCTTGCACGCCGATCCGGGAAAGCCGCTCAGTCTCGGTAGGAATTGCACGGTCGGCCACAACGTCATCCTCCACGGTTGCACCATCGAGGACAACGTCCTGATCGGCATGGGCGCAATCGTCATGAACCGGGCGCATATCCGCGCCGGCAGTATCGTCGGCGCCGGCGCGGTGATCACAGAGAACAAGGATTATCCTGAAAATTCATTGATCCTCGGATCGCCGGGCAAGGCCGTCCGTACGCTCACGAGCGAAGAGGTCGCCCGGATTCCCGTCACCGCTGCCCGCTATGTCGCCAACAGCAGGCGGTTCAAATCAGGGTTGCGCAGAATTTCCTAACGAAGCCTGCCGCCAGTACGCAGGTTTCCGCCCTGGCGAACTGGCGCGAATCATACATGACTCCCGGCGAGGAGAGATCATGCCGCCGTTGACCATTCGGCACGTCACCACTTACCGCTACCGGCAGCCGGTTGCCTTCGGAGAGCATCGCATGATGCTGCGTCCGCGCGATTCCCAAGATCAACGCGTGGTCGAGGCGAGCATCGAGATCAGCCCGGAGCCGACGAGCCTGCGCTTCGTTCAGGACGCTTTTGGCAATCACATTGGGATCGCGCGATTCGCCAACCGCTCGAACGAGCTGCGCTTCGAGAGCCTCGTTCGCGTCGACCACACGCCGATCGATGCAGCGTCGCTCGATCCCGAGCTTGCCGGAAGCGAGTTTCCGGTCGTGTACGACGCGGAAGAGATGCCCGACCTCGCCCAATACCTCGAACGCCATCATCCCGATCCGAGGAATGAGGTCGGCGAGTGGGCTCGGCAATTCCTCCCCGTCAGCGGATCGATCGGCACCTTCGCGCTCCTGACCCGACTCTCCGACGCCATCAATTGCGGCTTCTGCTATCGGCGGCGCGAAGCGAAGGGCATCCAGCCGGCAGTGGAGACGCTTCGCCTCGGCCACGGCAGCTGCCGCGACTTCGCCATGCTGATGATCGAGGCGGTACGCTCCCTCGGTTTCGCCGCGCGTTTTGCCTCCGGATATCTCGCGGTGCCGCTCGACGAACCGGACGAGCCGACGAGCAGCACGGCAGGCGGCTCGACCCACGCCTGGGCGCAAGCCTATCTGCCGGGCGCCGGCTGGATCGACTTCGACCCGACCAGCGGCAGTATCGGCAAGAGCGATCTCGTCACCGTCGCGGTCGTACGCGATCCTCGCCACGCGACGCCGTTGCACGGCACGTTCATCGGCGTCGCGTCAGACCATCTCGCCATGGAGGTCCAAGTCAGCGTCACATCCGATCCCCCCGATGCGATCTGGGCCACGCTGGGACGTCCGCACCCCGACGATTCCGCCAACAGGTAAGTCCGGGAAGTGATGCGACGACACTGAATTCGACCCCACAATGGCTGGGACTTCTCGCCATTGGAACGCGTGAGCCCAGGGATGTCGGATGAAGATTCGGGTGGGCTACGAACTGATTTACGACTTTCCGCAGGCCACCCCCGTGATCATGGTGCTCGGCACCCACTTCACCCGGGAATCCGACGTCATCATGCCGGATTTCCTGACCACCAGCCTGTCCGTTCCGATCTCCCCTTACCGCGGGTTTGCGATCGCGACGCGCGCCTTGGCGTCCTGCAGCAGGAGGTGATGCAGGTCGGCGTCATCGTCCCAGCGGCCGCGCCGCAGATCGGCGACGAAGGCCGGAACGGCATCAGCGGTCTCGCCGATGAGTGTCGCGAACGCTGCCGCGATCGTCCCGTCGTCGCCACCCGCCGCCAGCTCACGCTCCGCGATGCCGAGGGCGTTCGCGATCATCAGCGCGGCGAGACGCCGATCCGCGGGAAGCACGGGGAGAATTTCCTCGCGGAAACGCGCGAGAGCAATGGCGATGAGCTCGGCGGCGTCGGGCCGATCCATATCTAAGGTCCCGTCATAAGCAGAAGCTCGTACTCGAGCTCGGCGACGCGGCGGCCGGTCAGCGCGAGATCGAGCGACGGCTCGGCACCGGACACATGACGCTCGCCCTGCTGCAGCGCGATGACTGCCCAGCGGGCATGCGCCATCGTCTCCCAGTATCGCACCTGCCCGGGGTCGATCCGGCGGCCCGACTCGGCGCTGTAGCCTCGCAGGAAATCGTCGCGCCCGGCGATGCCGCCAGCCTCGCGCGCATTCGCGCCGAAACGCCAGCACTTGGCGCAGAACCAGCCGATGTCCTCGTGCGGATCGCCCCACCCGGCGAACTCCCAGTCGAGGATGCCGGTGAGACCTGAGTCATCCACCATGTAATTGCCGGTGCGGTAGTCGCGGTGGCAGAGCACCAGCTCGGCAAGCGGCGGCGCGTGGCGCTCGAGCCAGCGGAGCCCCCATTCGAGCGCCGGCCGCGGCAAGCGATAAGAATCGAGAAAGCCGCGATAGGCTTCGATGGCGACGAGCGCGGGAGAGACGCTTGGCATCGGCAGGAAAGCAAGATCTGGATGCGGCGGCCGCACCCGATGCAGGATCGCGAGCTCGCGGCCGAGCCGATCGGCGAGCGCGATCCGGTCGCCGTGCCACTTGTCGTCGCGGACGATGACGTGGCCGGCGGCGGTTCCGGCGACGCGCCGCATCACATAGAACGGCTTGCCGAGGATCGTCGGGTCGGCGCAGAAGAAGATCGGCTGGGGCACCGTCATGCCTTCAGCGTGGGCGACTTTCAGCAGCGCGAATTCCTGGGCGCGGCCGTGGCTGACGGCGATGGCGGAGGGCGCATCGGCACGCAGGACGAGACGCTGCCTACCACTGGCGGTCTCGACGTCGACCGCGTAATTCTCCTGAATGGCGCCGCCCGAAAGCTTTTCGATCGAGAGGACGGTCGCCTCTCCCAGTGCCGCAGCGATTATCCGGCCAAGTCGCGCTCGCGCGGCTTCGGAGGTGTCGATATGCGCGGCTTCGCCGGTCAATGCCCGCCCGTCAATTCCACGACCAGAAATCGGCGCCCTTGGCGAGGAGCGTCCGCGCCAGCACCATCTTGTGAACCTCGGAGGCGCCGTCGACGAGCCGCGCCTGACGGGCGTAGCGGTACATCCATTCGAGCGGCGTATCCTTCGAGTAACCGCGCGCGCCGAGCAGCTGGATCGCCGTATCGATCGATTTGTGCAGCAGCTCGGAGACGGCGATCTTCGCCATCGAGATCTCGCTACGCGCGAAATCACCCTGGTCGAGCTTCCAGGCGGCGCGCATCGTCAGCAGCCTGCCGATCTCGATCTCCATCGCAGCGCCGCCGAGCAGCCATTGCACCCCCTCGTGATCGGCGAGGACGGCGCCGAAGCTCTCGCGCTCCCGGACATAGTCGAGGCAGATCTCGGTCGCCCGCTTCGCCATGCCGAGCCAGCGCATGCAATGCGTCAGCCGCGCCGGGCCGAGGCGGATCTGCGTCGCCTTAAGCCCGTCGCCGACCTCCATGAGCACATTCTCCTCGGGGATTTCCAGCCCGTCGAAGATCAGCTCACAATGGCCGCCGTGCTCCTCCGGTCCCATGATCGGAATGCGGCGCTCGATCCGCCAGCCCGGCTGCGCGGCATCGAAGAGGAAGACGGTGAGTCCTTTGCGCGGATCGTCGGAGGTCCGCGCCAACAGGATGAAATGCTGCGCCGCGGCAGCGCCGGTGATGAACCATTTATGGCCGGAGACGACCCAGCCACCGGCTCGCCGCTCGGCCCGCGTCCGCATCGCCGAAGGGTCGGATCCCGATCCCGGCATCGGCTCGGTCATGGCGAAGGACGAGCGGACTGAACCGTCGATGATGGGCTGCAGCCAACGCTGTCGCTGCGCTGGCGTCGCGACCTTGGCGAGCAACATCATATTGCCATCGTCGGGCGCGGCGCAGTTGAAGACGACGGGTCCGAACAGCGAGCGCGCCATCGCCTCGTAGCAAGCCGCCATGCCGACCATCGAGAGACCGATGCCGCCGAGCTCGCGCGGCACCTGCGGTGCCCAGAGCCCGGCGGATCTCGCTTTGCCGCGCAGGATCGCGAGATGCGCGAGGTCGATGTTCTCCCCCTCGCCCCAGGCGGAGGGGTCGCGCTCGACCGGCAGGATCTCGGCCTCGACGAAATCGACATAACGGCGATGCAGCGTCTCGATCTCGGCGGGCAGCGTGAAATCCATGCCGAAACCTCAGGTGATGCCGAGCGAGTGGCCACCGTCGACGACGATGACGCTGCCGGTCATGTAGCGTCCGGCGTCGGATACCAGCAGCAGCAAGGCGCCGTCGAGATCCTCGACCTCGCCAAAGCGGCGCAGCGGCACACGCTTCGTCATCGCCTGACCGGCGGGCCCCCGCAGGAAGTCGCGGTTGAGATTGGTCTCGACGTACCCCGGCGCCAGCGCGTTGACGCGGATCTTGTGACGCGCCAGTTCGATCGCCATCGATTGCGTCAGGCTGATCAACCCGGCTTTCGCCGCCGAATAGGCCGAGACGTGGCTCGCCGGCCGCAGGCCGAGAATAGAGGCGATGTTGACGATGGCGCCGCCGCGGCCATGCGCAGCCATGCGCAAGGCTGCCGCATGCGCGACGCGCCAGGCGCCATCGAGATCGGTGGCAAGGACACGGCGCCATTCCGCCTCGTCCTGGGCGAGAAACCCCGCCGTCGCGGCGATTCCGGCATTGTTGACGAGGATGTCGAGTGGCCCGAGCTTGGCTTCGACGCTGGCGATGGCGGCGTCGACCGAGGCGGGTGCGAGGACGTCGAAGGCGACCGGCAACGCGGTCCCGCCGGACTCGGCGATTTCCGCCGCGAGCTCGCGAAGCTCAGCGATCCGCCGTGCTGCGACCGCGACGCGGGCACCGGCGGCAGCGAGGGTCAGCGCGAAATGCCGGCCGAGACCGGAAGAGGCACCGGTGACGAGCGCCGTCGCACCAGCGAGATCGAAGCGCCTGGCGCCGGTCGTTGCGGATGAAGATTTGGACATCGGTCGGCATGCCGGAGTTGCTCGGCCGACGATTCTGCCACGCGTCGAGGGTTTTGCCTATCGGGTCGCCAGAGCGACCCAGCGCCGCTGTTAATGGCTGACGGGCTGCTCCAGCTCGTCCGCCGTCATCTCGAGCTGATCGGCAGTCCCGACCAGTGTCTTGGCCTCGTCTTGTGTCGTCGCCAGCCCAGCGCGGGCACGATAGGCCGCCGCGTCCTGGCGCAGAAGCTCGGGGGTGATCCGAAATGCTGACATGTCATCGGTACCTGAAAATGTTCTCCGGGCTCACAACGGCTGCCACGGAAACTTGTTCCCGCCGCCGATTGCCGCCACGACGAAACTCTACCGTCCCGCAGCTTGCCCTTGTATTAATGCCGCTGCACATTCGTATAAGATTGTACTCAACGACGCTGGCCGGAAGGCCGACGCAGCGGAGAAAAGCTCGGCAAAGCCACGACGCGCCGCGCTCTGCACCGTCCCGACAACCCAAGATGATGATGGTCCCCGCCATGAACGACGCCGTTCCCACCGCCTCACCCGGCAATTCCGCGTCCGCCCGCGACATTGCGTCGCTGCTGCACCCCTACACCAACCTGCGCAAGCACGCGAAGGACGGCCCCCTGGTGATCACCGAGGGCAAGGGAGTCTATGTCTACGACGAGGCGGGCAAGGAATATATCGAGGGCCTCGCCGGTCTGTGGTGCACCTCGCTTGGGTTCGGCGAGCAACGGTTGATCGACGCGGCGACGCGGCAGATGAGCAAGCTGCCGTTCTATCACATGTTCACCTCGAAATCGCACGACGTCGGGATCGAACTCGCCGAGCGCGTCCTCGCCATGCTGCCGGTCAAGATGTCGAAGGTATTCTTCAATAATTCCGGTTCAGAGGCAAACGACACGGCAATCAAGCTCGTCTGGTACTTCAACAATGCGCGCGGCCGGCCGCGTAAGAAGAAGATCATCTCGCGCATCCGCGGCTATCACGGCGTCACTGTCGCGACCGCCGGCCTTACGGGCCTGCCCGCCAACCACATCGACTTCGACTTGCCGATCGCCAATATCCGCCACGCCGAATGCCCGCACTACTATCGCTCGGGGAAGCCGGGCGAGAGCGAGGAGGATTTCGCGACCCGCATGGCCGAGAGCCTCGAGGCGCAAATCCTGCGCGAGGGACCGGACACGATCGCCGCCTTCATCGCCGAGCCGATTCAGGGCGCCGGAGGCCTCATCGTGCCGCCGAAGACCTATTTCGAGAAGATCCAGCCGATCCTCAAGAAATACGACATCCTGCTGATCGCCGACGAGGTTATCTGCGGCTTCGGCCGTACCGGCAACATGTTCGGGACCGAGACCTACAAGCTGCAGCCCGACATCATCACCGTCGCCAAGGCGCTGTCCTCGGCCTATGTGCCGATTTCGGCGACGATCATCTCGGAGGACATCTACCAGGCCTGCCTCACAGAGAGCGACAAGGTCGGCCCCTTCGCGCACGGCTTCACCTACTCCGGCCATCCGGTCTGCGCCGCCGTCGCCGTCGAAACGCTGAAGATCTACGAGGAGCGCAAGATCCTCGACCAGGTCCGCAAGGTCTCGCCGCGACTGCAGGACGGGCTGCGCCAATTCGCCGACCACCCGCTGGTCGGCGACGTCCGCGGCATAGGGCTGATCGCCGGCATCGAGCTGATGGAGGACAAGAAAGCCAAGCGCGGCTTCGATCCGAAGCGCGGCATGGGCACCTACTTCATGGGCCGCGCCCAGGAGCACGGGCTGATCGTGCGCGCCCTGGTCGACACGATCGCGATCTGTCCGCCGCTGATCATCACCGAGTCGGAGATCGACGCGCTGGTGACCCGCTTCGGCAAGGCGCTCGACGACACCGCCGCCTTCGTCAAGGCGGGGTAAGCGGGCCCCTCGCCTTCGCCGCGAGCGCGCGCCGCTGCTGCAGAATGCGCTCGCGGTGGAGGATGTAGAGGCCGCTGGCGATGATGATCGCCGAGCCGATCCCGGTCAGCGTATCGGGGATCGTATTGAATACTGCGTAGCCAAGCGCCGTCGCCCACAACATCTGGCTGTAGGAGAACGGCGCCAGCACCGAGGCGCCGGCGCGACCGAAAGCAGCGATCATCAGCGCCTGGCCGATCGTGCTCAACGTCCCCTGCGCCGTCATCATGGCGAGGGCCGCAAGGTCCGGCGTCCGCCAGACGAAGGGCATGGTGAGACCCGAAACACAGAATCCAATGAGCGTCGAGTAGATCAGGATCGTCAGCGTCTTGTCGGCGCCATGCATGGTGCGGGTAAGGACGATGCCGAGCGCCCAGAATGTCGAGGAGGCGATCGGAAAGAGCGCCGCCGGCTGGAAAGCGCTGGTGCCCGGGCGGATGACCACGAGCACGCCGATGAAGCCGACGACGACCGCGGCCCAGCGGCGCGGTCCGATCGTCTCGCCGAGCATCGGGATCGAGAGCGCGGTGACGAAGAGCGGCGAGACGAAGCCGATCGCGGTCGCCTCGGCGATCGGCAGATGCGACAAGCCGAGGATGAAGAGCGTGGTCGCCCCGAACATGGTGAGGCCGCGCACGAGCTGGCGTCCCGGCATGTTGCTGCGCAGCGCTCCGGGACGGCGCAGGAGGAATGGCAGGATCAGGACCAGCATGGTGAGAAAGCGCACGAAAGCGATCTCGAGCGGGTGGTAGGTGACCGCGAGCAGCTTTGAGAACGTATCCTGAATGCTGAACAGCATCAGCGCGGCGAGGGTCATTGCGATGCCGCTCAGCGTCCGTTCGGCGCTCAGCAACGATGCTGGGGCCTTCCCTTGAGATTCCGAAGCCATGCGCCAAGGTCATAGCATCTCGCCGAGACGTCGGGGAATTTCCCGCCGGACCCACGGTCATGGTAGAATGCGGCAGCGAGGGAGCATCATCCCATGAACGACATCGAGCTTGCCGCAGGTCGCGGCACCTCTTCGGACCAGGCGGCGCTGTGGGCGCGCATCCGCAGCGAGGCGCTGGAGATTTCCGCCCGTGAAGTCGGGCTGCGCGGTTTCCTGGAAACCTCAGTCTTCCAGAACGAGGGATTCGCCGAGGCGCTGGTGAAGCTGCTGGCGCGCAAGCTGGGCGATGTCTTCATGTCGGCCGACCGGCTGGGCGCCCTCGCCCGCGGCGCATTCGCTGACGATCCGGCGATCCTCGACGCCGCCGCCGCCGATCTGGCGGCGATCACGACCCGCGATCCGGCGGCGCAGAACATTTCGACGCCCTTCCTCTATTACAAGGGGTTCCACGCGCTGGAATGGCACCGTGTCGGCAATTTCCTGTGGCGGCAGGGCCGGCGCGAGATCGCGCATTTCCTGCAGAGCCGCGTCTCCGAGGTCTTCGCCGTCGACATCCACCCGGCGGTGCCGATCGGCAGGGGCGTCTTTATCGACCACGGCACCGGCGTCGTCGTCGGCGAGACCTCGGTGATCGGCAACGACGTCTCGATCCTCCAGGAGGTGACGCTGGGCGGTACCGGCAAGGAGCGCGGCGACCGGCATCCCAAAGTGCGCGACGGCGTCCTGCTCTCGGCCGGCGCCAAGGTGCTGGGCAACATCGAGATCGGCCGCAACGCCAAGGTCGGGGCCGGCAGCGTCGTGCTCACCGACGTGCCGCCCTGCGCCACGGTCGCTGGCGTCCCCGCCCGCATCGTCGGCTGGTGCCGCGAGACAACCCCGGCGCACGCGATGGATCAAAGCCTGCCGGAACGCGACGGCTGAACGATCGTATCCGACCGCGAACCCTGCCCCTCACGCCGCCAGCAGCTTGCTGATCGTCTGGGTGAGAACTTCCATGCCGACCGGCTTTTGCAACAGCGGCCCCGGAAGATCCGAGTCGCCCCCAACAACGTTGTCGTATCCCGTGATGAGGATAATAGGCAGAGCGGCGAAGCGCATTCTCGCCATGCGCGCCAAGGCAATGCCATGCGGCTTGCCATGTGGCATGACGATATCGGTGACGAGGAGGTCGATTGCCTCCGAGCCGAGCTCGCGCAACGCCGCCATCGAATCGGCCGCGATGACGACCTGATATCCGGCCTCCGTCAGGTGACGAGCGGCCGAATAGAGAAATGCCTCGTCGTCCTCGACCAGCAGGATCGTCGTCATCGGCTTACCCAGGTAAACAATTTTGGACGGTACCCGACCTGCGGAGACGATAAAAACCACCTAAGTAAAAAAACTTAAGACTTTTCGTCTGAGCGAGCAGGCTACCGGTTAATCGAAGTCGAGCCCGATGTCGAGCGATGGGGCGCTGTGGGTAACATAGCCGACCGAGATCAGGTCGACCCCAGATGCGGCGACGGCAGCAATGGTTTCCGGCCGGATGCCGCCCGAGGCCTCGGTCAGAGCACGGCCGTCGATCATGGCGACGGCTTGCCGCATCATCTCCGGCGACATGTTGTCGAGCAGGATCGCGTCCGGCTTATGCATCAGCGCCTCGTCGATCTGTTCGAGCCTATCGACCTCGATCTCGATCTTGACCATATGGCCGACGGCGCGGCGCGCCGTGGCGATCGCATGGCCGATGCCACCGGCGGCGACGATGTGATTGTCCTTGATGAGAATCGCATCGTCGAGGCCGAAGCGATGGTTGACTCCGCCGCCGACCCGGACGGCATATTTCTGCAAGGCGCGCAGCCCCGGGAGTGTCTTGCGCGTGCAGCAGATCCGCGCCCGGTGGCCGCGCGAGGCCTCGACGAGCTGCGCGACGAGGCTGGCGATGCCCGAAAGATGCGTCATGAAATTGAGCGCGACGCGCTCGCCCGAAAGGATCGGCCGCGCCCCGCCGGTGACCAGCGCGATGCGGTCGCCGGCGGCGACGGCGCTGCCGTCCGGCCGTTGCACCGCGAACGTAATCGTCGGGTCGAGCAGGGCGAAGGCGGTGCGGGCGCAATCGAGGCCGGCCACGATGCCGGGCTTACGCGCGACGATCGCGGCGCGCGCCGTAGCGTCGGCAGCGATGATGCTGTCGGTCGTGACGTCGCCCGCGCGGCCGAGATCCTCGAGCAGCGCCATGCGGACGATCGGCTCGAGCAGGACATGCGGCAGCGGTGCGATCTCGCGGCGATCCATGATCTTTCTCATCCCTACCGTTAGCGACTTGCCTGGATCATCCGCTCGACAGACTGCCGGGCGCGCGCCGCGATCGCCGGATCGACGGTGACCTCGTAGCGCCGGCTCTCCAGCGCGTCGAGGATCTTCGGCAGGGTAATCCGCTTCATGTGTGGGCAGAGGTTGCACGGGCGGACGAACTCGATGTCGGGATGCGCCGCAGCGACGTTGTCGCTCATCGAGCATTCCGTGACGAGAACGACGCGGGCCGGCCGATTGCGGCCGACGTAATCCGCCATCGCCGCCGTCGAGCCAGTGAAATCGGCCGCGGCGACGACCTCGGGCGGGCATTCGGGATGAGCGAGGACGATGATGCCAGGGGTCGCGGCGCGATAGGCGCGGATGTCCTCCGCCGAGAACCGTTCATGCACCTCGCATTTGCCGTGCCAGGCGATGATCTCGACCGAGGTCTGCGCCGCCGTGTTCTTGGCGAGATACTCGTCGGGCAGCATGATGACGCGCTCGGCCCCGAAGGATTCGACGATCTGCACCGCGTTGGCCGACGTGCAGCAGATGTCGCTCTCGGCTTTCACCTCGGCCGAGGAGTTGACGTAGCAGACGACCGGAACGCCGGGATAGCGCTGCTTCAGCAGCCGGACGTCGGCGCCGGTGATCGAAGCGGCGAGCGAGCAGCCGGCCTCGAGATCGGGGATGAGGACGGTCTTCTGCGGGTTCATCAGCTTGGCCGTCTCGGCCATGAACTGGACGCCGCAGAGCAGGATGATGTCTGCATCGACTTTCGCCGCCTCACGCGCGAGCACCAGCGAATCGCCGGTGATGTCCGCGACGCCGTGGAAGATCTCGGGCGTCTGGTAGTTATGCGCCAAGATGACGGCGTTGCGCGTCCGCTTGAGCCGGTTGATCGCATCGATATAGGGCGCGAAAACCGGCCACTCGATTGCCGGAATGACCGTTTTCACGCGCTCGTAGAGAGGCGCCGTCCGGGCGGCGATCTCCGGACCATAGGCCAAGTGACGGTTCGTCGAATCGGCGAGGAAATCGATCGTGTCTGGCGCCATCTCTAGGTTCCTCACTTATGCTCGTTTTGAGCATTATAAGCCAAAAAAAGAACCGAGTTAAACACTCGGCTGAGAGGACTTATGCTAGAGATGAGTATAAGGCTGTCAAGTGCTTTCTTTGCAGGTCTCCTTCTAGGGCACGAGCAAGCGCTCTGATTTGTATGCGACGCCATGTCGGCGTTGGGCATACTCGCGCGTCCTATGAGAGTGAGGAACGAGGTCATGCGATACGCCATCCTTTGCTACGATTCCGAAGACGTCGTCGGCGCCTGGAGCAAACAGGAGGACGACGCGACGATGGTGCGGCTTGCCGTCGTGACCAATGATCTGGCGGCGCAAGGCCGGCTCGGACCGGTCGCGCGGCTGTTGCCGACGACGGCGGCAACCACAGTCCGCAAGGGCCGCGAGAACCTGGTCATCGACGGGCCGTTCGCCGAGACCAAGGAGCAGCTGCTCGGCTTCTACATCGTCGACTGCGCGACGCTTGACGAGGCGATCGAGGTCGCCCGTTCGCTGGCGCGTGCCAATTCCCAGGGCGTCGGATCCTACGAGATCCGCCCGGTCGGCCATTTCCGGCCCGGGACCGCGCCAGCGTGACCGACCTCGCCTGGATCAACGCGGCGCTCACCTCCGCCCGTCCCCAGGCGCTGGGCGCGCTGCTGCGCTATTTCCGCGACCTCGACACCGCGGAGGAGGCGTTCCAGGAAGCCTGTCTGCGGGCACTAAAGACCTGGCCGCGCAATGGGCCGCCGCGCGAGCCGGCGTCCTGGCTCATCTTCGTCGGGCGTAATGCCGCGATCGACGCGGTGCGCCGCCGCGGCCGGCAGGAGCCGCTGCCGGAAGAGGCGCTGATCTCGGATCTCGACGACGCCGAAGCAGACATGGCCGAACGGCTCGACGGCTCGCACTATCGCGACGACATCCTGCGGCTCCTGTTCATCTGCTGCCACCCGGATCTGCCGGCGACGCAGCAGATCGCCCTCGCCCTGCGCATCGTTTCCGGTCTCTCAGTCGCGCAGATCGCTCGCGCCTTTCTCGTCGGCGAGGCGGCGATGGAGCAGCGGATCACGCGCGCGAAGCAACGGATTGCCGCGGCAGAGGTCGCGTTCGACACGCCGGGCGCGGTCGAGCGCGCCGACCGGCTCGCGGTCGTCGCCGCGATGATCTACCTCTTCTTCAACGAAGGCTATTCGGCAGGCGGCGGCCAGGCGGCGGCGCGCGCGCCACTCTGCGACGAGGCGATCCGCCTCGCGCGGCTGCTGCTGCGGCTGTTTCCGGGCGAGCCGGAGATCATGGGGCTGACCGCGCTGCTTCTCCTTCAGCATGCCCGCGCGCCGGCGCGGTTCGAAGCGACGGGCGCCATCGTTCTGCTCGATGACCAGGAGCGTGGGCTTTGGAACCGCAAGATGATCGCCGAAGGACTTGCGCTAATTGACAAGGCGATGCGCCATCGCCGCCGCGGACCTTATCAGGTGCAGGCGGCAATCGCGGCGCTCCACGCCAGGGCGGCGCGCCCCGAAGACACCGAATGGGCGGAGATCGATCTCCTCTATGCCGCACTCGAGACGCTGCAGCCATCGCCGGTGGTTACGCTCAACCGCGCGGTCGCCGTCGCCAAGCTGCGCGGCCCGGCGGCGGCGCTCGACATGATCGGGCCACTCGAGCCGCGGCTCTCGGGCTATTTCAATTTCTTCGGGGTGAAGGGTGCCTTCCTGCTTCAGCTTGGCCGTCGCGATGATGCTAGGATCGCGTTCGACCGGGCGATCGCGCTGGCCAACACAGCGGCCGAGGCAGCCCACATCCGGCTGCACCTCGATCGGCTGATGCGGGACGGCGAGGCGTGATGGCGCCGGTTGCGTTCGCCCTCATCCGCGGCGGCGCGCCACCGGCAGCTTGACACCGGGCGCCAGCCGCTCGAGCAGGACCTCGCGACGAAAGCAGACCTCTCGGGCGGGGCGGCCGCCGGTGCCGGTCACCATTTTGCCGGTCTCTTCGACCAGCCCCTGCTGCTCGACCAGGCGCCGGAAGTTCTGCTTGTGGAGACGCACGCCGGCAAGCGCCTCAACGGCGCGCTGCAGCTGCAGCAGGGTGAAAGTGGGCGGCATCAGCTCGAAGACTACAGGACGATATTTGATCTTGCCGCGCAGTCGCGCGATCGCCGTCGCCAGGATACGCCGGTGGTCGGCCGCCATGCCTTCGTCGGGCTCGAGCAGCAATGGCGTCACCGGCGGATCGTCGCGGCGATCGTGGCCGGCCTCGGGCACCAGTCCCGCCTCGTAGAGCAGCTCGTAACGGTCGAGCACCCGCTCGTCGTTCCACGCCGCGCCGCGCAGCCCGAAATTGATGCGCAGACGATCCTGGCGGGTGCGCCGTTCGCCCTCGCTGGGTGCCTCGGCGGCCCAGCGCTGCAGCTGAGTCTCGAAGGCCGCGAAGATCGCGGGGCGGCCATCCCGCCAGTCTTCCCAGGGGAAGTAGCGGTACCAGTTCTGCCAGACGGCGCCGAGGGCACCGGACGGCCGCATCTCGCGCACCAGCGCGAGATAGCCGACCGAGACGATGCGAGCCTGGTCGGGTCCCGCGCCCTCCTGTCGGTCGCGGTCGCCGAAGGTATAGAGCTGCTCGACGTAACCGAGACTCTGCTCGGTCTGCGCCTCCACCCAAGCACGCAGTCCGGCGTCCAGTGTCCGATGGTGCGGCTCGAGCGGACCCGCCGGCAAGGCATCGCGACTCCCGGTCTGACGTACGACGAGAATGCGCGGCTCCTCGTCGGTGACCGCCGCGACGACTGCGGTCAGTCCCACCGAGACATTCGTCTCGGCCGCCGGTCGCGACCTGTCACGGGGTTGCAGCAGCATGACGCGCATCCTGAACGATCGCGACGACGACCGCCAATCGAATACATGATAGCAGAATACGCGGCGAAGGTGAGTTCGCGCGATCGACGTCGCGCACATGCATCACCCACTTCCCAATCGGAACCACGGCGCTCCGCACGGCGGCGCGGAGTCAGGCGCGCGGGCGGCCGCGGCGGCGTGGGGCGGCCGCCTTAGCGGCAGCGACCCGATCGGTATCTTCCGGCTCTCGCCTACGCCCGAGACCGCTTTCCTTGGCGAGGGCAGACCGGCGTTTGGCGTAGTTCGGCGCGACCATCGGGTAGTCGCGTGGCAGACCCCACTTGACGCGATAGGCTTCAGGCGTCAGCCCATAGCTTGTCATCAGATAGCGTTTCAGCATCTTGAGCTTGGCGCCGTCTTCGAGACAGATGAGATAGTCCGGGGTAATCGACTTGCGGACCGCCACCGCGGGCTCGAGCGGCGGCGGCGGCACGGCGGCCGGCTGGTTCAAGCTCTGATAGACCGACTCGATCAGCTCTGGCAATTCGCTGGCGGCGACTTTGGCGTGGCTGACATAGCTCGCGACGATATCGGTCACCATACGCAACAGCTCTTCTTGGCTCCGCGTCGTAGGCAAATCGTTCGGCATCGTCAGCTTCCTTCATTGGATTAATAGGCGCGCGCGCGTCAAGTGTCGAACGCTTGTGCGGCGAAATAATCCCACGAAATCGGTTCAATGATTACTGTTATTTTCTTGCCGCCCCCGAGCTTGCGCTCTACGGCTTCGGCGATCAGTGACCAGGCATGACCAGGACCTCCGTGCGGCGAGGCAAATTCGTACGCGATAGTTCGATTCGTGCCGTTTCACTGCGCCGCACTCGATAGCGGTCTCCTAGCTTGGCGATGAACGTGTCGACGACCCGGTCGGTGAAGTAATGCATTGGCAGGACCAGCGCAGGGCGGATCTGCTCGATGACCTCGATCATGTCGTCGTGGCTCAGCGTCCACGTCCCGTCGACGGGCGCCATGAGCACATCGATCGGCCCAAGCTCGGCGAGGTGCTGCTCGGTCAAGGTGTGATGCAGATGGCTGAGGTGCGCGATGCATAGATCCGCGACGTCGAAGACGAAAATCGAATTCCCGCCGAACTCGGTGCGGCCGAAGTCACGAATATTGGTCGGCACGTTATGAATACGGACATCGCCGAAGGTTACGTCGATGTCGGCAATACCGCCGCCAGGATCCCAGCCGCGTAGAACGAGCTTGATCGCGGGATCGGGGCGATCGGTGTAATGCGTCGAATGTGCGTGGTTCATCGTCACGACGTCGGGCGTAAAGGTCGGCCGGTTGAGGTCATTGTAGTCGGTCACGACGGTGACGCCGCCCGGGCTTTCGATGAGAAAGCTCGCGTGACCGAGAAACGTGACGGCGACCTCACCGGGCGCCGCCGCGACGGCGCGGTACGACGCCGGCATGATTCCGGTGTCGCGCCCTGCGACCGCGGTGCAGGCCGCCTGGGCGGCGCTCCCGCCGGTCAGGACGAAAACCACGGCAAGGGCGGCAAGATGCGCCAGAGCGCCGACGATGCCCGTCATTTCCCGACACATGTACAGTCGAAGCTCGCTGCATCATAAAGCGGCCGGGCGTCGGTCGATACATCGGGTTTGCACGTCATTTCCCGGCGGGCTCAGAAACCAGCGCGATCATTCGTCGTCGTCTCCTGTCGGTTTCATGCAAGCAAGGAGAGATTTTCGCGCCGCTCATGTTCTCGAAAAGGAGAGCGCCACTGTGCGAATTGTCGCCCGAAGCGCTTCCGTGCACAATTATTCGGAGAACCCGACCATGAGAATGACGATCATCGCTGCAAGTGCGACGCTTGCGACCCTGGCACTTGTCGCCTGCGACAACGGCTCGAACACCGGCTCGTCAAGTCCGCCGCCGCGGGCCCCGGCATCCAGCAGCGCGCCGAGCAGCAGCATGAGCACGCCGCCGGCCGCCGCACCGACCCCGGGCGTGGGCTCCTCCTCGACCACGACGGGCAGCGGCTCGAGCGCGATGCCCGCCAACCCGGATACGCCGAGCAACGCCGGCTCGACGACGAATTCCCGCTGACGGAGATTCGCGGCACTGCCTGACCCGGCAGGTCGGGCGCGCCGCGCGTTAAACCCGGGCTCGGCGGTGACGCCTTGCGGCGAAGCCGGGGGCCGGCCCCCCGACCGCAACCTTTGATTACTCCGCGGAACGGTGACTCGTTCCGCGCGTTTTTTTTTGCGACGGCAGCCGAGGAGACGGTCTTGGACATCTATTCCCTCATCAAACAGGACCATCAGAGAGTGATCGAGCTGTTCGGCCTGCTCGATGCGCTCGAGATCGCCGCGGCGGAGCGGACCCGGCTGTTCAAGACGCTGAAGCAGGAGTTGACGGTCCATAAGGAGGCCGAGGAGAACACCTTCTACGCCGCTCTCAGCGACCTCCCAGAGATGACCGATCGGATTGAGGAATCGCTCGAGGAGCACGTCGACATCGAAGAGTTGCTCGAGGAGCTCGATGATCTCGACAGCGAGAGCGACGCCTTCATCGCCCAGCTGCGCGAGTTGAAGGAAGAGGTCGAGCACCATGTCGACGAGGAGGAAGGCGTCATATTCCCGATCGCCCGTGAGCTTCTCACCCCGGCGGAGGCCGACCGCATCGCGCAAGCAATGCAAGAAGAGAGAAGTCGCCTGACGGCGTGAAAACGGCAGGGCGCATCGCCGGCAACATTCAATTTTAAGCAATCGCCGCCAAGATCGTGCCTCGCAACGGGGCACGCAGATGCGCTTGGTTCAGGTCAATTTCGAGGGCAGTGACGGCAAATCTCGCGACGACGGCGGGTTCGCGCCATTGTCGCGTGACGAAGCCGGAATGAGGCTCGCCCGGCCAGACCTCGTCATTGCCGAGGTTCTCCGGGCCAATCACGTTCCGGCGCCCCTCGCGGAACAGCTCGCGGCGGCGGCGTGCGAAGCCGCCGCGACGGCGGACGATCCTGCTCGGTTCGTGCACGAGGCGCTCGCCGGCCTCGCGGCGGCGCTGGCCAGCTGCCTCTCCTTCGCGTCGCTGCGAACCCTCTCGCGGCACAATGTCATCGCCCTCGTCGGACCGCCGGGCGTCGGCAAGACGACACTCGCCGCCAAGCTCGCCGCGGCGGTGCGGCGCGGGCCATCCATCATCGTCGACGGCGACGACAAGCGCCGCGGCGCGGCGCTGCAGCTCGCCGAGTTCGGGGCAATCACCGGCACGGAGCTGCGTCCACTGAACGAGGTCGCGGAGCTCGCGCGCTCGCTGCGCCGCGCGCCGGGGCGGATGATCGTCGATACATCGGGAATCAATCCCTTCGACGCGCGAGAGATGACCCATCTCACCGCGCTGGTCGGCGCGGCGCGGGCCGAGCCGATCCTCGTCCTGCCGGCAAATATCGAGCCGGCGGAGGCGGAGGCCGTCGTCGCCGCCTTCCGGCCGCTGCCCATCCGGCGCCTGCTGGTGACGCGTCTCGACATGGTGCGGCGCCTCGGCGGCCTGCTCGCCGCCGCCTCGGCTGGCGACTACGATCTGCTCGGTGCCAGCGTTACCGCGCATCTGACTTACGGGCTTTGCCCGCTGACTCCGACTGTGCTCGCGCGTCGCCTCGTCTCCGCCGCCTTGCTCGACGAGCGCTGGCGGACGCAATAGCCTTCCGCGTGCCGCTAGTTGACAGGGCGGCATCGGCGCTCCAGCTTCTCGCCATTGCAACGAGGAGAACGCAATGGCCAGCGGCATCGAAAAAACGCGTCTCGGCAACAGCGATCTCGAAGTCTCGCGGATCGGCCTCGGCTGCATGTCGCTGTCCGGCGTCTACGGCGCCAGCGATGACGAGGCGTCGATCGCCCTTATCCACTTCGCGATCGAGCAGGGCGTCACGCTGTTCGACACCGCCGACATGTATGGCTGGGGCCACAACGAGACGCTCGTCGGACGGGCGGTGGCGGGCAAACGCGATCGCGTCGTGATCGCCTCGAAATTCGGCCAGACCAAGCGGCCCGACGGCGGCAACGGCGTCGACGGACGGCCGGAATACGTCATCGCCGCCTGTGACGCGAGCCTCAAGCGACTCGGCGTCGAGACGATCGATCTCTACTACCAGCACCGCGTCGATCCCAATGTGCCGATCGAGGAGACGATAGGCGCCATGGCAAGCCTGATCACCGCCGGCAAGGTCCGCGCCCTCGGGCTCAGCGAGGCTCATCCCGAGACGATCCGCCGCGCCCACAAGGTGCACCCGATCACCGCGCTACAGAGCGAGTATTCGCTACTCTATCGCGTCGAGGCCGAGGAGGCGTTGCAGACGACCCGCGAGCTCGGCATCTCCTTCGTCCCCTATGCGCCGCTCGGCCGCAGCATCCTGACCGGCAAGGTCGAGACGCCGGCCGACATTCCCGAGGGCGACGGCCGCCGCCGCCATCCGCGGTTTTCCGAAGTCAATCTCGCGACGAATGCGACTCTGGCCAAACGTATCTCCGGCTTCGCCGCCGAGAAGAACTGCACGCCCGCGCAGCTCGCCCTCGCCTGGCTGCTGGCGCAGGGAACCGACATCGTGCCGATCCCCGGCACCAAACGGCCGGAGCGGCTCCGCGAGAATCTCGGGGCGCTGAACGTGAAGCTCACCCCCGACGAGGTCGCGCGCATCTCGGCGGCGATCCCGCCGGGCGCGGCGGCAGGGACGCGCTATCCCGAGCAACAGATGGGGGCGATGTACCGCTGAAGCCGAGCGTCGCGCTCAGCGCGCGATCGCATACCCCTGCATGCCGCGTGGGTTGGCCGCCGCCTTGACGATGGTACCCTCGGGCGTGTGCTCGACCGCACAAGCGGACAGACGCCCCTCCGACCAATCGTCGCCGATCTCGATCTCGTGCCCGCGGCGGCGCAACTCGGTGACGGTGGCTTTCGGCATGCGGCCCTCGAGCGCGAGATGCCCGGGTCGCGCGGTGCGCGGGTAGAACGAGCTCGGCATGTGCTCGGTATGGAAGGCCGGCGCATCGATCGCCTCCTGCAGGTTCATGCCGTGGTGGACGTGGTGGAGGAAGAGCAGCGCCGACCACTGGTCCTGCTGATCGCCGCCTGGCGTCCCGAACGCCATGTAGGGTTCGCCATGCTTCAGCGCGAAGGACGGGCTCAGCGTCGAGCGCGGCCGTTTGCCGGGCGCCAACGACGCCGGTAACCCCTCCTGCAACCAGAACATCTGGGCGCGCGAATTGAGCGCGAAGCCGAGCTCGGGAATGATCGGCGAACTCATCAGCCAGCCGCCGCTCGGCGTCGCCGAGAGCATGTTGCCCCAGCGGTCGATGATGTCGAGATGGCAGGTGTCGCCGCGCGTTGCGCCATCCGCGGTCACCACCGCCTCGCCGTCGCGCCGCATCGTCGGCTCGCCGATGCCGGCGCCGGCCGCGGCCGACACGGCGGAAAGATCCGGCAGGCGCGGCACGCGGCCGTCGGGCGTCCCGG
>JAQGID010000191.1 GCA_028291405.1 Rhodospirillales bacterium | reverse complement strand
AATAGGCCGATCCGGCGCACATCGCGCAGGGCTCGGCGGAGGTGTACATGGTACAGCCGGCGAGAAACTTCGGATCGTAGGCGATCGAGGCGCGGCTCATCAGGACGCGCTCGGCATGCGCCGTCATATCGCGTGCCGGAAGATAGGCGTTCTCCTGCTCCATCAGCACGGCGCCGTCGGGGCCGACCAGGATGGCGCCGAACGGATGGTTGCCGTGCTCGCGGGCGCGGCGTGCGACCGCGAAGGACAGGCGGAGATAATGCTCGGGGTCGAGATCGATCATCGTCGCTCGTTCCGATCAAACCGGCGAAAGCGCGCCGTGCTCATGCTCAGCGAGCCAGGCCGAGCGGCGCCCGACCATGCCCGCGAAGGCGCGCTCCGCCGCGGCGATGAACTCGTTCATGTCGCCGTGCCGCAGCACGCCATTCTCGGCCACGATGCGCCCGTCCACCATCGTCATCACGACGTCGCCGCCCTGCGCAGCATGGACGAGATTGTGGTGCAGATTGCCGAACGCGCCGCTGCGCAGGAAGGGCGTCATGCGCGGCGTGTCGGCGCGTACCGCGATGATATCGGCCCTCTTGCCCGGCGCCAGAGACCCGATCAGATGATCCATGCCGAGCGCACGCGCGCCTTCGATCGTCGCGGCGCGCAGCACCTCCCACGAGCCCAGCGCCGCGGCATCCATCGCGCGCAGCTTGCCGAGCAGCGAGGCGAACTTCATCTCCTCGAACATGTCGAGGTTATTGTTCTCCTTCTCGCCGTCGGTGCCGATGCCGACTGCGATTCCGGCGGCGATCAGCGCGGCGACCGGCGCCGCGCCGCTCGCCAGCTTCATGTTGCTGACCGGATTGTGCGCGACGCCGATGCGATGACGCGACAACAGCTCGATCTCCTCGTCCTCCAGCCAGACGCAATGCGCGATCAGCACATGCTCCGGCGCCAGCAGGCCGAGGTGCTCGAGCGAGCGGATCGGGCTGACGCCGTAGCGCCGCCGCGCCTCCGTCACCTCGTCGCGGCTCTCGTTCGAATGCGTATGCAGTCCGACGCCGTAGCGGTCGCAGAGCGCGGCGGCACGGCGGCAGGCTTCCGGCGTCGCGTAGAATTGGTGCTCCAGCCCGACCCAAACGTTGATGCGACCGCCGGCGGCGCCGTGCGAGGCGCGGATCAGCGCCTCGTTGTCGTCGAGCGTGTCGAAATAATCGAAGCCTTCGGCGGCGCCGACATAGGGAACCAGAACGACGCGGTTGCCGAGATCCTCGGCGGCACGTGCGGAGCCTTCCATGAAGCGCCACATATCGACCAGCGTCGTCGTTCCCGAGAGCAGACTCTCGCCATAGCATAGCAGCGACGCCGCCTCGGCCTCGTCCGGTCGCAGCACGCGATGCATCGGATCGATATAGAGCCGCAGCCAGTCCCACAGCGAGAGGCCTTCGGCCGTGCCGCGCAGGATGCCGGAGTGACAATGCGTGTTGATCAGACCCGGCATCAGCACCGACTTGCCGAAATCCCGACGGGCCGCGCCCGGTGCCTGCGCCGCGAGCTCCGCCGGATCGCCGATCGCAACGATGCTCGAGCCGCGCACCAGAATGCCGGCATCGGAGAGGACCGGGTTCCCCGGCGCCATCGTGACGACGGCATCAGCGGTCAGAAGCGTCTCGGTCATCGGGATCCCTGCGTTGCGATGCTCCTCCCATGGAGCAAGCGCCGTGCCAGGGTGGGACCATCGCCGCCTATCGGAACAGGCCGCGCCGCTGCACAAGTTTTTGGCTGCCGCGGCCGAAGCGTCCCGTTTTATGGGCAGAGATCGAGCGATCGACCCGGCGGCGCATCGCCCAGGCTTGGCACGCTACTTGCTTGATATTGGCTAGCCTGCGGGCTGGGAATTTCCGGGTTGTCGAGAGCCACCTGGATCCGACTCCTGAGTCAAGATGGCGGTAGCCCGTCATAACGCTTGCCAGCGTACGGCTCTCTCAAGCTGGTAGGACACGGCTCATGACTCAAGCCGACACCGAAACAACCATCATCAGAAACGGACGCGTCATCGACCCTGCGACGGGTCACGATGCCATCGTCGACATCGTCGTCCAAGGCGATCGCATCGTGGCGGTCGGGGCCGAGGCGGGGGCAATCTATCCGCAAGGAAACGTCCACGACGCCGCCGGTTGCCTGGTGACGCCGGGGCTCATCGACATCCACACCCATTGCTTCGTCGGCCTCGGCGATTTCTGCCTGCCGGCCGACATGATGGGAGTGCGCTCCGGCGTGCCGATCATCGTCGACGCCGGCACCGCCGGGGCGACGATCATCGGCCTCGCACGGCGCGCCGTGATCGACCATCCGGCGACCGAGACCAAGGTCTTCGCGCTGATGGACCCGGCGCAGATCTACCTCGCGAACAAGGGCTTCATCTGCCACTACCTGAACATCGCCGCGGACGAGCGCAACCTCGATCTCGACGTCGCCCGCGAGGCGCTCGACGACAATCGCGAAATCATTGTCGGCTTCAAGGTGCGCGCGACCTATACAGACGATCCCAAGCGCTCGCCATTCCTGGCGGCGGCGATGCTGCTGGCGCCCGAGCTGCCGGTCATGGTGCATTTCGGCGAGTTCCCGCACACGCCGGTCATCGATACCGACACGCTGCTGGCAGCCCTGCGTCCCGGCGACATCATCACCCACGCTTATCGCGGTGGTGGCGGGCAGCTCGACGCCAAGGGCGAGCCGACCGCGACCTTCCGCGCCGCATTCGAGCGCGGCGTCCGGCTCGACGTCGGCCATTCCGGCGGCGATTTCCACTTTCCGACGGCACGCCGCCTGATCGAGCGCGGCTTTACGCCGAACACGATCTCGACCGATCTCAACGTCTTCAACGTCGAGGGACCGGTCTATTCGATGTCGACGACGATGTCGAAGATCTGGGTGCTCGGCATACCGCTGGCCGACGTCATCCGGATGAACACCGTCAACGCCGCCGCCGCGATCCGCAAGAGCGACGATTACGGGACGCTCGCCGTCGGCCGCAGCGCCGAGATCAGCATCCTGCGCATCGAGACCGGCCGGTTTGCGCTCACCGACGGGCACAACACGATCAAGACCGACAGACGCCTGCGCGCCGTGGGCTGCTTTCGCGGCGGTCGGTACTTCGAGGCCACGCACGACCGCGAGCCCCTGGCGGAGGCCGCGGAATGACCGCCGAAGCCATGGACTCCAAGGCCTTCTACGACTCGCTCGTCGACGAGCTGGCGGCGCGGCGCAACGCGCAATCCGACGTCGAGAAGAGCTTCGGCGGGCACCGGCCGATGGGCCGCACCGAGCTCGTCGAATGGCTGCAGTTCCAGTGCTGGTACGAGCGCGAGGCGGCGAATTTCATCGGCTCGTGGCTCGCCGATACGCCGGAGCCGGAGGCCTTCTTCGGCCTCTGCCAGCAGGTCGCCGACGAGGGCCGCCATTGCAAGCTCGTGCTCTCGCACCTGCAGACTCTCGACGCCTCGATGGACGGCTGGGTCCCCGAGCCCGAGTGGGTCGAGTGGGTGCAGGAGTTCTACGCCCATGGCGCCGATACGCTGGAGCGCGTCTGCGCCCACAACATCACCGGCGAGATCGGCGTGATGAACGCCTTCGAGGGACTGCGGCCACGCATCCCGGTGGCGACACAGCAGCTGATCGACAAGATCATCCCCGACGAGGATTTCCACATCGCGCTCGGTCGCATGGTCGTGCACCGCTACGCCACGACCGCCGAGCGCCAGGACCGTGTCCGACAGCGCGTCTGGGGCGCCTTCGCCCTCGAGGAGAAGGGCCGCCTCGCTTTCGACCGTCGCCTGCGCGCCTCGGCAGGTGCGGCATGAGGGCGACGGACGAGGCGCCGCGCATCGAGACCGACATCGACGCGACGCCGAAATGGATCTGCCGCGTCTGCGGCTGGATCTACGACGAGAGCCTGGGCGATCCCGATTCCGGCATCGCCCCGGGAACGCGGTTCCAGGACATCCCCGACGATTGGGTGTGCCCCGACTGCCTCGTCTCGAAGAGCAGCTTCGTGCTCCTCGTCGTCTGAACGACGCCCTCCACCCAAGGACATGCCGTGACGACCCTTCTGGTCAAGAACATCGCCGTGCTCGCCACCTTCGACGACGCACGGCGCGAGCTGCGCGACGCCGCCATGCTGATCCGCGACAACGTCATCGAGCGGATCGGCAGCGCGGCGGAGCTGGCCGCGTCGCCCGCGGATCGCACGCTCGACCTCGACGGTCATATCGTCATGCCGGGGATGGTGAACACGCACCACCACATGTACCAGAACCTGACGCGGGTCATGGTCCAGGACGACGAGCTCTTCGTCTGGCTGAAGACGCTCTACCCGGTGTGGTCGCGGCTCGACGATGCCGCGATCTTCGCCAGCGCCCGGGTCGCCATGGCGGAGCTTATCCTCTCCGGCTGCACCACGAGCTCCGACCATCTCTACGTGCTGCCCAACAACTCGCGCGTCGACAGCGAGATCAAGGCGGCGCAAGAGATGGGCATCCGTTTCCACGCGGCGCGCGGCGCGATGTCGCGCGGCGCGAGCCAGGGCGGGCTGCCGCCGGATTCCTGCGTCGAGAACGAAGACGCGATCCTCAAGGATTCCGAGCGGCTGATCCTCGCCTATCACGATCCCGCACGGCATTCGATGAGCCGGATCGTCCTCGCCCCCTGCTCGCCCTTCTCGGTGACGCCTGGTCTGATGAAGGACGCCGCCGCCCTCGCCCGCTCGCATCCCGGCGTCCGCCTCCACTCGCATCTCGCCGAGGAGCTCGACGAGGAAACCTATTGCGAGAGCGTCTACGGCATGCGCTCGGTCGCCTTCGCAGAATCGGTCGGCTGGCTCGGCGACGACGTCTGGTTCGCGCATGCGATCTTCATGAACGACGACGAGATTCGCCGCTTCGCCGAGACCGGCACCGG
>JAQGID010000186.1 GCA_028291405.1 Rhodospirillales bacterium | reverse complement strand
CTGGATGCTGGCCGGATGAACCACGACGTTCAACGGGAGGCCCAGCGTGTCGACCAGGATATGTCGCTTCTTTCCTTTGACCTTCTTCCCCGCGTCATAGCCCGAGGGGTCGATCCGCGCCCCCCTTTTTCAGCGCCCTTGACGCTCTGGCTGTCGATGATCGCGGCTGTTGGGCTGGCTTCCTTGCCAGCCCACTGCAGACAACGATGGACGGTGAGCGCTTCTGATGCGGGATCTTCGCTTGTCGGGCGAAAAGGCTGTCATCGAGCAGAGATAGCGTGTGCCGGCGGAAAACAACGATCATCTCATCTTCCGACAGCACCGTGGACTTCGCGTCCTTCGAGCAAGTCAGGGTCGCAAGGGGTGGTCGCGCAAGCGAGCTTCTGTTCGATGCCTGGAACAGAAAATGCGAGCAGCGACCTCGCCTCGCGTCTTGGCAGGCCGAGGTGAGCCAACTCTTGATGAGCTGGTAACGGTCGCCGGCGCCGCGGAAATCGTATTTGGCCATCGCTTTCATCGCGAAGACAGCGGCCTGATGCTCGCTCCCACGTTCCTCAGGAGGAAGGGCGAGCCACTCGACAATGATCGCGCACGAGCCTCCGTTCTAGTCATGCCTGCTGCTGCCCACTTTCGTTCGACCGGCGATCGCTTGCAACAATCCGAGGACGCGCTCGGCACAGGTTCCGATTGCAGGGTCGGCAACTCGCGCTTTGCGACCGGCGCTTTCCGGTCGCTTGTTTCTTTTCTCAAAAGAGGTCGGCCGCGAAGGGCAGGCGGAGAGCTATCACGTTCTCGCAAAGATGCAGAGTTGCTCGACAGCGACGGAAAGGCGTCGCGCTCGCACTGGCAATCTCGGGGGCCAAAGTCGTCATTCTCGCGCCACAACGAATATTGATCTAAAAATTGGAAGAGGCACAGTGAACAATCGCTGAAGGTGAATTGTCGTCTAAATGGATTCCGGGCGCCGTCGAATTCCCCTTTAAACTTACAAGCACTTTTTTACGGATCTTAATCAAGAAAGTCAATAAAGTTAATAATTGTAATAACTGATAAGTTACCTAACTAATATAACCTGAATTTATAAATCAACGGTTGATCAACTGCAATTAAGAATACGTATTCGACATTATAAAAACTCAGTTTTTAAATAACGGAGGATTCGGATCGATTCGTACGCTTCCCCGTTTATCTTGGAATTCCAATTTTGAGTGGACGCATATATGGCTAGCTTCGGAAGGCCGCGCGTGGCTAGCAGCCGGCTCGCGAATCAGAAGCTCTCGGTCATGGGAGTTCGTATCGACGACATCACACCGGCGGAGATGATCCCGCGGATCGTTAATGCGATCGACCGCGGGGAACGATATCTCGTTGTGCATGCGAATGCGCATCTTCTCAACATGGCTTGGACGCGCCCGTGGATGCGCGATTTGTTCGTGCGGGCCGACACCGTCTACTGCGATGGTGTTGGCGCTCAGGTCGCGAGTTGGCTGCTCACGGCCGTCTGGCCGTTTCGCCATACTGCGCCTGAATGGATCATTCCGTTGGGCCATGCGCTGGCGCTCCGCGGGTATTCGATCTTCTGGCTCGGTGGAGCTCCCGACACCGCCGATCTCGCGGCAGAGAACCTGGCAATGCAAACCGGGGTTCGAAGCGCCGGTTTTCATCACGGTTATTTCGATGCGAGCAGCGGCAGTACCGAAAATGAGGACGTGATCGAAAAAATCAACGCGGCGCGGCCCGAGCTTCTGATCGTGAATATGGGGATGCCCCTGCAGGAACGATGGCTCTACGAGAATTGGGCGAGGCTCGAGGTACGTGCGGCGCTGACGGCTGGAGCGCTCGTCGACCATGTGGCTGGACGGGTTCAGCGTCCGCCGAACTGGGTGGCGAATTGCGGCCTTGAGTGGGCGGTGCGTCTCGCCATCGAACCCCGCCGGCTCTGGCGTCGCTACCTGATTGGGCTTCCCGTGTTCGGCTTTCGAATGCTTCAGGCCGCAATTGTTCGGACGCCGAGGGCTCGTGTCGCTCGATAGCCATAGTGCGACGCCATCCCGGGGCCGCGAGCCTCCTACTGCCATCGCGATGAGCGACTTGGCCGCCAATGGCGCCTCTCGCCCTGCGTCTGACTATGCCGCGATCGCCTTCGACGACCGATCGTTCCTGCGCGACCTGTTGCGCTCGATGGCCCGTCATAAGCCCAGCATCGCCGTCCTCGTGGTGGCGATCAACGTAGCGGCGATCGGCGCCGCGCTGACGTTGGCCCCCCGGTACACCGCTTCGGCGGTCGTGATGATTGACAAGCCGCCACCCGATCCGGTCGGCGAGCAGCGACCCGTCAATCCTGCCAATCCGGATGCCGGTGACGTCGAGAGCGAGAGCACGATCCTGATGTCGCGTGACATCGCGACCGTGGTTGTCGAAACCGTCGGACTCGATAGGGATCCGCGTCGGCTTTCCTGGTATTGGCAAGCGGCCTGCACTATCGCCAGCCTCCGACGATGTGTCGAGGACGGAAAGCCGCCATCGCTCAATGCGCGAATCGACGCGTTCATCGCTGGGCTGGTGATCCGTCAATTGGGACATTCTCGGGCGCTCGAGGTGTCGTACACCGCGGCCACGCCGCAGACCGCGCTGGCCGCGGTCACCTCGTTGCTTCAGACCTATCAGACGTTCGAAGCGGATCGGAAGAGCGTGATCCTGAACCGCACTGCAACCTGGCTGCAGGATCGCGAGCGGGAGATGCACGATGACGTCGTCGCTGTGGAATCGAAGGTCGAGCAGTTCAGGTCCCGCGCGGGTCTGACGCAGAGCATCATCGATGGCAGACCCTCGACGATCGACGAGCAGCAGCTCGCCAGTGCAAACAATCAATGGTCCCAGGCGCAGACCAAGCTCGCGGTGGCGCAGGCGCACGCCGAGCAGCTGAAACGAGCGATCGCTGCTGGCCAACGGGGAATATTGCGGCTAACCGACGAGCCGGTGCTGGTGAGCCTTACGCAAAATTTGAATGACCTCGAAAACCACCGCGCCGGTCTGACGCAGCAATACGGCAAACGGCATCCGAGCGTCATCGCGCTCAACGAGCAAATCAAGGAGGTGCAGGGCAAGGTCAAGGACGAGCTCGATCGCGCCCTAGAGGGGGCTCGCGACGAGATCGTCAGCACCCAGCGCGAGACGGATCTCTTGGGGCAGAATCTCGCTCAGCTTAAAAAGCGCGCGCAACAGGTCGGCGACAGCTCGGTTCAGCTTCGTGCACTGGAACGCGAAGCAGATGCGACCCGCGCGCTTTACGAGAACTTCCTGACGCGTGCTAAGGAGGCGGCGGAGCGTGCCGCAATCGTCCTTCCGGCAGCGCAAATTGTGTCGCAGGCTACGCTGCCCGATCGCCCGTCTTTCCCCAACATACCGCGCTTCGTCGCAGCTGGGCTGGCGCTGTCCGCCGCCGGCGCGCTCGCTCTCGGCCTGCTGCTCGAGCACCTGGCAATGGGATACGGCGATCTCGCGGCTATCAGGCGAGAACTTGCCTTGCCGCTCCTGAGCGTCGTGCCATTCGTGCCTAGTTTGAGCAAGCTGCAGGCCAAGTCGTATATCCTGAAGCATCCGATGTCGTCTGTTAGCGAAGCGATCCGGGCGATTGGATCTGCCGTCGTTCTAGCCGGCGGCGGTAGCCGAGCGCAGCCTAGCGCCGTGATGATCACCTCGGCAAGCGCCGAAGAAGGCAAGAGCACGACCTCAATCTGGCTCGCCTGCAGCGCTGCGCAGAGCGGGCAGAACGTCCTTCTTGTCGATGCTGACCATCGCAACCCGAGCGTCGCCGACGCGTTCGGGTCGGTGAATTCGCCGGGCCTCGCCGAATGGTTCGACGGCAAGTTGCGGTTCAGCGAACTTATCCAGCACGACCTGGAGAGCAATGTCTTCTTCGTCACCTCGGGAACGGCGGCTGGTCGCACATACGGCGCCGCCCAGCTGTCCAAGCTGCGGCGGCTGATCGAAGGCCTCAAGAAGAGCTATCAGCTCATCGTCATCGACACACCACCGCTTCTCGCCATGTCCGATGCCCTCGCGCTCTCGCATGTCGTCGATCATACGATCATGGTGTGCCAATGGCAGCGGACGCGTCGCGCGACCGTGCTCGGCGGGCTTCGCCGGCTCCGCGATGCGGGTGTCGCGCCAATGGGCGTCGTACTCTCAATGGTGAATGCAAAGCGTGTATCGCTGTACAGCGACGAACACAGCCGGCGCAGCGTTCGCTCGATCGAAAAATATTATCGAGACGGTGCGGAGCCGGCGCGACGCCGTCTCCTCGCCTGGGGGAGCGGGCGTCCTTGAAGATTGTCCATGTGACGCGGCTCTTCTGGCCATCAGTCGGCGGCATCGAGGAGACCGTTTTAAATCTCGCCCAGCGGCAACGACATGCGAGCGGCTTCGATACCTCCGTCGTTTCGCTGGATCACCTTCCGGGACGAGAGGGCCGTCTGCCCCGCCGGGAGATCGTCGAGGGTGTGCCGGTGGCGCGCGTCGCTTGGCGCGGCTCGCGGCGTTACCCTCTCGCTCCTGGTGTGCTGAGCCACCTCCGCGAAGCGGATCTCGTTCATGTGCACGGTATCGATTTCTTTTTCGACTTCCTGGCCTGGACTCGGCCGGCCCATCGCCGTCGATTGGTTGCATCGACCCATGGCGGGTTTTTTCACACGCCATACCTTGCCGCGATGAAACAGATCTACTTCGCGACAATCACACGCGCCTCGGCAGCTTTCTACGATCGTATTGTGGCCTGCAGCGAAGCTGACGCGCAGATCTTCAGACCGATCGCCGGACGCAAGCTTGCGATCATCGAGAATGGCGTGGACACGGACAAGTTTCGCGACCGTGGCGCGCGGGAGCATAGTCGGACGCTGATCTATTTTGGCCGCCTCGCATCGCACAAGCGAATCCCAGCGCTCTTCGAGATTCTGCGTGAGTTGCGAGCGCACGAAGCCGATTGGCAGTTGATCGTCGCGGGCGGCGAAGCGGACCTCACGCTGGCGAGCCTGCAAGAGGAGGCGCGGCGCGCTGGAGTCGCCGCGGCAGTACGGTTTGTTGTGGAGCCGTCCAACCGCGAGCTCGCCGATCTGATCGGAGCGGCAAGCTATTTCGCCTGCATGTCCGCGTACGAAGGGTTCGGAATCGCCGCCGTCGAGGCACTGTCAGCGGGACTGGTCCCAGTGTTAAGCGATATTGCACCTTTCGAAAAGCTTGTGCGGCAGGCAGGCGTCGGGCTCACCGTTGATGCAGCGCGACCTGCCGAGGCAGCGGCTTGCGTACTTCTAGCCAGCAGAGCCAGCAGACGGGCACACAGCGCCGCCCGGGCCTCGAGTATCGCCGGGGCAGATGGCTACTCCTGGGCGCGCGCCTCCGACGCCTATCTTGAAGTTTACCGCTCGATCGCGCAGAGCCACGGACTGGTCAGCCGCCGCATCACGCCCACGCACGCAGCCACCGATGAGGCGGGCAAGGGCGGAGGAGCAGGATGAATCCCGACCTACGTTCGATCATGGAGCTTGTGATTTTTCTGGGGCTGCTATTTTCGGTATCCGCAGTCGCCGCGGAGAACGGCGCCCGAACCACGGGGCCCGCGCTGACCGGCGTCAACCTCGCAGGCCCTGATTTTAACGCCGACAAGATCCCAGGCAAGGTCGGTACCGATTACATCTATCCGACCGCGGACGAGATCGCGTATTTCGCTGCGAAAGGCGCCGGAGTGGTGCGTCTCCCCGTCCTGTGGGAACGGCTGCAACGCAGCTTGGGCGCGCAGCTCGACCAGGAGGAGGTCGCCCATGTGTCCGCGGTCATCGACGTGGCGCGGCCGCGGCACGTCCGGGTGATCATCGACATTCACAATTACGCACGCTTCAACGGCAAGCCGATCGGGGCATCGCCGGTATCGGTTGACGATTTCGCGCACTTTTGGGGCCAACTGGCAGCGGTCTTTCGTGACCGACCCGATGTCATCTTCGGTTTGATGAACGAGCCGCACGACATCCCAGCCGAGGTTTGGCGAAAGGCCGTCGACGGAGCGATCGCGGCTATCCGCAAGGCCGGGAGCGGCAACCTCATTCTCGTTCCCGGCGTCGCGTGGACGAATGCGCGGGACTTCGTCTCCGGAGGGTACGGGACGCCCAATGGCGTGGCGCTGTCAAACATCCAAGACCCGTCCGATAATTTCGCCTACGAGGTGCACCAATACGTCGATCCGGGCTACACTGGCACGACGGGCGAGTGCATCGACGAGATGTCGAGCGTCGCTATGCTGCACGAGTTTACCGACTGGCTGCGACGGACGAAGCAGCGCGGATTTCTCGGCGAATTCGGGGTCGGGCGTAGTCCAAAGTGCCTTGCGGTGCTCAACGGCATGTTGACCTACATGCGCGACAATTCCGACGCATGGCTAGGCTGGACGTACTGGGCCGCGGGGCCCTGGTGGGGCGACTATCACTTCACCGTCGAGCCGCTGAATGGCGCGGACCGCCCGCAGATGAAGGTTCTCGAACGGTTCTTTCGCTGACTAATGAGGCGCGAGCGTCGAACGAAAGTGCCGCACACGGCGCAATAGTTAGAAGAGGCCTCATCATGCTTTATGATCAAAGATTCTATGATTCTCAAAAGGGAGAATCGGAGTATTCGGCGGCTCAAATCGTGCCATTCCTCGTTGGAACCTGTAATGTGCGGTCGGTAGTCGACTTTGGTTGCGGAGTGGGCACCTGGCTCCGGCAATTCCGCGAGGCCGGGGTCGGGGAGACGCTCGGCCTGGACGGTGAATGGGTCGAACGCGACCAGTTGCTTATTCCAGGCGAGTGTTTCCGCCCGGCTGACCTATCCGCGCCATTGCAATTGCAGCGGAAATTCGATATTGCGATTTCGTTGGAAGTCGCCGAGCACGTCGCGGAGGTCTGCGCCCGACAGTTCGTCGCCAACATTGTCAATGCCGCCCCGCTCGTCGTGTTTTCGGCAGCGGTACCGTTCCAAGGCGGCACGTCGCACATCAACGAGCAGTGGCCCGAATACTGGTGGCTGCTGTTCTCAGAATTTGGGTACGACTGTTTCGACGTTGTGCGTCCGCGCTTCTGGAAGCGCCTTGATATTGCGTATTACTACGTCCAGAATATGCTAATCTTTGCCTCGCCGGAGGCGGATCCGGCAATTCGCGCGCGGCTTGCCGCGATGCCACAATTCCCCCTCCGGGACGGGCCCTTGCCGCTAATCAGGCATGACAAATTTGTCGCCGATCGATCTGCCAGCGAGACGTTGAGCGACGTGTCAGTCAAACAATTGTTGCGCGGCGGCCCGGGCGCGATCGCTCGCGCACTCAAGCGAAGGGCGGTGGGGCGATCGTGATGCATCGACCGCGGTCGCATTACGAACCGAGCAGCGGAGAAACGGTGGCGTGCGTTGGTGATCGTGCTTATGTCGAATGAGCCGCGCACCCTTGCTGGAGCCGGGGAAACGAACGCCCGTCTGCACGGCCGCAAGGGGCGCGGCGTGGCCGCATACCTGTTGCGCGAGATTGCTAGGCCGCTCGCTGCCCCATCTGCCCGGCTCGTGAAGCGAACGCTCTTGCCGCTGCTCATCCGTCCGGCAGCGGGGCGGAAGCTCGCCAGCCCCTCGACGGTCCGCGTCGTCGGATGGTTGTCGTCGTCGACGGGGCTCGGCAACTCGGCGCGGCTCTGCGCGAACGCGTTGGACGAGGCCGGGTATACGGTTTTTGCTGATAACGTCTCGCGCTTCTTCTTCTCCGACGACAATCTTTCCTTCAACGGCCGCACAGACGCGCCGCGACCCTTCGCGGGCATCTCGATCTATCACCTCAATCCGCCGATGCTTGCGACGGGAATACTCGCCTCGGGACTGCGGAGTTATCGCAGTTCGTTTAATGTCGGCTTCTGGGCATGGGAACTCGAGCGGCTGCCGTCCGAATGGATTGCCGCGTTGCGGCTGGTCGACGCGCTCTTCGTGCCGTCGTTCTTCACCAAGTCAGCAATCGAGAAACATACGACTAAGCCGATCATCGTCGTCCCTCATCCCGTCGCCCTGCGCCACGCCCCTCGTGGCGAAAAGGCACGATATGGCCTTGCCGATCAAACTTTTGTTGTCTCCAGCGTGTTCAGCTTCAGTTCTGCCTTCGAGCGTAAGAATCCGCTGGCTTGCGTGACAGCGTTCAAGCGGGCCTTCGGGTCCTCTCCGACAGCCCAGCTGATCCTCAAGACCACACAGGCGAGGAACTACCCAGCGCAGTACCGCGCGTTGATCGATTGCATCGCTAACGCGCCAAACATTCGGATCCTTGATGCGGTCTGGCCCGACGCTGAGATCATCGGTCTGATCGCCTCCTCCGACGCCTATGTCTCGCTACACCGGTCCGAGGGCTTCGGATTGACTATCGCCGAGGCCATTCTCGCGGGCACGCCGGCGATCGCCACTAACTGGTCGGGCAATATCGATTTTTGTCATCCCGAGTCAACCGCGCTTATCGACTGCGCGTTCACGCCGGTACAAGCGGCGCATAATGGTGCCTTCGACATCGCCGGTGCCGTATGGGCGGATCCTAATATCGACGCGGCGGCGATTTGGCTGCGGCGCTTTCGCGACGACGAGCGGCTTCGTCTCGACATGGCCAAGGCCGCGAGATCGCACCTCTCGCGCTATCTCGGCCAGCATTCTTACGCCGCTGCAATCGGCCGCCTCGCCGTCGACCGGCTCGGCGTGCCGCGCCCGCCCGCGGCATAAGGTTCGCATGATCGTCGGAATTGATGCCAATCCCGCCATCAAGGCGCAGCGGACAGGCACCGAAACCTATGCGTCGGAAATTATCAAGGCGATGGCGCCGCTCGATCGCTCGGTGTTGTATCGGCTGTACGCAAAGCAGGAACCGCCGCCTGAACTCAGGGACCTGGGGCCGAATGTCGCCTGGCGCGTCATGCCATTCAAATGCGGCTGGACGCTGGCCCGCCTGTCGCTCGAGATGATGGTCGATCCGCCGGACGTACTTTTCGTACCGGCCCATACGCTGCCGATCCTCACGCCGAAGAAGTCGGTGATCATGATCCATGATCTCGCCTTCGATCATTTTCCCGAAGTCTACGGATGGCGGCGCCGTATCCTGCATCGTTACGACGTCCGGCTCGCGCGACGCAAGGCAGGGCACATACTGACGCCGTCAGAGTTCACCCGACACGACCTCGCTGACCGCTACCGCGTTCCACTCACGAGGATTACCTGCGTTCATCATGGAATCGGTCGCTCGGGCGTCCCGTGGATCATGTCGACAAAGCCGCCGTTTTTGCAGCCGTATTTCTTTTATATCGGACGGATCGAGAGCAAAAAGAATATCGAGCGCCTTCTCCAGGCGTTCGGCACCTTCAAAAATGCGACTCATCTGCCTCACCGCTTGCTGCTGGGAGGAAAGCCCGGGCTCGGCTACGCCCGGATTCGCACTGCCTGCGAATCCCTCGGCTCGATCAGGTCGGATGTCGAATTTCTCGACTATCTCTCGGATGACGATGCGCACCGTCACATGGCGCACGCCGAAGCACTCGTCTACCCCTCGCTTTTCGAAGGATTTGGGATGCCAATCTTGGACGCTTTCGCGCTCGGCACGCCGGTGATCGCGTCGAATGCGACGAGCCTTCCGGAAGTCGCGGGCGATGCTGCCATTCTCGTCGATCCGCTCGATGTCAAAGCCTTGGCGCAGGCGATGTGCGACATCGCGACTGATCGCCATCTGCGCGATGCGCTTTGCGATCGCGGAAAGACGCAATGCCGCTCATTCTCCTGGCAGCGCGCTGGCCAGGAGACACTCGCTGTCCTCCGATATGTGTGGAACGGGTCGGCCGGCGCGGAAAATCCCAGATGAATCCCGTTGTCGCCTTTCATCGAAGGACGAGGCGACTCCCAGCGCGATCAATTGGCGGGGTGGAGCTTGCGCTTGAGCGGATATACCAAGCCGTAGAGAAACCACAGGAGTGCCGCGGTCTTGACAGTGAAAACGGAGGCGTTGACGCTCAGCGACAGGCCGATGTAGACAGCAAACGAGCTACGAATGAGCGCTGCCTCAAGATCGGCCTTGCCGCGTCCCATGAAGACGAACCAGAAGGCGACAACGGCGATGACGCCCGCGTTCGTGATAAGATACCCATATCCGCAATCGACGGTCGACCGATTGACGGGTCGCAACGCGAGCCACTGCGTCAAGTCGAGGGAAGAAATGAGGTCGCCCGATCCGAACAGCCGGCCCGTGAGATCGTCGGTGACCGTGGTCAAGCCGAGAGTCCAGGCCAAGGTGACGAGAACGGCGACGACGGCGAATGGAATAGCGAAAGCGACGCTCGCCCGGCGTGCGAGAGGCGTCGCGAGAAGAGCTGCGATGATGCCGCAAGTGAGCGCGCCGAACCGGGCATCGGCGAGCACGATCTCGACAATGCAGAGGACGATGAAGAACGCATTTAGCTTCGGTCGAACCTTGAATCTACAAACCAGCCAAGCAAAGGCAATAGCCGGGAAGTTTCCGGAGGACACCGGCTCCAGGAAGATCGACGACATCCGATGGCCATCGAAAATGTCGATTAAATGCGATTCAGCATTCGGGCGAATTCCGCTGACGAAAAGCTGTCCCCCGGCGAGTTGCGCCTGAGCGTAGTCGAGGCTTCCCTTGTCGACGTAATATGCGGAGATGTTCACGAGCCGCGAATAATCCGGGATGTCGAGGAGCTCGAACAGGCCGACGACCAGCACGATGGTGACCAGCACGTAGACGACGACGTCCCCGACCCCTCGATCCTTCACCCCGAGCCCGAGTGCGCAGAAAGCTACCGTGATCGCGAGGTCGCGCGCGATCTTCAGATCAAGCCCGCTGTTCCAGAGCGCCAACGCGGTCAGGTAGCCGAACAACACAAAAGTCCACGCGACGAAGTAACGGCTGAAGACGTTCCTGGCGAGGTGCGCCGCCCCAGCAAGTAGGGCAATCTCGCATGCGATAACTTGCGGAGCGCCGATGTAAAGGCCGCGTGTCGACAACATGCATAAAAAGAAATTAAACGAAGATGCGAGGATGACGATCGCCGCTGCGGCGCACCGGGAGATCGCACGCTCGGACGAGCGGCCATCGACGAATGGTGTGGCAAAACCCTGAATCTCGCTCTGCATTTCAATCCATACCAGCTGTCGACGCCGCCGCCCGGGGCGGCCGCCAAGACTTCTTGGATGTCATGATCTATTGAAGAGGCCGAATGCCATCCTTGCGACGCCCTTTTCGAAGATCATCATGCAGGCAAGCACGATGAGGGCGCCCATGCCGGACGTTAGCCACCAATGCCGCGCGAGGGATGGCGGCACGGCAGCGAAAGCTGCGGCGACAGCAAGCGAGCACAAGAATGGCCGCAAGTAGATCGCTGAGAGCGCACCCCGGCCGAAACCGATGCGCCACCGGACGTAGATCGTGGTCGCGAAGACAATAACCTCTGACGCCAACGTCGTGAATACGGCACCCCAAGCACCATAGCGCGGAATCAGCGCGAGATTGAGGACGAGATTCAGCACCGCGCCCGACGCGGCGATCTTGAAATGCGATCTTTGATAGCCCCAGCTGAGCAACGGCGAGGCGAGGCCGGTATTAATGAATATGAGCGCAACGTTCAGGCTGAGCCACTCGAAATAGAGGCCGCTCTCACCGAACTTGACCCCGTAGAGTGTGCCGAGCAGGTATCTGCCGCAACCCCATCCGAACGCGGCCAACGGTAGCCCCATCCAGGCGAGCATTCGAGCAAATTCGGCAGCAATACGCGACGCGTCCGCGGGGACGCTCTTCGCACGAGTCAATGCTGGGAAATAGGCGTTCCAAAGCGAGCCGCTGATCATCGTCGGAACGAGCATGAGATTGTAGGCCGTCGTATACAGACCGACGGCCTCATTTCCCTTGCTGAAGCCGAGGATGACGGCATCGCTGTTGGTGTAAATCAGAACGGCGGCCTGCGAGAGCGCCATCGGCCAGGCTTCCGATAACATTCGGCCGCCGCCGGCGAGCGTCGGCTGAAACTGCGTAAGGCTGAAGAGACCGCATTTGCGGAGATACCAAATCTTACAGGCGAGGCCGGCGATGGTGAATGGGACGTTACAAATGACGTAGATCACGACATCGTCGGGTCCATGGACCAGCAGGATCAGGGCCGGCAACTGCAGGGCCACGACTGCAAGATCGACAAGCGAGGCGACGACCATGCGCTCATGCGCCTGAAGGATCCAGCTCACGTTGAGCGCCGAGAGCAGCAGCGCAATGCCCTGCAGAACTAGCAAATAACTAATCTCAGGGCCGCGCAGGTCAAGGGCTGCTATCAGCAGGGCCGCACCGTAAGCGACAATGGCGCAGATGGCCTGCAGCGTGATCACCAGCGAAACCATCGCCTGCGGACGGGCAGAGCCGAGAGTGATTTCGCGTTGGCCGAGAAGCTGCAGTCCCGGACTGGCGATCACCGTCAGATAGGAAAGCACCGCGACGTTCCAGCTCACCTGCCCGATCACCGCGGGGCCGAGGGTTCGCCTGACATAGACGCTGGTCACCAAGCCCAGCAGCCTCGACAGCAGACTTGCACCGGTAACCGCCAGGAAGTTCAGCGCGAGAGCGCGCCGTCCGCCATGATGAGAGCTCGTTTCGGTTGCAGCGACAGCTTGATTTTCCAATGAAGCATTCCTCGTCGTTCAATCGCGCCCTATCGGCACCCGTCTCCATGGGGTATCATGCAGGTCCGGCTTCGACGAGCCTCGCGGCCGCCTGCATTGTCCGCGAAAGGCTTCCGATGGGCACTCCACTCGTCACAGTACTGCTGCCGGTCTACAATGCCGCACCTTTTCTCGCTGCAGCCGTGCAGAGCATCCTTACGCAGACCTACCGGGACATCGAGGTACTTGCGATCGACGACGGGTCGACCGACGCCTCCCTGTCGATTCTGGAATCGTTTGCGGCGCAAGATCGCCGCGTTCGGTTCCTCAGCCGCGAGAACAGAGGTCTGGTCGCAACACTCAACGAGGGACTGGATCTTGCAAACGGGCCGCTGATCGCGCGCATGGATGCCGACGACGTTGCTTACCCGCATCGGTTCGCCATCCAGGTAGCGAGCTTTCAGGCGGAGCCGGACCTCTGCCTCACAGGCACCGATGTTGACATCCTTTACGGGCGGCGGATCAAACGAAGCGCGGCGTCCGATATCGCCCCACGCCAGATCATGATCACCAACATCTTCCATGGATTCTTCATTCATCCTACAGTGATGCTTAACAAGCGTATCCTGTCTGACGCGGATTTGCGATACGATCCCCGCTACCCCAATTGTGAGGATTTCGATCTCTGGCGCCGTATTACGGCAGCTCATCCCTCGCGGTTCATCAATCAGAAGTCACTCGCTTGGCGCCAGAGCGCGGACAGTGTGCGAATGCGCAACTTCGTCAAATCAATCGGCGTGCATCACCGCATCGTCGATGAGCAATTGTCGCTGCACCGAATTATTCGGGAATGCAATGTATTCGGTTCCGAAATCGATTGTACGGGCGAGGTTTCCAAAGAAGATCTTTCGGTACTCGCGGAGGCTTTGCAGAGGATTTGGCGGTTTGAGGGGTTCGCCGGGAGCGACCGCGCAGCCTACGAGGACGGCTTCTCGTTCTTCGTGTCGCATCTCATCTCGGCGCTCGAGCTACGCAATGACATTCGAGCCATCGTTTCCTGGCTCGGACGGATCGGGTTCTCGCGTCAGGTGGGGTTCAAGGATTTGCTGGCGAGCCGACTGGCGCGCGTCGCCGGCAATCACGCGGCTCAGGTTGCCACCATATCGCTGCAACGCGCGAATATCTACCTCCGCTCTTCTCCGATTACCTCACGTGTCTCGCTCCCTGAGCCGGTCAGCCGTTCCTTATGAACGAGCATTCGGTCGGCGGAACGTCGCGCGTAACGAAGCGACGTCAATCTCCGTCCTTCGGCGCTATTGATTGGGATCTTTGGGCGCGAGCGCGAGATGCCATAAGTGACGGACTGCTTTGGGCTGCCGTCAAGCCAAAAGATCGATCGGCCGCGCTGTGCAAGCGTGGTGCCGAGCGTGAAAATCCACTCAGGCGCCGTGTGACGGTGCGGCAGAACTGCATTCGGCAACCAGGTTGCCAACTGCGCCGCCACGCCGTCGCAGTAGACGAGAGCGGATCGCGCGAAGAGTTCCTTCATCCATTGGCGCGTCGAGGCCGTGTTCAGCGGCTGGGCATTTGCGAGCATGACAAGAAGGCGTTCGCCTCGATCTATGGCGTCGGTGAGCGCGGTAATAAGGTGATTGGCTGGGATATTATCGATACCGATCCCCATCACTAATAGCCATTGGCCCATCTCCATTGCCAGCTTATCTGGCGTCCTCAAGCCAATCGACATTTCAATCCACCCAGAGATGTTCAGATCTGCCGACAAACGCCTACTCCGGAAATCCCTCCAAAGTAAAACGATAAAGACCGGGCGTTTGGAAAGCAAGTCTATCACGGAAAAAGCGACATTTGTGAAATGGTCGGTCTAAATCGTTGATTATTCTGATTTAAGCAGTCGTAATGATAGAACGAGAAACATTTTGTTGATGGAAATTCTTTGAAAAATCGTTTTTGACGAAAACACCGAAATAAATTAGTTGCAATTTGCAGAATGGATTGAATTCGAGAGGGTAGTGACGTTACCTACAGGTTGAATTTATGAAATGAACGATTTGACCCCTTCATTTGTTCAGTGCGCCGTATATAATTATTCGGCGTGACGTCCCGCATCATCTTATGCCCCCCCCTTTGAGATTTTTGGCAGGGAATGATATATTGATGTTTGCGCGAAATGGACTTGGAGAGCCGCCAGTCGAGGTCGAATCCACAGATCTGCACAGTCGGCCAGTTGATTGGCCGAACCCGGGCAAATTACTTCATGGCCTCGCTATCGTTATAGACATCAATATTATAGTGGTATCTGGCTTCGCAGCTTACTTCGCCCGCCATGGTATTAGTGCGCTACCTTTAGATTATTTCCTCTTGATCGTGGTCGCCGCGCTAACCCACGTGCAATCGCAGCGTCTGGTGGGTTCCTACTCGGTCGAAGCCTTGCGACGGCCGATGGCCAGAGCGGGTAGGGCGCTTGGTCTCTGGAGCTTGATAGTGCTTGGCCTGATCGCCACAGTGTATTTTGCTCGAGCGGCGGCGGATGTCTCTCGTGTATGGTTCGGCACGTGGTTCGTGTACGGCGCTGTCGCAATCGTGATGGCGCAAGGAGTGGTTTCGCGCCTGATCTCGATGCTGGCTCTGCGCGGCCTGCTAAAGACCCGCATTGCAATCCTCGGACAAGGTCGCGTTCTCGGCAAGCTAGCTGATCGCTTGCGCGCTTCAAACATATCGATATGCGAGCTGGTTGGAACCTTTTCAGTTCGGCGAAACACCAAATCCTTAGAGGTCGAATGGATGCGAGCCACGGAGGATTTAATCAACCTTGCTCGGCAAACGCGCATCGACGAAGTCATTATTGCCGCGCGACGCTCGCGACCAGATGTTTCCGCCGTTGTCGATCGGCTCTCAGCGATTCCGGTTAACATCCACTTCTGCTCTCATCTCGACGTGTTCACTGGCTCACCATCGCATCTTGCCGCCGTGACGGGTTTGCCGCTCCTAGGCGTTCGTTCGCGGCCGCTTGACGGCTGGGATTGGGTCGGTAAGCGCACCATCGACCTTATCCTCGCTGGGGTCGCGATTGTGCTTCTTGCTCCAGTGATGCTGCTCATCGCGCTCCTCATAAGGGTTGGCAGTCCAGGACCGGCGCTGTTTCGGCAGCATCGCTATGGATTTAACAATCGCGAAATCGTCGTGGTCAAATTTCGCACAATGTATGTTGGTGCTGCCGTCGAGCTCGAAGTCCGACAAGCAACTACAGGCGATCCGCGCGTGACTGGCATCGGCAGATTGCTGCGCCGGACCAGTCTCGACGAGTTGCCACAGCTAATCAATGTAATGACAGGAGAGATGTCGCTGGTTGGACCGCGACCGCACGCCATCACCCATAATAAAATATATGCTACTCTGATCGATAACTATGGGGCCCGATGCCGTGTCAAACCGGGCATCACTGGATGGGCACAGGTAAATGGCTTTCGAGGTGAGACCGAAAGTCTCGATAAGATGCGTCGCAGGATAGAACACGATATCTTCTACATTGATAACTGGTCGCTGCTCCTCGATCTCAAAATCCTTTTGCTGACCCTCATCCGCGGCTTCGTGCATCCGAACGCTTATTAACTTCAATCAGGCCTGATTGCTTCACAAGGCTAACCAGCGTTCTATGCTCAAAGGACGAGGTGCCACCGATGTTCGACGATCGCCACCTCGATAGCCTCTTGAAAGTGATTAGCTCTCAATCCTGAGCCGGGCCAGCCGCCGCACTGGTGCTGGCCACGTTCGCCGCGCCAAAGCTGTCTGTTTGCAGCCGAAAACTTAGCATGCCATCGGCCAAGGAACTTTCATTGCCCCCTCAGACGCCTGCTGGTAACGGCCGTCGAAAGCTCTGTTTGGTCCAAGCATTTGATGGCTCGGATCTGAGATGAATCGATCGGGCTCTTTTGTCCAGCTTTTGCAGATGGCTTCGTAAGGGAACTCTAAGCGGGCACGGACGACAATGTCGAACTATCGAAAACGTTTCTCGAAGACAGATTTCGCGCATCATGCGAAAGAGCGCGCGAGACGGCCGGCAAATTCCTCACGGGTCCAGTTGCCGACCGGAAATCGCGGGAGAAGGAATGGATCAGTACGTCGGCTAACAGCGTGCGCTGCGGTGGTGCAGGCGAAGCGATAACCCGACGCTTTCGCAACTATGACTGCCTCGGCGTTCCACTCACCGTAGGGATAAGCGAAACCGTGCACCACGACTTTAAGCCGAGCTTCGAGGAATGCCTTCGGCTCCTCAATCTCGCGCCGTAGGAGACCGTGCGGGAGACCGGGAAGGGACGCGTGGCTGACGCCATGCGCGCCGATCTCGACCAATCCTCCCGATGCCAGCGCCGTGAGTTCGTCCTCGGACAGGGGTCGGCCGTCGGGAGGAGTGCCGGGCGGAAGGCCACTTTGTTGTCGCAACGAGGCGACAGCGATCTCTCGCTCATCGGCCGATGCCGTTTTGAGCTGGCGCCATGTCGTGAGAAATTTATCTTTCATCGCGCCGTTGGCATGCCCAATGAGTTGCTCGTGCTCATCCCACCAAAATGGAGAGCCACGCGTGCCGGTTGTCACGAAGACAGTTGCCGGCATGGAGTGTCGTTCGAGCAGCGGCTTGGCGGCGTGAAGATTGTCGGCGTAGCCGTCGTCAAACGTGATGGCTACGGCGTCGTCACCGAGATCTCCGCTGTCCAGCCGGTCCGCGATCTGGCCAAGCCGAACGACGCGACGCGCATCAGCAAGCACGGCCAGATGCTCGCCGAAATGCTTCGGCGAAACCGCGAGAGCCCAATGATCCGACCGCGGCTCGGCGACACGATGATACGTCAGGATGAGGGGACGGCGGCCCCGCCACAAGCGGCGTAACGGCGCGACGAGCCGTCCTCCGGTCGATAGTCTCACGCGGGCTTCTCCGCCCTGAGCGTGACGATGACCGGAAAATGCGGATCGCACTTGGCGAGTTCGGCCGGGCGCAATTCGTCGTCCGCAAGACCATGCAAGAAGGCGATGGCGGCGAGCACGTTGCCGTAGGATTCTACGACGACGGAATAGGCCTGCAACGCCGTTGCACAAAGGCGCTCTATCGCGCGCGGCGTGAACGACCAGTACCAATTATCGCGCCATTCCCCGGCATCGATCCTGGTGATCCCTGGAACGGTCAGCAGGAGTACGCCCCCCGGTCGGAGCACGCGGGCGAGGGTCGCGAGCGCCGCCGGTATGTCGAAGACGAGTTGCAAGGTCTGCGTGAGAATGACGCAGTCGAACGCCGCGTCGGGCAGCCCGGCACCGAGCGCCAAATCGCCGACGAAGGTCGCCGGAGACCCCTCTTTGAAGGTTAGAACATCGCGCTGCGTGACGCGGTCGCCGCCGAATTGCCGTGTATACGTATCATCACCGATCTCTAGGACGCGGCCCCGCACGTCGTTCGAATGACGGAAAAGGAATGCCTCGATGTAGTGGCGGTCGACAGGCGTGCCGCGGTCGAAGCCGAAGACTGGGCTGATTGGCGTCACGGCGCGCAGGCTGCCGAAGTGGACGAGGCCGACGTACGGGTAGCGCCCTCTTAGGTTCAATCGTCGCTTCGCGCTCACTTGAAGCGCTCGACCGGCGGCTGCTGTAGCCCGCAGTAAGGATTTGCCTGCGGAGCGCACCAGGCGCAACGGCGCCCTCTTAGCAAGGACAATGAGACCCGTGGCGCCTTGCCACCGTGTTTCCCGATTGCGCAGCTTGGCAAGCGACTGCATGAAGAGTTGGCGGCCATAGAAATTGCGCCACTGCCGTATGCCGTCGCGGTACGCCACGCGGAGACTCGGATCATGCGTGAGGTGCGGTCGCTGGCGGCGATGCACCGCAAGCGATGTGTGCAGCATCAGCTCCGCGTTCGACGACATGTTCGACGCATGGCGGCGATAATGGGCAACGATACTGCGGTGGTGTCGGATCGTTGCGCTTCGCGCGAGGCGGAGATAGAGATCGTAGTCCTCGCAGGCGGGCAGGGTTGTATCGAACCCGCCGGCCGCTGCGAACGCCTGCCGGCGATACAGCACAGTTGCGTGCATCTCGATGTAGTTGCGGCGCAGAAGCTCGGCGTAGCTCCCCACTTCATGGGCGGGTAGGACTGCGGCACCGAGCGGCGCGCCTTCATCATCGACATATCGATGACCCCCGGAAACAAAGGCGCATTCAGGATGCGCGTCGAGTTCCCGAACGCCGCTCGCAATCGCGTTGGGCAGGAGGAGGTCATCAGCATCGAGGAAGGCGACGTAGCTTCCGCTGCTGGCAGCGAAGCCGGCGTTGCGGGCTGCGCTCAGCCCCGCTCGCTGCTGTGTGATCGCTCTTATTGCCGGGTGCGCCGCGATGACCGCCGCCGTGTCGTCCTCCGATCCATCGTTCACTATGATAATCTCGATCGTCGGCCAACTTTGTGAAAGTACGCTTTCGATTGCGTCGCCGAGATAACGGCCGTGGTTGTGGCAGGGGATCACCACCGTGACCAAGGGGCGTCCGTCGCGGGGCTCGACGACGAAATCGCATTTGCCGGTTTCGGCGAACCCGTCCAGGCGTGCAACATCCTTTGCCTCGACCCGTCGCAGCGGAGTTGACAAGGCCTCAGCCCTCGCGCTGCCAGCGAGACGTGCGCCCATCCGGTTGCGCGCCCGTTGGGCCGAAACGGACAGCGCCGCGCAGACGCGCCGGCGGCGCTTCTCGAACGGCCGGCCAAAGAGCATCCGCTCCGAGGTATCGTCGGGCGGGATGTCGGCGAACGACGTACCGCGGTACGTGAGATCACCGATCAGCAGTCGGCAGAGGCGGTTTGCGATCCACGAGCCGGCGATCGCGACTGTTGCCGCGTCGGCGTGAACGGCACGGGCCATCGCTAGGACGCCCTCACGCGGCCGCCCGCTGATAACGGCGCTGCGCGCCAGATAGAGCAGCATCTGGCCACGTTGCCAGCGGAAGAGGCGACCGGGTAGCTGCGGGTGCTTTCGTCGCACCTCGCCGAGGACGAACGCGAACGAGCGCTCCATCTGCGCCAGATCCATCGACATGCTTCCGGCATGCTGGCGGTAACCGACTAGCCGCTCGCGGACGACGGCGAACGGCGCAAGTTCGGCGAGCTCTAAATAAAGCTTGAGGTCCTCGCAACCCTGGGCGCCCTTTATTCGCAACTCGGGATCGAAGCCCATCGTATGCATCAGCGTCGATCGCCGGATCAGCGGTGAGCTGGCGTTGCCGATGAAGTTCGAAATGATGAGGTCGGCATACACGTGGCCCTCGAAGCACGAGCCGTTGCCGGGCCGAATCAGCTTGTCCTCCGCGTCTATGAAGGAATACAGGGCGTAGACCAGACCGACGTCGGGCCGCCGATCGAACATCTCTAGCTGCTTTTCCAGCTTCGTTGAGTGCCAGAGGTCGTCCGCGTCGAGAGGAGCGACGAACTGTCCTTGCGAACAGGCAATACCGGCATTGCGGGCCGCCGCAACGCCCTGGTTCGTCTGACGGAGCAACGTGACGCGGCAGTCTTTCTCCGCGATCGCAGCAACGATCTCGGAGGTCCGATCGGTCGAGCCGTCGTCAACCACGATGATTTCAAGATCATCACATGTTTGCGCGAGGGCAGAGCGGACTGCCCGCTCGACGAATTGGTCGGCATTGAAGGCGGGAATTACGACAGAGACGAGTGCGGCGGAGCGATTGTTCGCGGGGTCTGGCTCGGCCGCCTTCCGGCACATCGAAGCGAACGAACAAAATCGTTCTGCGCCGCCTTGGTCCGAAGAGCCCGATATCTCGCCAAGAGAACCGCGCATACGCATCTTTGCCCGATCCTATTCATGCCCCCGCGCCTAAGATGGATTTACTTTAAAGGTAAAAGGTAGATAATCATTGAGAAATGATTTAATGGATCAAATTCCATGTCAATCACAAATCTACTATAAAATGATAAAATAACGTGTCTCCAGTCGAAATACGTATAAAACTGGCGAGTTTCTATCAGTAATTGATTATCTTAGTGTCGGTTCGAAAAGAAGTTGAGTCTTTGGAATCGGATGTGATTCTGTGTCAGGCACCTGCTCTGGAGGTGCCGTATGTGGACATCGGAGAACCGCTGCCAGTATGAACGCCAAGGGCTTCG
>JAQGID010000122.1 GCA_028291405.1 Rhodospirillales bacterium | reverse complement strand
TGAACAACACGATTGGCAACAAACGAGGCGCGCCGTACATTTCAGCACCCGCTCGACGAGCATCCAGAATTGGAATCTGCGTGGCAATAGCACCCACCGCGGCCCCGATGCCGCCAATTACGGCACGTCTCATCACCCCTCCCCCTAGTATGATTTTTATAGACGCATAATCAGCGGCAGCCTCTCCACAACTTATGTAAACCCGTCTCGGGTAAGCCACCGCGAATGCGTCAGCGACGGCCTCTATCGCAATGTAAACGGAGACGGATAGCACTCGCTGTCGATCGAGGGCTACCGTGTCACGCCGAGCTCGTCGAAGCGGACCTTCGTTTGCTAGCTAGCTCCGGAAATCGAGAATTTCGCACCACTTGCGAAACGGTCGCCCGATGGGTGACGAGGTTGGAACCAATCATAAGAAGCTGCGAGCAACGAGTTGCGAAAGATGTGACCTTGCTAGAGCGGCTGGACCGTCGAATACTGCTCATCTGAGCTTGATGGGCGACAGATAAGAGGACGGCTTTGAGCCCATCCCTAATTCCTGGGAAGGTTAAATGTTTACCGTCACCGAGATCCTTCTGACCGCCGGGGTGACATTTCAGGTCTATCCCAAGTGGGCTAACGGTAACGTCTACATGACTGACGCTAATCAGCTTATCGGTACCTTCAAGAACCTCGGACAGTTCCGGGACTCGGGCATCTCGTACAAAGGTTGGCACTGTCATCATGTCGCGGAAGTCGACGATCTACAGAGGCTGGGCGTAACGATCAGCGCACCGCCATACGATGATCAATTATGCGTTCTCCTTCCCGAGCGGGCGCACGTGGGACGTATTAACAGCATCCTTCGCCGCGAGAATCCGACAAAGTGGCAAGCATCCGGACGGGAGCTGCGCCGCGCTTACGGTGAGGCTTACGCATTGATGGGAGATTACTGCGGAGGCGGCGAAGCCAACATTCGTCAGGAACTTCTGGCGATAGTCAATGCGGAGTTTCAGAAGCTGGGTGTTCCCTGACGCCCGATTGGTTCCCGCAGCATCGGATAGACGGGCGGACAGGAACTGGCTGGACCACTAAGGAGCCACACTGTGCGAGAGGCCGATCTACGGCATGAGTTGGAGCGCTGACATGCCGGTGGAATGCGTCACCATAGCGTGCTCCCCAAGACCACCGTGAGCGGAAGCTTCACCGATCAAATCGGCCCCCGCCAAAGTACGGTACAGAAATCAAGAATTGCGCACCCCCGCGTGCTATGCTCAGGACTTCCGCGGCTCCCGACGATTCAGCCCCGCTTGAGCTCGCGTACTGGATGATCGGGCGTGAAATGCAATTTTCACCGGAGACGATCTTCATCTCCTACTCTCGCGCGGACGGTCGCTTGTTCGCGGAATCGCTCGAGCGGCGTCTTGAAAGTGAAGCGGGGATCCGCTCCTGGCGCGATCTGAAGAGCATTGAGAGCGGCGACATCCGTCGGCAGGCACTGCGCGCGATCGAGCAGGCGAAGCATCTCGTCCTAATCTTGTCACGACGCGCCCTCGATTCAGATTGGGTCCGACGAGAGTGGACGCACGCGCGTATGGTGGGAAGGAAGGTCAGTCCCGTCCTCGCCGACCCAACACTCAAGCGCGGCGACCTGCCGGGCTGGATGCGGCGCGAGGAGGTCTATGACATTGCAGACTTGGAGCGATGGAGGATGCTGGTTCGGGTCCTCGAAGGTCCGGGCGACTCGCGCCGCGTTCCCTATATGTCGGGTATCCTAACGGAAGATTTCGTCCCGCGCCCGGCCGAATACGCAGCCCTCAAGGAAGCCGTCCTGGCGGCGGGGATCAACAAGACAGTAGCGGTGACGACCGCGTTGTGGGGGGCGGGTGGCTACGACAAGACGACGCTCGCGAACTATCTTTGTCGCGACCAGGATGTTCGCTTCGAGTTCACCGACGGCATCCTTCGGATCGAGATCGGCAAAGAGCGCGACGACGTAACGGGACTCGTCGTCGACCTGATCGAGACGCTCGATCCGCAAGCAAAGCCACCCGGCTTCCAGGATGTTGATACCGCTGCGGAGCATCTGGGCGAGCTGATCGGCGAGGCGCGGCTGCTGCTAGTGATTGACGACGTGTGGCGGGAAGCACAGCTACGGCCTTTCCGGCGCGGCGGGCCCAATTGCGTTCGGCTGGTGACAACCCGGTTGCCTCAGGTTCTGCCGGCTTCCCACAGGTCGGTCGCGATTGACGAAATGCGCGAGACGGAGGCGGCTAGTTTGCTTAGCGCGAACTTGCCGGTCGCGGAACATTCGGCCGTACGGCCCCGCCTGGTGGCGCTCGCGAAGCGTCTCGGATTCTGGGCGCAGATGCTGAGCATTTCGGCGGTCTTCGTTTGGGCAACCATGATAGGCCTCCTTTGACGAGGTGGATGGTGAGAGTTCGTGCCGGATTATTGGAGCGTGGCGAGCGCCGCCTGGATGCGCTGGCCCTGGTGTTCGGTTATCAGGCTGGAAAGCACCTTGCCGAAATGCGGGTGCTGGGCGCCCGAATGGATGTATTGCCAGCGGTAG
>JAQGID010000105.1 GCA_028291405.1 Rhodospirillales bacterium | reverse complement strand
GGGAAAAGCACCGTTCACAAATGACCCCGCCGATCTATGGGTCGACGGCGTGCCTTATGCCCGTGTAGCGCGCATGGCCCAACTTCGCCCGCGGACCTGGTATTTCGACACAGCGTCCTTGACCGCCTTTTTGAGCGACGACCCGGCCGGCCGTCATATTGTGATCAACAATACCGTCTCTTGCTTCGAGGGTGAGGCGACGGGCGTCGTATTGCACGATCTCGTCATCGAAAACTATGCGAATCACGCCGAGCAACCGGTCATTCCAGGCAATCCGGGGTGGCAGGTCCATAACTGCGTCGCGCGGCACAATCACGGTATGGGCATCGGGGTTGGACGAGATGGCTCCATCATCGGCGGCAAGGCGATCGCCAACGGGCAGTTAGGGGTTGGTGGTTCCGGCTGCCACCACGCTCGCGTCACCGACCTGGAGATCGTCGGCAATAATTATGCCGGATACGACTTTGACTGGGAGGCTGGGGGCATCAAGATTGTCGAGGCCATCGGCGTCGAGATCCGGAACTGCCGCGTTAATCGGAACCGCGGCGTCGGAATCTGGGCCGACATTGATTGCAGCGACTGGCTGTGTAGCGGCAACGAGGTCGTCGAAAATGAAGCAGCGGGCATTCTAATTGAAATTTCACGTGCCGCGAGGCTGATCGACAACCGCGTCTTGCGGAACGGCGCTGGACGACAGGGCTTCCTACGAGCCAACATCGTCCTGCAGAATTCTCGGAGTTGCGAGGTCGTGAACAATGAAATCCTAGTCCCTGGCGGCGGAACTGGAATCGCGCTGACCTTCGAGGAGCGAGGGAGCGGTCCTTACGGTCGCCGAGAAACGCGAGACAATGTCGTGCACCGTAACCGCGTCAGGCATTGCACGATCGACGGCTCCAACGGGATTGAAGCCTATCGGGAGGCCGCACACGCGCGACGCTGGTCGAATTCTTGGAACCACAATTCGTATTTCGTTCCTGACGGCGAGCGTACATATTGGCGGTTCTTCGGAAATGATTACAGTTGGGACCAGTTGCGGCGCGAAACCGCCTACGAAGCGCAAGGTACCCTTGAGATCACCGGCCGAACCTGTATTCCCTGACTGTCGAAGCCGTGAGCTGCTCGCACGCACCCGGGAGCCGCAGTGTCGTTCTCGGACGGTCTTTCGCGATCGCTCAAGGTAGCCGCTTAAGAAGCCGATCCATCTCTTCTGCCAGCCAAATGTTAAACTTGTTATCGCCGACGGAGGGCGCCCGGATCCGCGCTTCGGCGTAGTAGACGCTCTTCTCGAGGAGATAGACGAGATATGCCCAAGGGAGCAGCGCTTCGCCCTCGGGCCAGATCCTTTGGGCAAGCAACTTGATGAAGCGCGTATCGACGGGGTTGGCGCGGTTTGCCATCATGGATTGGGCCGCCGTAAAATGAAAGGCGTCGTGAAAAGGAAACGCGCTCCGACAGCCGGCTTCCCAGTCGAAAACGAAAAGGCCCGCGGCGCTGGCTCGAATGTTCCAGGGCGCAAAGTCGCCATGGGCGAACGAGTGCGGTATTTTGGTTCCGCGCAGACCGGCTTGCACCTTTGTCAGGGCCGCACGACAGCGCTCCTGCCAGCCGCTCGAAAGCTCGGGCGAGAGATCGCCGACTGCTGTCTTGAGCCGCGCCCAAGAATCGCTCTCTTCGAACTGAACATCTCTCACGAAGGCGGTGTGCAACGTGCTGAGAAACTCGAGATGGCCGGGCCCGAGCCGATAAGGACCGGCACGGCGCGGGCCGGGGTAGAGCAAAAGAATCTTAGAACCATCCCATTCACCCCAGCCGATCAGCCGAGTGATGTTCGCACGCAGTTGTTCGACCTGCGAGACCATCGTTAGGTTTGCGAACTCGGCTTCCAGGGAGCCGACTGCTGTGCCCGCCTTCGCCATTTTTGCATACGCGACAATTTCGCCGCTCGGTCCAATCACCTGCAATGTCGTCTTGCGGTAGCGGCCCGGCGTGCCGAGCGAAATGGCGATTTCGGCAGCCGGAATTTTCAAGGTGGCTGCGAGGTAAACTTCGAGATCGGTAATCAACCTGTTGTCCAGCCACACCCTCGGCCCGACCGCACCGAATTGCATCAGACGCTTGAACATCCAGCCGAGGGGCCGCTGCGGTCTATAGAGGTCGACATGCAAGTGCGAGAAGCGCCGATTTTGCGGCAGCAGCCATAGTGGCTCCGAGAGGCTTGGGTAAGCCAAATAACAGCGACCTGCTACGCCACAATCGGGTGGCAGGATCGGGATAGGGAACGCGTCGGTCACCGGTAGTGCACCCATTGGGTAGAGCACATTCGTCCGCCGTTTTCCGTCCGCCGTTTTCTTTTCCATTCCCACGGTATCAGAGCTGGGTTACGATGTTAACCAGTTGATTTCGGTCCCGATCCGTAGGAGCCAGGGAGGCGAGCGACTGCGGATGGCCCGTTCTTTCCCCGATTCATTCTGGGCTGTCGTCAGCGAACTCAACGGATCCGTTTTATGGTGCGATGAGGAAGGCTCCCAGGTTCATATCCTGCTGCCGGAATTAAGGGGAGCCGAGCAGCGCCTCGATGGCGTGCTCGGGCCGCCCATCTGGCGGGTCCAGCGTGCACACCGATCGGAACTGGCCTACCGCGACCGACGCCTTCATCTGTTGGATCGTCTCGAATGGCGCGGGATGGAGCTTGCCGATACGGCAGCAATTCGGGCGAGCGGTATCCTCGGTCTTCACGGGGTTCCGGTTGCGCCCGTCACGGAGGCGGCGCCCCCGCTTTGGCTGTTCCGGCTGCTAATCGGCGCAGACGTTCCCGAGAAAATCCGCGCGGCCGTCGTCGAGGCGGTACGGGTGAGGGAAGAGGGGACGTTTGCATTGCTCGTCAATGCTACGGGCCGGCGATGGGCAACTCGGCTGATGTCCCTGGCGCGTTCCGGATCGCCTCCACAGCCCAGCTTCATTCGCGCTCTGCGGCGCGCGATGCTGTGGCGGGGTATGCGGCACCCCCGTGCGACCTTGGTCGGATGCTCCCTGGAGCTGCGAACCGAAATCGCGCTTTGGCGTCGTCCCCCGGTCGGTTGGGTTGCCCTCATTGGACCGGACGGCACGGGGAAGTCGACCGTACAAGCGGGCGTGCAGTCGAAGCTGTCGCGCGAGTTCTCTGGGTCCATCGCGGTGCACTGGCGGCCGGGCGTCCTCCTGCGTTCCGAATTGGGCGACACCGAGGCGGTACGCCAGCCGCACGCGGCCGCATTGCGAGGCCGTTTCGTTTCTGTCCTGAAGCTCGCCTTCCTCGCTCTCGATTGGGGTTGCGGAAATCTCCTTTTGATTCGGCCCGCGCGCGCCGCCGGTCGGCTCGTTGTATTCGACCGGCACTTTGTGGACATCCTCGTCGATCCGCGTCGCTATCGTTACGGCGGGCCAGCCTGGCTCACCGCGCTGGTCGCGCGCCTCGTGCCTTCCCCCGACCTTTGGATCGTGCTCGACGGATCACCCGAAATCATCCGCGCCCGCAAGGACGAGGTCGGCGCTGAAGATCTCGCGCGCTTACGGCTCGGCTATCTTCGGCTGGCGGCCAGGCTTGAGAACGCGGAGGTCGTCGACGTCGCCGGTGCGCTTGACGAGGTCGTAGACCGCGTGGCCGAACTCGTTCTCGATATGATTTCGCGGCGAACCGAACGCGAGAGCCGGCCGCCCCCGCGAACGGGGCAAGAGTATCGGTCCGCCTAGTTCGAGATCGACGGCCGCCCGACTTGCAGCAGAGCCGCCGTCGCTCAGTGGTAACCGAAATACCCGGCGGCCGGAGCGAGTTCCAACCCATGCACCGATGCGCCCTTCTTGCCCGGAGCCTGGGCAAGAACGATGCCTGGCATGCGGGCGCCAACCGCTTCCAGCTCCTGAACCGCGGATAACGCGGCCCTTCGACTGGTCGACGCCCACCGTACCACGAAGACGGTCTGATCAACGTGGGTCGACAGGATGAGGGCATCGGGGCTTCCGATCACCGGCGGCGAATCGACCACAACCATGTCGTACCGGGCCGCCAGGCCGCGGAAGAGAATCGACATGGCTTCGGAGCTAAGGATCGCAGCTACACGATCCTCGGGCTTAGCGAACTGCGCACGATCCGTTGCGAGGGACCAGGCCGCCCCCGAAGGAATGACGTCGAGCCCAGGCTCTTGATGGGCATAGATCACCTCGGAGAGAGATCTCTCGCCGGCGAGCAACTGCATCAGTCCGGGCTGGCCCTCGGCACTGCCGAACTTGCCGGCAATGCTACGCCGCAAATCACAGTCGAGCAGCAAACAAGTTCTTCCCGAGCGCGCGATCCGAACCGCCAATGCACTCGCCGTTGCCGATCTGCCCTCGTTCGACAATGCCGATGTGACGAGGACGAGTTTGCCCGCGCCATCCTGGCCGACGGCCACCTCCAAGGGGCGCATGGACTCGTGCAGCCGAAAGGCCAAATCGGAGATCAGACCACGGCTCGATTGACGATGCTTTACTTTCTGCAAGGCCATGATGACCGGCAGGCCGATTACGCGCTCGATCTCTTCTTTGCTGGCGAGCCCGGTGCGGAGCCTCTCCAGCAGCCACACGACGGCGCCGCCGAGAAGCAACCCTGCAACGGCGGCCAGGGGTAGGAGACGTCCGGAACGCGGAAATGACGGCTCTAGAGGAACGCTGGCCTGGGAAGCAACTTCCGCGTCCGCGAGCTGCAGTGTCTGTTGCGCACGAGTTTCCAATGCGCGCGTCAGCAACGTGGTATATAGCGAGCGAGACGCTGCCGCCTCTCGCTCTAACTCCCGCAATCGTATCTCCTTGTCCGCGACTGTAATACCGTTGTTCTGAAGCTTTTCGAGCGTCTGCTCGAGCTCAGCCCGGCGCGCTCGCGCGAGAGCGAGTTCGCTCGCCAAGTTATCGACGATTTTGCGGATCTCGCCGCGAATCGTCGCTTGGAGATTTTTCAGACTGGCGTCAAGCCTTTGCACTCTCGGATGCTTGTCGCCAAGAGTGACGTCGAGATCAGCCTTCTCGCGCATCACACGCGCCTCCTCCTGGCGCAAGCCCCCGATCAGCAACGAGTTGAGGACTTCCGGGTTCGCCGCTTCCCGCGATGGGTTGATTAGCGTTGTTTTTGCCTGCTGCAAGCGTGCCGCGGCGCGCGCTTCGTCGACGCGGGCCACGCTGAGCTGGGCGTTGACGTCCGAGAGCTGCTGCTCGTTGACCTTGATCCCACGGTAGGTAGCAAGCCCCTCCGATTGGCTGAAGCGCTCCGCGGCGCTTTCCGTGTCGACAACGTTCTTCCGCAGTGCTTCGAGCTCGCCGCTGATCGAATCCGACGCACGTCGAGCCGCCGCGACCTTGGCCTCGATCCGGCCGGCCAAGTACGTGTCGGCAATCGTGTTCGCGATCAGCGCGGCTTTTGTTGGATCCCTCGAAGAGAATTGCACCGCGACAACGAAGGTCCGGCCGCCCTTGAAGCTGGCGGAAAAGTGCGACACGAATTGGGCGACGACCCTGCCGGTTGTTTCATCCGTGCCCTTTGTCTCCTCGATTGCCTGGTTGGCATCCGCGTGGTCACCCCAGAGCCCCCATTCATGCAGCAGGGACACGACCTGCGACTGAGAAATCATCGCGGCGATTTGGTCCCGCAGCGAAGGCGACCCGCGAAGCTTCGGGTTGAACTCGGGATCGCGATCCAGCCGGAGTTGCGCCACCACTTTCTCGGCGACCTCCGGCGATCTGATGAGCTGCAGCTGACTATCGACTGCAGGCTGCTCGGCGGAAAGCGGTGCGGCCACCGACGCCAGCTGTGCTACGAGCGGCGCATTCGGCAGGATGAGGACCAGAGCCTCTGCGGTATAGATCGGGGTCGCGAGCAAAACGAACCCACACACAGTGGCAACAACGAACCCGGCGACACTAAGGACGAGAAGCCTTCGTCGCCAGAAAAGGCGCAACTGGGCGAGAAGATCGATCTCGCCCAATATCTTCGAGCTTTGCAAGCCGTGCCTGGCCGGAAACGTTATCGGGAGCTGGGTGGTGGACAACGACCCCTCCATCTTATCGATCGGCACAGCGGAAAACATTTGGTTAAGGATTCAATAACTCACATCCGACTGCAAGCGAAATAGACGAGACGAATCGGGGTGCCCGGATTGCAGTCATCCGCGTCAACCCCGAAAGCGGGAGCGGGTAAGCTCGATTGTATTTACATATCTTGCTGGCTCACGGAAGACATACCGAAAGAGAAAGATCCCCGTGTGAATGCGCAACCTCCGCGTCGTCTTTGACCATCAGTGTTGCCTACCAGCGATATGGTGGGATCTCGCGTTACTTCGTTGAACTGACTCGGTTGTTGGGAGCCATACATCTGCTGGCCGAAAGTGCCGGGGCTTCGGTCGTTCTTGCTCCGTCCCGACATCCCGGGGCAGCAGCCCGTTATCACGCCGATCAACGATACATCGACCAAGCTGCGGTTATTGTTGGCAACGCAGGACGGGTGCACTTCGACCCGACCAAAGCCGGGTCGATTACCGCTGCGGTCGGCAAGCTGTTGCGGGGACCGGCCGCTTCGTGAGCGTTTGGTGGCGCGGCCAACAACGTTACCGTGATTTCTCCTGTCGGAAAGCTGCGAACGAAGTCACCAAGATCTACCGCGAGCTCAGCGAGCGAAACTTGACCGCCGCCTTCGGCGGATCGCCCGGCATCAAAAGCCGAGAACATGGCGCATCTGCCGGTACGGAGGACGAAGCCACTGCTTCCAGGCGGGATCGGCCATATTGCGGTACCGGCCGAACACTTCGCGGACGCGGCCCTCGAAATGACTGAGGGGCGGCGTATCGTAACCAAGGTCGAACGAGGCCTGGTCCCATTCATCGGCAAAGCGCGCCGCCAGGTCGTGCCACGGCCGGTGCCGGAATCGTTTGCGCGCGTCGGCCGTGTCGCCTTCGACGAAGGTTGCAGTGTAGCGGAGCTCAAAGTGCCAGTGAGCGCGGATAACGTGGTAAACTTCCGGGCGAACGTGGGGCCGTAGGAGATTGGCTGCGAGCACCGCATGGCTTCCGACCGGGAGCACTCTGGCAATATCGTGACAGAGCGCGCCAACCACCAGCTCCGGATCGGCACCGGCGGCCTCGGCCCGTGCCGCAGTCTGCAGGGAATGCGTCAGTTGGCTGACAGAAAAGCCTAAGTAGAGTTCGTCCAAGCTGCGCAAGGCGACCAGCACGCAGTCCGCTTTGCTAACGGCATGTTGAGCCTCCTTCAACCGCAAGAGCTGAGCAGGTGTCGCGTGAACCAGTTGGCTGATCGGAGGTATGTCGTCTCCCATGGGAACCGAAAGCCTCTCAAGGGTTGATCTTAATCTTAACCTATTGGAATAAGTAAGCCCGTCCAGCCGCCGGGAGGCTGTCGGCTGATCGCCTACTGTTTCGCCGCTCGGAGGAGCCCAGCGACACGAGGCAGAAGCGACATTCAGGCACCTGCCTCGTGCGGGCTCGCGACCGGAGCGACGGGAGTTCGACAGACCCTTCTCAGCGCGAAAGGAACGAGCCAGAGGTGGGGCAGCAAGGTGGTAGCTGCGTAGATGACGACCGATACCCAGACGATCCCCGCGATTCCGAGACTTGGCGCAAAGATGACCTTGGTCGCGAGGCTCGCGACGGTAAACGAAGCTGCAATGAGCACCTGAGGTCCAATCAGCAGGGCGCCATTGAGGAACATGGATATGGCCATCCCGACGCACTGAAGTGGCACCCAGACAGAGAAGGCGAGAAGCAGACCCGGCGGTAGCTCCAGGCCTCGTCCCAGCCAATACTCCACGATGATATTTGCCGAAAAGAAAAGCAGGCCCGACGATATTGGCGAGGTCGTTGCCATGAGTAGCACCGAGCGACGCAACGTGCGTTGAAGCCAGGCAACATCCCCGCGGGTAATCGCCTCACCATAAGCGGGCCAGAGAGGCGACAGCACGGTGCTCGCGGCCAGGGTCAGGAGCGCATAGATCTTGGCAGCGACAGCGTAGGTCGCCGCTGGTTCCGCGCCCAGCTGATAAAGGACGATGTAGTTGTCGCACGAGACCGCCAGATTTGCCGCGAGGCTCAAGACAAAGAACATCGCGCCAGACCGTAGAAGCTCTCTCATGATCCTGGGGTCGGCCAAGCGCCAATGCGGGAGGAGCCATGGGCGGCTCCGCGCCAAATTAATCCAATTGCCAATGCCGGCGCCCACCCGTCCCGCAGTCACGACTATGACCAACCAAGGGACGCCACCGCGCATCCAGACCACGAGCAGGATACCAAGCAATCCAACGGCACTTGCCACGATCTCCCAGGCGCTATTGACATAATCCTCCTGCAGCGCGAAGCGGACCTTGTTCGCGGTCACGAGCGGCAGCATCAACACGAAAAAGGCGAACAGCACCAGTATCGCCGGGCGAATCTCGTTGATGGCCTCTGGATCCTTCAGGTTGAATACCGCTGCCCATTCCGTCAGAGGGTAGGCAACGCCGAAGATGATGCAGAGGAACGCCGAAATGCCGACAAGCAGAAAGAAGCCGCTCGCCTGGCACCTCGCCGCAGCGTCCCTATCCGCCGCTCGGGAGAGCGCGCTGACCATGCCATTGCCGATCCCGAGGTCGGCAAAGGTCAGCATCGTCATGATCGAGCTGAAAACCATCCAGACGCTGAACCGCTCGTAACCTAGATAGTTGAAGGTGAGTGGAATCGAGATCAGCGTCGACGCGACGAGCAGCGCGCGCGCAGCGAACGAACACCCCGCGGAATAAACGGCTCTTCGACTCCTTTCCGTCCCGCGCTGCGCCTCGGTAGAGGTGTCGGCGCCGTCCGATGCCGAAACCAGCAATTGGACGACGCCCGCTCGCCGGCTCAGCCACCAGCGAGGAGATGAGGTCATGACCGGCGTACTTCGATCGACGCCGTGCTTGGCACTCGGCGACCCTTCACGAGCGACATTCGCGTCAACTGAAGGAGATCCAGCGCTTGAGAGCGCCGGTTGCGCCGTGCATGTCGCCGCGATTGGGACGGCTCCATGATCATCCGAAGCTGCCATTCAAGCCAACGCCCCTGCATGATCCGCGGTACTGCCTGACCGCCGGCGAGACGAATTGGAACGCCGCCCCGGCTCAATCATGACATCGCCGAGATGGGCGCGGCCGCGGCTCACGGCGGAGCGGATCGTCATCTGTGCCGCAATCCGGGAGTAGCCAATACACCTGCCGGCAAAGGCAGCGGAGTGTCGAGGGTGTCCTCGAGACATATCTGGCGAGCGCATAGCACGGTAATCGGCGCCAAAATAAGAAAGCAAAGAACGTATTCAACCTTCGGCATCAGCGGATTGAAAGAGATGTAGAAGCCGAACACGCAAGTCATGAAGGGAATTGAGCGCAAAAGAGCCTCGCCGCGCGTCGCGCCACGCACTTTTGCAAAATGAGCCGACCGCGATGCAAGCCGCACGACTCCAACGAAGATAGCTGCGAATAAACCATAGCCGATAATTCCACCCTGCAGCAGAATGGCCAAGAAATCCGAATGTATCTCCGAAAATCCGAGAAATCCTGGCCAATGGAGGTATCTACCAACGTAGACATTGACGCCGCCGGTAAAGGATTTCCCGATCCACGGTGAGTATAAGTTCAGCTCGTCGTTCACCGCGCGGAAGATAGCAAACCGAAAGTCGCTGTTGCTGACCGAATCGGAGTGGCTATAGCTGCCGAGTTCCCCCTGCTTGAACTCAGTTTCGAAGTTCAGGACCGCCTCGACCACCTGCGGATCGGCCGCGAAGACAAGGTTCTGTATCAGCAGGCCGCCGACGATTAGATAGGGAAGCAGGGTGAGCAGGCGAGAGAAGTTCGTTAACCGAAGCGAAATTGCAACCAATGCGATCGCTGTCGCGCTCGCCAGGGTAGAACTCGGTCGAAGATAAAGGCTGACGGCGATGAGGAAGATCGCGAAAGCGCAGGCCCAGAGACGACGCTCGAAGCCGACAAGCAGCAGCAAAAAGACGAGGATGTAGGTCCGCTCGTGGGAAATCTCGTTGGCGAGAAATCCCTGCGTGTCGACAAGCTGCCAACAGACCTGAAACACCGAGCCGAGCGCCAATAGACGGAAGACCGACAGGGCCAACCGCTCCATGTTGACGTGCACCACACGCGGCGGAATGAATGCGGGCATCGCGCAGACGAGGAGCGGAAACAACGCCGCGCCATACGAGGTCTCCGCGGGCCGATAGAGCTGAACGTAGGTGAAGGAGAGGAGGCCGATCAAGGATAACGCGAGCGCCGCGAGCATGAAGAACGGGCGCGGGACCAATGTGGCGTGCTCGCAGATCATGCATAACGCGAGCACCGCCTGGAGACCGCCGAACCCGTATTTGAATGCGGTGCCCGCATAATCCACGGCTACGACCGTTCCTGAAGCGGTCGGCGGCCAGATGATGAACAAGACGGCGCTGCAGGCCAGCGTCGAAACCCAAACCGATACCGTGAAGGACGTCGATCGGATCCCGCAAACAGTGGCGAATCCGCCGTCCTGCAGCGGGGGTAACGTGGCGCCGTCGGACCTGCCTCGCTCCTGCCTCTCCGGTTTTCGCTGTGATTGAATTGAGGTGGAGCGGCTACGGATAAGGGTCGCCGTCATCTATAACTGCCCAAGGCGAGTTTGCGTCCAATGCGGAGGCTCCTCGCCATCAGTCGTTTCGATAGATAAACGGGCCTCGATTCCTTACCGGAGTATCGACGACGGATCGCGGCGTCTTCGGCGAGGCTCGCGGCACGAAGACGTGCAGTCTTCTGGTCGGGGTGCATACGTTCGCGTGACCAGATTCGGCGCACGTGCCTGATATCCGCCACGCCGGCGAAGCGCATCCAAAGATCAGCATCCATTGAGAGATCGAACGACCGGTCGAGCCCGCCCACCGCTTCATATAGACCTCGGCGCCAGAACATAGAGGGCTGCGAGATGTAATTGTACGTGTACAGAAGAATGAAGCGATCGAAGGCATGCTCCCGCTTTGCCTTGATCGGCGCTGCATCCGCATCGATCAGGATGGCATCGCCGTACACCGCCTGAGCTTCGGGATTTGCGGTGAAGAAGTCGGAAACCTCGTCGAGCGCACCCGGCTCGAGCACGTCGTCCGAATTCAGCCAACCGAAGATCTCTCCGCGCGCCCCGGCAAATCCCTTGATCAGGGCATCGGTCTGGCCGCCGTCCGGTTCGCTGACCCAAAACGAAAGTTGATCGGCGTAGCGTTTGATGATGTCGACGCTTCCGTCGGTCGACCCTCCGTCGATGACGAGGTAATCGAGAGCGGGGTAGCGTTGGTCAAGGACGCTACGCATCGCACACTCCAGAAACCGTGCCTGGTTGTAGCTCGGTGTGACAATCGTAATTGGCACCCTCCGACGGGGTCCGGGATCTTCGACCATCCTATTCTCCACCGCGCGCGGCACCTATTCTCACGGCTATCGTGCCCTTTGTTGCGGCCTCGTTTCATTATCGGTGTCAGGAAGCATGAGCCACATCGTGCGCCCATAGTCAGACTAAACGATGGGCAACGTCTAAAAAAACAATATAGTTTATAAAGAAGGTAAAAGTTTTCGTAAGTAACAATTGTTTGTGTCTTCACTGCCTTCTTTTGAAAGACGCCATCGTATTCCTCGCCAGGATTGCATACGAAACCATATGCTAGGCTGACGGAAGAGAAACGTATGCTGAACGCTAAAAAAAAGTAGCCGATAGCTTCGCTCTACGATTATGCTTTCTTGCCCGCCCGGTGATGGGGGGCCGGCATGCAGAAGAGCGAGGCGCAGTGAGGCAGTTCCTTGATCATCTTTGGCCTCGCCGTCGGAATGGCGCAAACGCAGCCGGAGTTCGCGCCGAGCAGGGCAGCAGCGGGCCGGCAACCGCAATTGTCGACAAGCAGCGCATTCTGCATCTGGTCCGCGCCTGCGAGGCCCTTAATGAACACGGTGGCGGCGAGACTTTCGTTGCAAATCCGGCAGAACGGCAAGCCCGGCGCTTCTCGTATGAGAGCCGCCCCGGCGCTGGCAGACGGTACGACGGAGAAACTCCAAGCTTCGGCCACTTGTCGAACACGAGGTTCGCACTTGAGCGCTCGTCGGACGGCAATATGGGCCTTGTTCACGCACGCATGGAGCTTCCCGACGCATTTACGCCCAGTCGTCCGACACGCTGGGGACGCGGATTCGTGGGCCGCAGACCCGAGCTACGCCGAATCATCAGTGCGATCGAGGACGAGCTCTCTCACGTGGCGATCTATGGTGAGCATGGCCAGGGAAAGACCTCCCTCACTCATGCACTCGGTGACCTCGCGGCGATAGCCGGCTATCAGGTCGCATATTTCGGCTGCAGTCCGGAACTGGATTTCGAGCAGATCTTCCGACGTGTGTTCCGCAATTTGCCGCGTAGTGCGAGCCGTGCGCCGGCTTCGGTCTCTGCGGAAGATAGAGGCCAAGCAGGAATCGAGTATCTACTTCCGCCCGGCACTCTCGGTCCTGTTGACGTGGCAATCGCGGTTGGCGCGTTCCGTAGTGCGCAAGTTATCGTCATGCTCGACGATTTCGACCAAGCGAGCGCGGCAACAAGGGATTGCGTTAATGAGCTCATGAAGCGGATTTCCGACTTTTCTGGACGGATGACGATCGTCGTTATTGGGAGCGGCCGCCGTATAGAGCATTTACTTGAGAGCGAGGTTTCGGTTCGCACTGCCGTCGGTCTGGAGCTGCCGCGTTTGAGCGACGAGGAGATCGCCGCTATCGTAGAAGGCGGTGCCGCCCGAATCGGCGTCAAGTGCAGCGCCGGCATGGTATCTGCGATCATCGACCATGCATGCGGTTCGCCCTATGTTGCCCATCTTTTAGCACTTCATGGCACAAGGCATGCGCTTGAGCACAGCCGTCTTCTCGTCGACGAAACCGACCTGCGCGCCGCCGTCGCCTCGATCTATGAAGACATGCCGCGGGCACTTTCCATCAACGGTCGCGACCCGCTCGGAGATCTCGACCGGAAGACGGCGCAAGCTTCTCCAAATCTGACCGCCGACTTACGCGACCTCGGCGGCGATACTGGGTGCGATTGAGCCTCAGATGCGGATCGTCCGATACTATCCGCGTGCTGCGACCGGTGATGGCGGAATGACTGGCGCGGTCCGGTGCTGGTCGCGCGAGTTCGTGAATACCGGCGCAGAAGCCATCATCGCGTTCGACGAGGGCACGAGACCCGCATCAGGCGACGGGGTGACCTGGGCGCGCGTGCGGCACTCCGGGTCTGGGCCATGGCGGGCACCGGTAGGATTGGAGGAGATACTGCGGGGGGCTGATGTCCTGGTCCTCAATTCAGCCTGGATGTACCCTAACATCCGAGCGGCCCGCACGGCTCGGCGTATCGGAGTTCCCTACGTGCTCGAACCTCGGGGTGCGTACGATCCCCATATCGTCAATCGCAAGCGTTTGCTAAAGCGGATCTGGTGGAAGGCCTGGGAAGGCGAGCTAGTCGCTCACGCACGGGCCATCCATCTCTTTTTCGACGACGAGCGCGCCCATCTCGACGCCCTCGGCTACCGTGGACCGACCGTCGTAGCTCCGAACGGCGTCGAACGTCCCGGGGGGCTCGCATGGGACGGCGGGAGCGGCGGCTACGTGCTGTGGCTCGGCCGCTTCGATGCGGAGCACAAGGGGATCGACACGCTCGTCGAGGCGATGCGCCTCATCCCACCCGGCGAGCGCCCGCGCCTGCGACTGCACGGCCCAGACTCTCAATACCGCGATAAGGCAAGGATCCGCCGAATGGTGAGCACGCTCGGGCTCGACCCGTGGATAAGCGTCCAGGCGCCGGTCCACGGCGACGCGAAGTTCGAGTTGCTCTCACGCGCGATCGGCTTCGTCTATCCGTCCCGTTGGGAGGCCTTCGGCAACTCAGTCGCCGAGGCTGTGTCGCTCGGTGTACCGACGGTGGTGACACCGTATCCCCTCGGCCGCCACTTGGCGTCGCGCGGCGCGGCCGTCCTCGCTGATCCTACGCCGTCGGCGCTTGCCGCCGGTCTGCGTGCGCTGACTGCCCCGGACGCGCCGGAGGTCGGCCGACGTGGCGCGGAACTGGCGCGCGAGGAGTTGGGCTGGGATCACGTCGCGCGATCTTGGATTCGCCAAGTGGCGGCGCTCCTATGAGCCAAACCTTCGCCTCCGATCGCACTGCCCCGTGGCTCACCCTCCTTCGTCGTCTGACGGAAAATGTCCCGAGCTGGACCGTGATGAAGAGCGTCGATTCGGCGCTGACCGGCACCGGTGACGTGGATTCAGTCGCTCCGCTCGAGGCTTGGCCCGTCGTTGAGCGTGAATTTCGTGATTGGGCGATGGCGCACGGGCTAGGTCCGGTGATCGTCTGCCCGCACGTTCCCTATGTTCTCCATCTCGTCGCCCTCGATCCGGAGCGCGCGTTCTTCTACGAGCTCGACGTGAACCGTCGAAAGATTTTCCTCGGGTCGACGCTTTTCTACCCGCACCATCTGCTGCCGCTGTCACGGATGGACGACCGCGGATTTCGGCAAGTCCGGCCGGGTGCCGAAGGCTTGATCAAGCTTGTGCAGAACGGAGCGAAGCGGGGCGGCCGGCCGGATTGGGACGGTATTCGGAAGAAGCGGATCGCGCAGTTGCTCGCGAGCGACCCGGACGGTGTTCGCGAGGGGGCGCGGCTCTTCGGTCGGGGCGCCGATGCGGTGGTCGCAGTCGCCGAGAGCGTCGTGAGGGGCGAGTGGAACCCCCGGGCGATGCTGGCGGCCGAGGCGTGGTGCGTGTTGAGAGGTCTCGGCGATCCCGCCGCGCTCGTCGCACGGGCTCGGTTCCGTATCGTCAGGCGAAGATGCCCGGTGCTACGCGCCGTATTCCAAGCCGGGCGGCAGGTTCCGTTGCGCGTCGTCGAACGTGAAGAATGGCTCCGCAAGGTGGCCACCGCGCATACCGTTTATTATCCGGAGATTAAGCGTCGCGATGAAGGTGATCAGATCAGGGCTACCGCCTGACCAGTAGCCGTACAGACCTGACGCATTCCGCGGAGTGAAGCCGGTAAGAAGAACACCGGCACGCCCGCAAATTGCCGAAGCTCTGTTTGTAAAGGCGATGGAGGGCGGCGAGCCGCCCTCCATCAGCCCACCGTCTAGTGCCAGAGCAGATCGGTACCGACCTGCACGCTGTTAGGCAGAACGTGCTGCAGAGTCACGAGCGCGTGCGGTGTTCCGCTATGCGTCGGGTCGACGGTCACGGTGGCGCCGTCGGCGCCGTCGGAGACTATGTTGATGGTATGATCCGCTACCGGATTGGCGCCGGAGTAACCGCTCGCCTTCAGCAGCGACCGCAGGTCCAGAAGATCCTCTCCGACATGGAAGTCGGTGATTTTGCTTCCGGCACCGACCGCCGAGAAGGCGAAGATGTCGTGTCCAGCTCCGCCGGTGAGCACGTCGGCTCCTTTGCCCGCATTGATGATGTCGTTGCCGCCGCCGGCAACAATCGTGTCGTTGCCGGTAGCGCTCGCCGTGATGATGTTGTTGAGCGCATTGCCGGTTGCGGTGTGGTGGTAATTCCCGGCGAGCACAAGATTTTCGACATTGGCCGGGAGGGTATAGGTCTTTGCGAAATCCTGTACCGTGTCGACGCCTTGGCCGGGTTTCTCGGTGACGATGTCGGCCGTGCTATGGACGACATAGGTATCGTCGCCGGTGCCGCCCACCAAGTTGTGGCTGACGT
>JAQGID010000101.1 GCA_028291405.1 Rhodospirillales bacterium | reverse complement strand
ACCGTTTTCCTGCCGCAGACCCAATTCCCGATGCGCGGCGATCTGCCGAAGCGCGAGCCGGCGCTGCTCGAGCGCTGGGCGCAGATCGATCTGTGGCGCCAGCTGCGCGACGCGTCGAAGGGGCGGGAGAAGTTCATCCTGCACGACGGGCCGCCCTATGCGAACGGCAATCTCCACATCGGCCATGCGCTGAACAAGATCCTCAAGGACATCGTCAACCGCTCGCATCAGATGCTCGGCAAGGACGCGAATTTCGTGCCGGGCTGGGACTGCCACGGCCTCCCGATCGAGTGGAAGATCGAGGAGAAGTACCGCGCGGCGAAGAAGTCCAAGGACGACGTGCCGATCGCCGATTTTCGGAAGGAATGCCGCGACTTCGCGCAGCACTGGATCGGCGTCCAGCGTGAGGAGTTCAAGCGGCTCGGCGTCGGCGGCGACTGGGACAATCCCTATACGACGATGGCGTATCCGGCCGAGGCGCAGATCGTCCGCGAGATCGGCAAGTTCCTGATGAACGGCGGGCTCTACAAGGGGGTCAAGCCGGTGATGTGGTCGGTCGTCGAGCAGACCGCCCTCGCCGATGCCGAGATCGAGTATCACGATCACACCTCGATCACGACCTGGGTAAGGTTTCCGGTGGTCGAGAGCGCCGCCCCCGCGCTGAAGGGCGCTTCGGTGGTGATCTGGACGACGACGCCCTGGACCATTCCGGGCAACCGCGCGATCGCCTATGGGCCGGAGTTCGACTACGCCGTCGTCACCGTCGCCGACGTTCGCGAGGGCAGCCGGGTGCGGGCGGGGGAGAAGCTCGTCGTTGCCAAGGCGCTGCTCGCCAAGCTCGAGGAGGATGCCGGCTTCAGCGCGGCGCCGGGAGCCGTCGTCGTCGTCGACGGCGCCGCGCTCTCCGGCACGGTGGCGCACCATCCGCTGCACGGCCAGGGCTATGACTTCCCGGTTCCGTTGCTCGCCGGCGATTTCGTCAGCGAGAGCGACGGCACCGGCTTCGTCCATATGGCGCCGGGCCATGGCGAGGACGATTTCGTCCTGTGCCGCAAGATGGGCATCGAGGTGCCGCAGACGGTCGGGGCGGACGGCGCCTACTACGCCCATGTGCCGCTCTTCGCCGGCAAGACGGTCTATTGGCCCAACGGCAAGACCGGCAACGCCAACGAGGCGGTGCTGGCGGCGCTCGAGGCGGCGGGCGGGCTGCTCAACCGCGGCACGGTCGTCCATTCCTACCCGCATTCCTGGCGTTCGAAGGCGCCGCTGATCTTCCGCACGACGCCGCAATGGTTCATCTCCATGGAGACGAACGGGCTGCGGCGGAAGGCGCTCGACGCCATCGAGGCGACGCGATGGATCCCGGCGCAGGGCAAGAACCGCATCGCCTCGATGGTCGGCAACCGGCCGGATTGGTGCATCTCGCGACAGCGCGCCTGGGGCGTGCCGATCGCCGTCTTCGTCGAGAAGCGCAGCGGCGAGCCGCTGCGCGACCAGGCGGTGATCGATCGCATTGCCGCGGCGGTCGAGCGCGAAGGCGCCGATATCTGGTTCACCACCGATCCGCAGGTCTTCCTCGGCAACGACTATGCCGCCGCCGATTACGAGCAGGTCGTCGACATCGTCGACGTCTGGTTCGATTCCGGCTCGACTCACGCCTTCGTGCTGGAGCAGCGGCCCGACCTCAAATGGCCGGCCTCGCTCTATCTCGAAGGCTCCGACCAGCATCGCGGCTGGTTCCATTCGTCGCTGCTCGAGGCGTGCGGGACGCGCGGCCGGGCGCCCTACGAGGCGGTGCTGACGCACGGCTTCGTGCTCGACGAGCAGGGGCGGGCGATGTCGAAGTCGCTGAACAACGGCGTCTCGCCGCAGGACATCATCAAGGAGAGCGGCGCCGACATCCTGCGCCTCTGGGTCGTCGCCTCGGACTATTCCGAGGATCTGCGGATCGGCAAGGAGATCCTGAAGTCGCATGCCGACATGTACCGCCGGCTGCGTAATACGCTGCGCTATGTGCTGGGTGCGCTCGCCGGCTTCGACGCCAAGGAGATCGTGCCGGCATCCGAGATGCCGGAACTCGAGCGCTGGGTGCTGCATCGCCTCTCCGAGGTCGATGCGATCGTCCGCCAGTCGATCGAGAGCTATGATTTCCACGGCATGTTCACGGCGCTGCACAATCTCTGCGCCGTCGATCTCTCGGCCTTCTATTTCGACGTGCGCAAGGATTCGCTCTACTGCGATCGTCCGGATTCGGCGAGGCGGCGCGCCGTCCGGACCGTTCTCGACCGGCTGTTCGATTGCCTGACGCGCTTGCTGGCGCCGGTGCTGTGCTTCACCGCCGAGGAAGCCTGGCTGGCGCGACACGGCGAGGGGGCGGCGAGCAGCGTCCATCTCGCGCTGTTTCCCGAGGTCCCGGCCGAGTGGCGCGACGAGGCGCTAGCGGCGAAATGGAGCAAGATCCGCGAGCTGCGCCGCGTCGTCACCGGCGCCATCGAGATTTCGCGGGCACAGAAGGTCCTGGGGTCGAGCCTGCAAGCCGATGCCGAGATCATCGCCGATGGAAGCTATCTCGCGGCGCTCGCGGGAGTCGATCTGGCGGAGGTCTGCATCACCTCGTCCGGCACGCTGCGCGACGGGACGCCGCCGGAAGGGTTCTTCACGCTGGCGGACGTCGCCGGGGTGGCGGTGAAGGTCGGGCTCGCCGCCGGCGAGAAATGCCAGCGCTGCTGGCGGGTCCTGCCCGAGGTCGGCAGCGTTCCGGCGCATCCCGATCTCTGCGTCCGCTGCGCCGATACGGTGGAGCATCTGCATCCGGAGCAATCGACTTGAACGGGTCTCCGAAGCCCCTCACCCCGACTCTCTCCCTCTTGCGGGAGAGGAAGCTGCCGACGTCGCTCTCAAGTCCCTCTACCGCTCTTGGGCGGGAGAGGGAGGGGCCCATTGCACCAGCAATGGGAGGGTGAGGGGATGGTGCAGACTTTGGCCACGGGCGCCGAGGGCGGCCGGGCAAAACGTTTCCTCCTCGCCCTCGCAGCCGCCGTGGTCATCGTCATCCTCGACCAGATCTCGAAGATCTGGATCCTCGAACTTTTCGCCGGTCCGGGCGCGCGGTCCTTGCCGGTTGCCGGCTTCTTCAACCTCGTGCTGGTGTGGAACCACGGCATGAGCTTCGGGCTGTTCAATGACGGCGCGACGGCGAATGCGGTGGTCTTTTCGCTGCTCGCGGCAGCGATCGTCGGCGGGCTGCTGGTCTGGCTATGGCGGGCGCCGAGCGCGCTGATCGGCGGCGCGATCGGCCTCGTCATCGGCGGCGCGGTCGGTAACGTCATCGACCGCCTGCGGCTCGGTGCCGTCGTCGATTTCCTCGACGTTCACGCCGGGCTCTGGCACTGGCCGGCTTTCAACGTCGCCGATTCGGCGATCTGCGTCGGCGTCGGGTTGATGCTGATTGACGGCTTGCTCGGACGGCGCGATGACTATAAGTAGGTCGGCCCTGGAGGTTTCATTGTCCCGCGCATCCTTTACCATCCTCGCCGTCTCGCTCGCCGCCCTGTCCCTGGGCGGCTGCGACTCGCTGCGCCGCGCCGCCGGCGTCGACAAATCACCGCCCGACGAGTTCACCGTCGTGTCGCGTGCGCCGCTCGAGCTGCCGCCCGACTATACGCTGCGGCCGCCGCGTGCCGGCGCCTTGCGCGCCCAGGAAACGACGCCGACCGACCAGGCGCGCCAGACGGTCTTCCGCGCCCCCGACAAGAACGCTCCGGCCGTCGGGACCGGCAATCTCTCGGCCGGCGAGGTTGCGATGCTCAAGCAGGCGGGCGCGACGCAAGCGCCGGCCGACATCCGCAAGACGGTCAACCAGGAGAACACCAAGCTCACCGAGCCTGATCGCAGCTTCATCGACAGCCTGGTCTTCTGGAAATCCGAGCCTGTTCCAGGCGACATCGTCGACCCGCAAAAGGAAGCGCAGCGGCTGCAGGGCAACGCCGCGGCCGGCAAGAAGGCCGACGAAGGCGAGACCGCGACGATCGAGCGCAAGCCGACGGGCTGGTTCAACAAGATCTTTTAGTTCGCATTCGTTTTTCGGCCGCACGCGGAACTCAGCCGCTATTTTGAATGCAAAACTCCAGTGAATTGCTGGGGTGCCGGTGCCGGGTCCGCTGACAGATGCTCGGCGGCCGCGGCTTGCTTGTTGCGCAAGTGCAAAAACATGATGTCGCTCAACTCGCTGCCGGCACGACGCCGCAGGGCGTCGAGGATGGCTTCGTGCTCCCGCATCGCCTCGCCCCAGCGATCACGCTTTCGCGCCAGATTGGCGGCGTACCGCACGCGACGAACCCGCCCGGCGCAGCTGGCATAAGCCAGAGACAAGGCCTGGTTGCGGGCGGCCTCGACGATCTTCCGATGGATCATCTGATTGGACTGGAAGTATTCGTGCAGGTCGCGGCGCAGATAGAATGCATACATCTGATGGTGCAGGCGCTCGATTTCCGCGATCTCGTCGTCGCTGATGGATTCGCAGGCCAGCCGCCCGGCCAATGCCTCCAAGCCGCCCATGAGGTCGAAGAGCTCGCGGATATCCTGCGGGCTCAGCGTGCGGACGCGCGCGCCGCGATTCGGCAGGAGATCGACGAGTCCTTCGGACGCGAGGACCTTTAACGCCTCGCGCAGCGGCGTCCGCGAGATGCCGAACATCTCGCACAGCCGCCGCTCCGGAATCCGCGCGCCGTCCGCGAGATTGCCCTCGACGATGTAGTCGCGCAACCGCGCCAGGACCTCGCCGTGCAACGACGCCGCTGCGGCGCCGCTTGTCGCTCGCTTCGTGTCCGGTGGCGGGACAGTGGCGGCGTCCTCCGCGCTCGGTCGGGGAACCGAATTTGCCATGAATGGATGAATACAAGCACTGCCGCGGCGTGTCCACGCGCAGTTTTGGCTAAAAAATGTAATTTGCATTCCTAAATTTTGAATGCAATTTTGGTCCGAGGCGGCGAAGCCAGGAGAGGAACATGATCGAGCAACGAGGACGCCACTTCCTGCAGATACCCGGGCCGAGTCCGGTACCCGACCGCGTCCTCCGCGCCATCGCCGCGCCGGTCATCGATCACCGCGGTCCCGAGTTCGGGCGGCTCGGCCGCGAGGTGCTCGACGGCTGCCGGCAGATCTTCAAGACCACGGGACCGGTGATCATCTTCCCGTCCTCGGGAACCGGCGCCTGGGAGGCGGCGATCGTCAACACGCTGTCGCCAGGTGACAAGGTGCTGATGGCCGAGACCGGGCATTTCGCGACGCTCTGGCGGCAGATGGCCGCGCGCTGGGGCATCGAGGTCGACTTCATCCCCGGCGACTGGCGGCACGCCGCCGATCCGGCGGCGATAGAGGCGAAGCTGGCGGAGGACCGCTCGCACGCGATTACGGCGGTGATGGTTGTGCACAACGAGACCTCGACGGGGGTGATCAGCCGCATCCCGGCGATCCGCGCCGCGATCGATCGGGCGGGTCATCCGGCGCTGCTGATGGTCGACACCATCTCGTCGCTGGCTTCGGCCGACTATCGCCACGACGAGTGGTCGGTCGACGTCACCGTTGCCTGCTCGCAGAAGGGGCTGATGCTGCCGCCCGGCCTCGGCCTTACGGCAATCTCGGACAAGGCACGAGCGGCGTCGAAAACCAACAAGCTGCCGCGCTCCTACTGGGACTGGGAGGAGATGCTGAAGCCCAACGCCAACGGGTTCTTCCCCTATACCCCGGCGACCAATCTGCTCTACGGCCTGCGCGAATCGATCGCGATGCTCCTCGAGGAGGGGCTCGAGGCGGTCTTCACCCGGCATCACCGCCTCGCCTCGGCGACGCGCGCGGCGGTCCGCGCCTGGGGCCTCGACGTGCTGTGCCTGGAGCCGGCGGCGTATTCGCCGGTGCTGACGGCAGTGGTCATGCCGCAAGGGCATGACGCCGAGCAATTCCGCAAGATCGTGCTCGAGAATTACAACATGTCGCTGGGCGCCGGGCTGACGAAGCTGGCCGGCAAGGTGTTCCGCATCGGGCATCTCGGCGAGTGCAACGAGCTGACGCTCATGGGCGCTCTCGGCGGCGTCGAGATGGGTCTCGGCCGCGCCGGCGTGCCGCATCGCGCCGGCGGCGTCGCCGCCGCGCTCGAGGATCTCGCCGGTAGCGCGCAGACCTGGCCGGCGAACCGGCCGGGCTAAGCGAAATCGACGGGGCGAGCGGCGCGAAGAAACCGCCGCCCCGGGGAATCGATCGCGGCTCCTGCAAGACAGGCGCTGCGCCGATCCGCAGGACAACGAACAGGAGGGAAGGATGCGCGGGACGCGTTTCGGGGCGAAGGGTTTGGGAGCGACGGGCTGCGTGCTCGGGCTGCTCTGCCTGATGTACCTCATCACCTATGTCGATCGGGTCAACGTCAGCACCGCGGCGCCGATCTTCCAGAAGGAGCTCGGCCTCTCCAATCTACAGGTCGGACTCGTCTTCTCGATGTTCGCCTATCCCTATCTGCTGTTCCAGGTCTTTGGCGGCTGGGTCGGGGACAGGTTCGGAGCGCGGCGGACGCTCGTCGTCTGCGGCTTCGTCTGGGCCGGCGCGACGATCGCGACCGGGCTGGTCGGCGGGCTGACGTCGCTGTTGATCGCACGGTTTTTCCTCGGCCTCGGGGAGGGCGCGACGTTCCCGACGGCGACCCGCGCGATGTCGAACTGGACGCCGCGATCGCGGCGCGGCTTCGCGCAGGGCATCACCCATTCCTTCGCCCGGCTCGGCAACGCCGTCACCCCGCCGATCGTCGCTTGGCTGATCGTGGCGGTGAGCTGGCGCTTTTCCTTCATCGTGATCGGCATCGTCAGCCTCGCCTGGGTGCTCGTCTGGGCGTTTTATTTTCGCGACGATCCGCGGCAGCACCGCGGTGTTACCCGAGAGGAGATCGAGACTCTGCCGCCCTACGCGGTGGCGCGCGAGCAGGCGGCGATCCCGTGGGGCCCGCTGTTCCGCCGTATGCTGCCGGTCACGGTCGTCTATTTCTGCTATGGCTGGACGCTGTGGCTGTTCCTCAGCTGGCTACCGTCGTTCTTCCTGCACAGCTACGGCATGAACCTCAAGAACTCCGCCTTCTTCGCGGCGGGGGTCTTCTTCGCCGGCGTCGTCGGCGACACCGCGGGCGGGCTAATCAGCGACTGGCTGGTCCGCCGCACCGGCAATCTTCGGCTAGCCCGCTGTCATATGGTCATGGTCTGCATGCTGCTGGCGCTCGCCTCGCTGCTGCCGGTGCTGCTCGTCCACGATCCGCTGGTGGCGGCGGTGGCGCTCAGCTTCGGCTTCTTCTTCGCCGAGCTGACGATCGGCCCGATGTGGGCGATCCCGATGGATATCGCGCCGGAATATTCCGGCACGGCGAGCGGCATCATGAACATGGGATCGGCGGCGGCGGCGATCGTCTCGCCGGTGATCGGCGGCTTGATCATCGATGTCACCGGCGATTGGTCGCTGCCCTTCGTCGGCTCGGTCGCCCTGCTCGTCGTCGGGGCGCTGCTCACCGTGACGATGCACCCGGAGCGGCCGCTGCAGACCAACGCACCGCTGCCGAAGGGCGTGCCGGCGGTTTGAGCGTGCGGCGCCCGGCGGGGCACCCGTGGACTCGTGGGCATTGGCAAAACCGCCGCGGCGGGCCATATCCATGCGGCAGTCCGCTCTCCGGAGAATGCCCATGATTTTCGTGCGCTGCCTGACGCTTGTCCTGCTCGGCGGCTTGACGCTCGCGGCGCCGGCCTCGGCGGATACGACTGGAGACCAACCGTCGAGCCGCTTCGGCGCCGAGGGCTTCATGCTGTCGAACGGCATGCAGGTCGTGGTCATCCCCAACCACCGCGCCCCGGTCGTGACGCAGATGGTGTGGTACAAGGCCGGCGGCGCCGACGAGCAGCGCGGCAAGTCCGGCATCGCGCATTTCCTCGAGCATCTCATGTTCAAGGGGACGAAGGACGTCGCGCCCGGCATGTTCTCGCGGATCGTCGCGCAGAACGGCGGCCGCGATAACGCCTTCACCGGCGAGGACTATACCGCCTATTACCAGACCGTCGCGATCGACCGGCTCCCACTTATTATGAAGCTGGAATCCGACCGCATGGCGAATCTGCAGCTCAAGGACGAGGTCGTGCTGCCGGAGCGCAAGGTGATCCTGGAGGAGCGCCGCATGCGGATCGACAATAGCCCGGCGGCGCTGCTTGACGAGCAGACGCGCACGGCGATCTATCTGCACCACCCCTATCGTATCCCGACGATCGGCTGGGAGCACGAGATGGAGGGGCTGACGACGGCGGACGCGCTCGCCTGGTACGGCACCTGGTACGCGCCGAACAACGCGATCCTGGTCGTCTCAGGCGACATCGACGTGGCACAGCTGAAGCCGCTCGCAGAGCAGTATTACGGCGTCATCCCGGCGCGCCCAGTGCCGGAGCGGGTGCGGGTCAGCGAGCCGCCGCGCGTCGCGACGGCTCGGCTCGAGTTCCGCAGCCCGCAGGTGGCCCAGGCCAATTGGACGCGCTCGTACCAGGCGCCGAGCTATACCGGCGGCGAGACGGCGCAGGCCTATCCGCTGCAGGTGCTCTCGCAGATCCTCGGCGGCGGCGAGACCTCGATCCTCTACCGTTCGCTCGTGCTGAAGCAGCAGCTGGCGCTCGGCGCCGGCTCGTTCTACGACCCCGGCGCGCGCGACATCACGACCTTCGGCTTCTACGCCAGCCCGCGCCCGGGCGTCACAGTGGCGCAGCTCGAGACCGCCATGGAGGCGGAGATCCAGAAGCTGCTGACCGAGGGCGTCAGCGCCGAGGACGTCGCGCGCGCTAAGTCGCGGATGGTCACTGCCGCCGTCTATGCCCGCGATTCGCTGTCCGGTCCGGCGAACATTTTCGGCGCCGCCCTGGCGAACGGCCGCACGATCGAGGACGTCGAGCAATGGCCGGACCGCGTCGCCCAGGTGACGGTCGCCGAGGTCGATGCCGCGGCGCATCAAGTCATTCACGAGAAGGAGGCGGTGACGAGCATCCTGCTGCCCGACCCCACGTCACTGGCCGCGGCCGGGCCGGCAGCGGCGCCGGTGGCGCCGAGCCCCGGCGAGACGCTGCGGGTGCGTGACGACGACGGGCAGGCGGTGGGATCGCCCGGGCCTGGAATCCTTGGGGAGATCCGGTGATGCCGACGACGCAGCTTGCCCGCACCGCCGTCCTGCTCGTCGGCCTCGTCGTCGGATCTTTCGCGATCGCCCTGCCGGCGCGGGCGGTGAAGATCGATCGTGTCATTTCGCCGGGCGGCATCGAGGCCTGGCTCGTCCAGGACCATACGCTGCCGATCGTCACCATGAACGTCGCCTTTCGCGGCGGCGCCGCCTCCGATCCTGCCGGCAAGACCGGGCGTGCGACGATGGCCGCCTCGCTGCTCGACGAGGGTGCCGGGTCGCTCGACAGCCAGGCCTATCAGGGCAAGCTCGAGGATCTCGCGAGCTCAGTGCGCTTCGACGCCTCCCAGGATTACGTCAACGCCGGGCTGAGCACGATCAAGCAGAACGCCGGCGTCACCTTCGATCTCCTCCGCCTGGCGCTGACCGAGCCGCGTTTCGACGACGAGGCCGTCGCGCGCATCCGCGGCGATCTCGTCGCCGCCGTCGCCCGCCGCAACGAGCAGCCTCGCGCCATCGCCAGCCGGATCTGGTGGGCCGACGCCTTCGGCGACCATCCCTATGCGCGGCCGACTGACGGCACGGTGAAGACGCTCGCCGCGATCTCCGTCGCCGACCTGAAGCAATTCGTCCACGATCGCTTCGCCCGCGATACGCTTAAGATCGCGGTCGTCGGCGATCTGACACCCGAGGAGCTGAAGCCGCTGCTCGACAGGACCTTCGGCGGCTTGCCGGCGCAGGGCGCCCCCGTCGCGGTGCCTGAGACGACGATGCAGGAGAGCAACGCCTTGCTGCTCGTCAAGAAGCCGATCCCGCAGAGCGTCGTGAGCTTCGGCCAGCCCGGCATCAAGCGCGACGACCCCGATTGGTACGCCGCCACCGTCGTCAACCATATTCTCGGCGGCGGCGGCTTCACCTCGCGGCTGATGACCGAGGTGCGCGAGAAGCGTGGCCTCGCCTACGGCATCGGGTCCTATCTCGTGCCGCTGCGCGAGAGCGGTGTCATCCTCGGCAGCGTCGCGACCCAGAACGAGCACGTCGCCGAATCGATCGACCTCGTGCGCCAGGAATGGCAGCGCATGCACGAGGATGGGCCGACCGAGGCCGAGTTGCAGGATGCCAAGACCTATCTGACCGGCTCCTTCCCGCTGCAGTTCGATTCCACGGGCCATATCGCCGGTCTGCTTGTGCAGATGCAGCAGGAGAACCTCGGGATCGACTATCTCGACCGGCGAAACGCGCTGATCGAAGGCGTCACTCTCGCCGACGCCAAGCGGGTCGCCAGGCGGCTCCTCGATGCCAAGGCGTTGACTTTCGCCGTCGTCGGGACGCCGGCAAATCTGACTCCGACGCGGGTGCTCGACGGCAAGGGAAGCTGAAACCGCCGCCCGAATCCCCTTCCTCGCTCCCGCGGAATCGGCGCACACTCGCGCCATCATGACCATCCGCCAGCTGCCGCCCACGCTCGTCGACCGCATCGCCGCCGGCGAGGTCGTCGAACGGCCGGCCGCCGCCGTCAAGGAGCTTGTCGAGAACGCGATCGACGCCGGCGCGACGCGCATCGACGTGGCCCTGCGCGAGGGCGGGCTGGCGCTGATCGCGGTGACTGACGATGGCGCGGGGATGAGCGCGGACGAGCTCGTCATGGCGGTCGAGCGGCACTGCACCTCGAAGCTGCCGGGCGATGATCTGCTGCAGATCGCGACTCTCGGATTCCGCGGCGAGGCGCTGCCGTCAATCGGCGCCGTGAGCCGCCTCACCGTCACGACGCGGCGGCGCGGCGACGACAGCGCCACCGCGCTCAGCGTCGAGGGCGGCGCCAAGGGGCGGGCGTTGCCGGCCGCGCACCCCGTCGGTACGCGGGTCGAGGTGCGCGATCTTTTCTACGCCACTCCGGCGCGGCTCAAATTCCTGAAGACGCCGCGGACCGAGCGCGATCAGGCGCTCGACGCCGTGCAGCGCCTCGCGATGGCCTATCCGGCGATCGGCTTCACCGTCACCGGCGACGACGACAAAATGCTGCTGCGCTTGAACGCGGTGGTCGCCGATCTGGCCGGCGCGGTTGCGTCGCCGCGGCGTCAGCGGCTGGCGGCGCTGCTCGGCCGCGACTTCGCCGACAACGCGCTGGAGATCGACGCGCAGCGCGAGGGCTTCCGCCTCAGCGGCCTCGCCGGGCTGCCGACGCTGAATCGCGCGACCGCGCGCGAGCAGTATCTCTTCGTCAACGGTCGGCCGGTGCGGGACAAGCTGCTGGTCGGGGCTGTGCGCGGCGCCTACCAGGATTTCCTGGCGCGCGACCGCCATCCCATGGTCGTCCTCTTCCTCGACTGTCCCGAGGAAGACGTCGACGTCAACGTCCATCCGGCGAAGGCGGAGGTGCGGTTCCGCGATTCGGCGCTAGTGCGCGGCCTCATCGTCGGCTCGTTGCGCAACGTGCTGGCGGCGGCGGGGCATCGCGCCTCGACGACGGTCGCCGACGCGGCGCTCGGCGCGTTCCGCCCAGGCGAGATGTCGAGCCCGACGCTGCCGCTGACGACTCACACCGGCTGGAAGACGGGCAATTATTCCGGCGCCAACTATTCCGGAGGAAGCCCGCGGCTGCCGGCCGGCTTCGCCGAGGCCGCCGCGGCGCTCTACGAGCCGGGGCCGGGCTTCGCACCGGCCGCGCCGGATTCCACATCAGCGGGGGAGGGTGACGCGCTGGAGCGCTACCCGTTGGGAGCGGCGCGCGGCCAGCTGCACCAGACCTATATCGTGGCGCAGACCAGCGACGGGATCGTGATCGTCGACCAGCACGCGGCGCACGAGCGGCTGGTCTACGAGCGCATGAAAGCGCATCTCCAATCGGGCAGCGTCGCACGCCAGATCCTGCTGCTGCCGGAGGTCGTCGAGCTCGACGAGGCCGACGTCGCGCGGCTGGCATCGCGTGCCGCCGAGCTCGCTGAGCTCGGCCTCGTCCTCGAAGCCTTCGGCCCCGGCGCGGTGGTCGTCCGCGAGGTGCCGGCGCTGCTCGGCGAGACCGACGTCTGGGGCCTCGTCCGCGACCTTGCCGAGGAGATCGCCGAGTTCGGTGAGGCGCTCGGCCTCAAGGAGCGGCTCGAGGAGATCTGCGGCACGCTCGCCTGCCACGGCAGCGTCCGCGCCGGCCGCCGCCTCAACCAGGCCGAGATGAACGCGCTACTCCGCGAGATGGAGGCGACGCCGCACAGCGGCCAGTGTAACCACGGCCGTCCGACCTATGTCGAGCTCAAGCTAGTCGACATCGAACGGCTGTTTGGAAGGCGATGAACGCGACGTATCGGCGACGATAAGAAGGACGTAGCCCATCTTGCGCCATCAGACGAAGATGATGTCATAGGTGAGGGCGTGGGCGATCGCCTGCTGCAGGGTGGCGACCCCGAACTTTTGCTTCGCGTTCTCGATGTGAAAGACCACCGTGCGCGGCTTGATGCGCAATATCTGCGCGATATCCGCGGCGCTCTTGCCCCGCGCCGCCCATTGGACACAAGCGATCTCGCGATGCGTCAGCATCGGACGCAGGCCCCTCTCGGATGTCGGCTGCGTGCGGCGGATCCATGCGTGCAGATAGATTGCGATCAGATGCAGGGCATGTTGATGGATTTCGATCCGGCTCTCGATCTCGGAGCGCTCGCCGGACGTTGCCACGGTCAAGCTCGCCGTCTTGCCGTTCCGATCGTGAATCGGAATGGTGAAACCGTGTCGGATGCCATGGTCGTCGGCGTCGTCGAAAAAACGCCGCTGCCGCTGCGTCAGTCCCGATCGCCCGGCGCGGATTGACCAGGTGAAGGGAAGAGTCGTCGATACCGCGCGCGCGATGACCGGATCCAGACGATCGTAACGGTTGCTGCAGTAGGACTTCACCCAGGTCGACGGGTATGTCGTCAAGGCGAGCACCTTGTCCATGTTCTCGCCCGGCACGAAGCTTAAATAGGCGAACAGGCGAAAGCCATAGTAGTCCAGCTCTCGTGTCAACAAAGACTGAACGTCTGATAAGTCCTGCTGCATCGGCAATTCCGCCATGAAGCGCTGGAACGCAGTATCCATTTGCTATCTCGCACCGATTATATCCCGCATCGCGAGCGGCATGGCACCATCAGCGGATAGGGAACGATAGTGATACTTGGATTGTCGAGTACACATTTCTGTCATATAGACATCCGCAAGAGATTTGTGAAAGAAGAAGCTTATCTTAAAGGGTCCGATTAATAGATATACCAAAGGGGGTGACCATAAAGGAGTAAATCTCTATCAAACAGCGCCTTCTTGTAAATGAGACCTGCAAAATTATGCAGCTTATCCTCTAATCACTCAAGAGCGATGTTTTAACCGAAGAGAACGTGGGTGCTTTAATGATTACAATTTTAAGTAAAGACAATTTCGGAACTCGTATCACCAGTCTTGAGAAAATGCATCGTTTACGAAAAGAAGTGTTTAATGACCGGCTTGGTTGGTCGGTGGCAATCAGCGGCGATCTGGAGGTTGACGAGTACGACGCACTTTCCCCCGTTTACGTTCTTTCCGAGACGGCGGAAGGCGATGTGCTTGGCGTCGTCCGGCTGCTGCCGACTATTGGACCGTATATGTTGCGCGATACTTTCGCGTCGCTGCTTGACGACGGCCAGGCACCCGCGAGCGAATTGTTGTGGGAGGCGAGCCGCTTCGCTGTCGCCAGGAACGGCGCGAAGGGCGAGGGCGGCCTCGCGCACGCGACTTACGAACTCCTGATCGGTGTCCTGCGGTTCAGCCTCGCGAATGAGATCGAGGCGATCGTCTGCGTCGTCGACCTGCGCATGGAACGCGTGTTGCGGCGGGCGGGCTGGCACATGCAGCGCCTCGGCGCCGATCGTCGCATCGGCTGCACCATGGCTGTCGCCGGGCGGCTCGACGTCAGCGAGGACCTGCTGCGCCAGCTCGAGGGCCTCGCCGAGGAGAGTTGCGCCGCTGCCGCGACGCGGCCGGCGACGCGGATCCGCGACCTGGGGGATGCCTCCGCCTGGGAGACGCGTCCGCTTCCTTCCTATGCGGCGATCCCTCCGCGTCCGAACAGCATCGCGGCAACGCAAGCCCTCTAAGAGGAATGAATTATGAGCAACCCATTCGACAAAGAAGACGGCGTGTTCGCCGTCCTCGGCAATAAAGATGGTCAGTATTCGTTATGGCCGTCTTTCATCAAAGTCCCGGATGGCTGGACCAGACTTGCCGAAGGCGGCAAGCAGGTCTGTCTCGATTACATAAAAGAAAACTGGATCGACATGCGGCCGAGGAAATCAGCTGACGAAATGGAAATCGATCTCCCGTTTCAGACCCGTTGACGTGACCGGAAATGCCTAGGGGAAAATGATCATGGACACCCTCAATCGAACCGAAGAGTTGATCCCGCTGTCGGCCGCGCAGCGAGGGCTGTGGTTCGCGCAGAAGCTGGGTTCGTCCGACTCGATCTTCAATCTGGCGGAAGCGATCGAGATTCACGGACCGATCGACCCCGCGCTGTTCGAGGAGTCCTTGAGGCAGGCGGCGGCCGAGGCCGACACGGTGCGCGTTCGCTTCGTCGAGGATATCAACGGGCCGCGCCAGACCGTCGCACCCGGCTTCGCTGGGCTTCTCCCGGTCATCGACGTGAGCGCCGAGGCGGATCCGCGGGTGGTGGCGGAACGCTGGATGATGGAGGAGCTGACCCGGCCAGTCGACCTGCTCGCGGGCCCGCTGTGGACCTCGGCCCTGTTCAAGGCGGCGCCCGATCGCTTCTTCTGGTATCACCGAAGCCACCATATCGTCATGGACGGCTTCGCCGGCGGGCTGTTCGCGCGGCGCGTCGCCAGCATCTACACCGCACGCGCCGAGGGACGCCCGATCGGGGAGAGCCCGTTCGGCTCCCTCTCTGTCCTGCTCGGGGAAGAAGCCGCCTATCGCAGTTCGCAGCGTTTCGCGCGGGACCGCCAGTTCTGGATGGAGCGCTTCGCCGACCGGCCGGAGCCATTCAGCTTGGCGAGCCGGCAATCGCCGAATGTCGGCGGCTTGCTCCGCCGGACGGCCCATCTTCCCTCCGAGGGCGTCGCGGCGTTGCGGGTGGCCGCGCAGGCCGCCGGCGCGAGCCTGCCGCAGATCCTGATCGCCGCCACTGCCGCCTACCTCCACCGCGTCACGGGCGTCGAGGACCTCGTCATCGGCCTGCCGGTGACCGCCCGTGCCAACGAGCGCCAGCGCAGCGTTCCGGGCATGGTCGCGAACGCCGTGCCGCTGCGGCTGTCGATCGATCCCGAGATGACCGTCGAGGCGCTCCTCCGCGAAGTCGGCAGGCAGGTTCGCCAGATCCTACGTCATCAATGCTACCGGTACGAGGATTTGCGGCGCGACCTCGACCTGCTGGCCGACAATCGGCAACTCTTCACGACGGTCATCAACATCGAGCCGTTCGACTACGATCTCCGCTTCGCCGGCCATCCGGTGACACCGCACAATTTGTCGAACGGCACGGCCGAGGACCTCGCGATCTTCGTCTATGACCGCGGCGACGGAAAAGGCCTGCGCATCGATTTCGACGCCAATCCCGCGCTTTACGACGCCAATGATCTCGCCGATCACCAACGGCGCTTCCTGCGGCTGTTGGAACTCGTCGGCGGCGATCCCCGGCGTCCGATCGGCCAGCTCGACATTCTCGATGCGCGGGAACGGCACCGGCTGCTCGTCGAATGGAACGACACGGTCCACGCGGTGCCGCGGACGACCCTGCCGGCGCTGATCGAGGCGCAGGCGGCGCGCACGCCGGCGGCGATCGCCCTCGTCTGCCAGGACGGCTCTTTCACCTATGCCGAGCTCAATGCCCGCGCCAACCGGCTCGCCCGTCTGCTCATCGCACAGGGCGCCGGTCCCGAGCAGATCGTCGCGCTGGCGCTGCCGCGCTCGGCCGAGATGGTCGTCGCCCTCGTCGCCATTCTGAAGAGCGGCGCCGCCTATCTGCCGATCGATCCCGATCTGCCGAGCGAGCGCATCGCCTTCATGCTCGACGACGCCGGGCCGGCCCGCCTGCTCACCACCGCCACGCTCGCCTGGAACCTGCCCGGGGCAACGCCCCGCCTGCTCCTCGACGACGCCGGCACCATCGAGGACTTCGGCCGCTACTCCGATACCGATCCCGGGGATGCAGAGCGGACAGCGCCGCTCTCACCCGAAAACCCGGCCTACGTCATCTACACCTCCGGTTCGACCGGCAGGCCGAAAGGCGTCGTCGTCACGCATGGCGCGATCGTCAACCGGCTACGCTGGATGCAGGCGGAATATGGGCTCGCGGCCGATGATCGCGTCTTGCAGAAGACGCCCTCCGGCTTCGACGTCTCGGTCTGGGAGTTTTTCTGGCCGCTCATCGATGGCGCCACGCTGGTCATTGCCAAGCCGGAGGGTCACAAAGACCCGGCTTATCTCACCGCCCTGATCCGCCACGAGGGCATCACCACGATTCACTTCGTCCCGTCGATGCTGCAGGCATTTCTGCAGGACCCCGGCGCCGCTCATTGCGACGGGCTGCGGCGGGTCATCTGCAGCGGCGAGGCGTTGACGGCAGAGGTTCAGGCGCAATTCGCCGCGACGCTTGCGGTGCCGTTACACAATCTTTACGGACCGACCGAGGCCGCGGTCGACGTCACGTCCTGGGCCTGTCGCCCCGACGCCGGGAACGGTCCGGTGCCGATCGGCCGGCCGATCTGGAACATCCAGATCCATATCCTCGACAGCGGCCTGCAGCCCGTGCCCGTCGGCGGCTCGGGCGAGCTCTACATTGCCGGAAGCGGTTTGGCGCGGGGTTATCTGAACCGGCCGGACCTCACTGCCCAGCGGTTCGTCGCCAATCCTTACGGTGCGCCCGGCAGCCGCCTCTATCGCACGGGCGATCTCGCGAGGCGGCGTGCCGACGGTGTCATCGAGTTCCTGGGCCGAACCGACGAGCAGGTCAAGATCCGCGGCTTCCGCATCGAAGTCGGCGAGATCGAGACCATCCTCGCCAGCTATCCCGGCATCGAGCGCGTCGTCGTCGTCGCCAGGGAGGACGGTTTCGGCGGCAGGCGGCTCGTCGCCTACATCGTTGCGGGCCCAGCATATGCCCACGACGACGATCGACTGCGCGAACACCTCGCCCGATCGTTGCCGGAGCACATGATTCCGTCCGCCTTCGTCGTTCTCGACTCCCTGCCGTTGTCGCCGAACGGCAAGCTCGATCGCAAATCCCTTCCCTCGCCTGAGTGGCAGGCGGCTTCGGGTTACACGGCGCCGCGCACGCCGACGGAAAAACTGCTCGCGGATCTTTGGGCCGAGACATTCGAACTCGAGCAGGTCGGCGTTCACGACAATTTTTTCAAGCTCGGCGGCCATTCCCTGCTCGTGATACGCCTCATCTCGAAGATCCGTGCCGCCTTCGCGATCGACCTGCCGCTTGCCACGCTGTTCGAGGTCTCCACCATCGCCGGGCTCGCCGAGCGCATCGATCAGGCGCAGAGCGCGCTGCCCGGCCTGCGTCCGTTTCCGCGGCCAAGCGAGATCCCGCTGTCGTTCGCGCAGCACCGGCTCTGGTTCCTCGACCAACTCGAAGGACCAAGCCCGACCTACAACATCACGCTCGGCCTGCGTCTGTCCGGGCCCCTCGATCGCAGCGCGCTCGAGGCCGCGCTGTCCGATCTCGTCGAACGCCACGAAAGCCTGCGCACCGTCTTTCCGGACACTACCGGGACGCCGCGGCAGCTCGTCCTCGATCCGGCAGATGCACGCCCCATCCTGGCCGTCCAGCCGGTTTCCGAGGAGGCGCTTCCCGAGATCCTGAACGCGGCGGCGTGCCGCGGCTTCGATCTCGCCGGCGAGATCCCGCTGCGCGCCTCGCTCTTCGTGCTTGCCCCGCAGGAGCACGTTCTGCTGCTGCTCGTCCACCACATCGCGGGCGACGGCTGGTCCCTCGCTCCGCTCGCCCGCGATCTCGCCGCTTCCTATGCGGCGCGCCGGCTCGGAGTCGCCCCGGATTGGGCGCCGCTGCCGGTCCAATACGCCGATTACACGCTTTGGCAGCATCAGCTGCTCGGCAGCGAGGACGAGCCGGGGAGTCCGATCGCGCGGCAGCTCGCGTTCTGGACTGCGACGCTCCAGGATTTGCCCGACCAGATTGCGCTGCCGACCGATCATCCGAGGCCGGCCATCTCGAGCTATCGCGGCGCCACCGTCTCGTTTCGCATCACGCCGAAGCTGCACGACGACCTGCTCGGCCTCGCCCGGAGCAGTCACGCCAGCCTCTTCATGGTGCTGCAGGCAGGGCTCGTGGCGCTGCTCAACCGGCTCGGCGCCGGCACCGACATCCCCATCGGCAGCCCGATCGCCGGGCGTACAGACGAAGCGCTCGATGAGCTCATCGGCTTTTTCGTCAATACCCTGGTGCTCCGCACCGACACCTCGGGCGATCCAAGTTTCCAGAAGCTCGTCGAACGGGTCCGCGACGCGAACCTCGCCGCTTACGGAAATCAGGACCTGCCGTTCGAGCGCCTCGTCGAGATCGTCAATCCGGTGCGATCGCGCGCCCGCCATCCGCTTTTCCAGATTATGCTCGCATTCCAGAACACGGCCGGCATCGGGCTCGACCTGCCGGACCTCGTCGTCGCCTCGGAACCGGTCGACATTGGAATCGCGAAGTTCGACCTGTCCTTCATCCTCAGCGAGCGCCATGCCGACGGTTGCCCCGACGGCATCGAAGGTGCCATCGAATACCGCACCGACCTGTTCGAGCGGGAGACGGTCGAGCGCATCGCCGGCTGCTTCGTGCGGCTGCTCGAAGCGGCGATCCTGACGCCGGAGGGTCCGATCGGCCAGATCGATATTCTCGACACGCGAGAGCGGCACCGGCTGCTGGTCGAATGGAACGACACCGCCCGCGCGATGCCGCGGACGACGCTGCCGGCGCTGATCGAGGCGCAGGCGGCGCGCGCGCCGGCGGCGATCGCGCTCGTCTGCGAGGACGCCTCGCTCAGCTATGCCGAGATCAATGCCCGTGCCAATCGCCTCGCACGCCTGCTCATCGCGCAGGGTGCCGGTCCCGAGCAGATCGTCGCCGTCGCGGTGCCGCGCTCGGCGGAGATGATCATCGCCCTCGTCGCCATCCTGAAGAGCGGCGCCGCTTATCTGCCGATCGATCCGGATCTGCCGAGCGAGCGCATCGCCGTGATGCTCGAGGATGCGAGGCCGGCCCGCCTGCTCACCACCGCCGCGCTCGCCCGGGACCTGCCGGGGGTGACGCCCCGCGTGCTTCTCGACGACGCGGCCACCATTGAGGAACTTGAACGCTACCCCGACGCCGATCCCAGCGATGCCGAGCGAACCGCGCCGCTCTCGCCCGAAAGCCCAGCTTACGTCATCTACACTTCGGGTTCGACCGGCAAGCCCAAAGGCGTCGTTGTTACCCATCTTGGTATCCCGAGCCTCGTCGCCTCGCAGATCGAGCGCTTCGCGATCACACCGGATTCCCGCGTTCTCCAGCTCTCATCGGCAAGCTTCGACGCCTCGATCATGGATGTGCTGATGGCGCTTCCCGCGGGGGCGGCGCTCGTGGTCCCGCCGCCGGGGCCGCTCCTCGGCGATGCCCTGGCCGAGGTGCTGACCCGTTACGCCGTCAGCCATGCCCTCGTTCCCCCGGCGGCGCTCGCCAGCGTGCCGGCCGGCGGGTTCGAGCACTTGACGACGCTGGTCGTCGGCGGCGATGCCTGCCCGGCGGACCTCGTCGGCCGCTGGTCGGCGGGCCGCCGGATGGTCAACGCCTACGGGCCGACGGAGACGACGATCTGCACCGCGATGAGCATGCCGCTCTCTGGCGCCGCCGCTCCGCCGATCGGCAGGCCGATCCGCAACGTCCGCGTCTATGTCCTCAATGAGGGGCTGCAGCCCGTGCCGGTCGGCGTCGCCGGAGAGCTCTATATCGCCGGTCCGTGCCTCGCGCGCGGCTATCTCGATCGTCCCGCCCTTACCGCCGAACGCTTCGTCGCCAACCCGTTCGACCATTCGGGCGGCCGCATGTACCGGACGGGCGATCTCGTTCGCTGGCGGGAGGCGGGGACGCTCGAATTTCTCGGCCGCGCGGATCATCAGGTCAAGATCCGCGGCTTCCGCATCGAGCTCGGCGAGATCGAGGCGGCGCTTGCCGACCATACCGGCGTCGCGCAGGCGGCTGTCATCGCCCGCGACGACGCGTCAGGCGATCGACGCCTCGTCGCCTACGTCGTGCCCGCCGCATCGGACGCCCCCGAGCCGGCGGATCTCCGCCGCCATCTTGCGCAATCCTTGCCCGCCTACATGCTGCCGGCAGCCTTCGTCATGCTCGACCGGCTGCCCTTGACGCCGAGCGGCAAGCTCGACCGCAAGGCATTGCCCGCGCCCGATGTCACGGCGCAAGGCGCAACATTTCGCGCGCCGAGAACGCCGCGCGAGGAAATCCTCTGTGCCCTCTTCGCCGAGACGCTCGGTGTTCCCCGGGTCGGCATCGATGACGATTTCTTCGAGCTCGGCGGTCATTCGCTGCTGGCCGTTCGTCTCGGTGGGCGCATTCGCGAACGAATGCAGCCGGACTTCCCGATCACAGGTGTCTATACCGCGCCGGTAGTGCGGGAGCTCGCTGCGCTTCTCGACGGCGGGCTCGGCTCGGCCGAGGTACTCGACCTCTCGCGCGACGCAGTCCTGCCCGAGCATATAAAGCCACATCGCGAGCGCCCGCCGCTGCATGCCGATCGGATCTTCCTGACCGGCGCGACCGGCTTCGTCGGAAGCCACCTGCTCGCAACGCTGCTGCGCGAGACGGATGCGCGCGTCTTCTGTCATGTCCGGGGTGCGAGCCCGCAAGCGGCGATGCTCAGGTTGCGCCGAGCGCTCGACCAGCGAGGGCTTTCCGCCGCCTGGGACGAGAACCGGATCGACCTCCTCACGGGCGATCTCGGGCATGCGGGACTGGGGCTTGGCGAAGGCGGAGCGCGCGTCGTGCGGCACGAGTGCGGCGCCATCTATCACTGCGGCGCCGACGTCGATTTCCTCCGCCACTATACGGCGCTGAAGCCGGCGAACGTCGACAGCGTGGTGACGCTGCTCGATTGGACCGCGCGCGGCCGTCCGAAGAGCCTGCATTACGTGTCGACGATGGCCGTGATCGACCACACTTCCGGGCGGGACCCGATCTCCGAGAGCTCGGATCTTCGCTCGTGGCGCGGTCTCGTCGGTGCCTACAGCCAGAGCAAATGGGTCGGCGACACGCTGGCCCGGCAGGCGCAGGCGCGCGGCCTTCCCGTCGCGATCTACCGTCTCGCCGCCGTGACCGGGGACCGGCTGCACGCGATCTGCAACGAAACGGATCTCATCTGGCGCCTCGTTCGGATCTATGCCGATCTCGAGGCGATACCCGATCTCGACCTTCCCCTCAACCTCACGCCGGCAGACGACGTCGCCCGGGCAATCGTCCGCCTGTCGCGCAATGATGCATCGATGGGAAACGTCCATCATCTCTTGAGCGGCGCGCCACTTCATCTGCGCGACGTGCCGGCGGCATTCGAACGGCTCGGCCTCCGGCTCGACCGGGTGCCGGTGGATCGCTGGATGGATCTCGCGCGAACGCGCCTTGCCGAGACCTGCGACGATAGTCTCGCGGCCGTTCTCTCGATCGTTGCGAAGCACAATGGAGCAGCCGAATACCCGCCGGTTTTCTCCGACGTCACGCGCGCGCGACTCGAGACGGTCGATGCCACGATCGGCCCCGTCGATGCGGCGCTTCTTCAACGCTATCTCCTCGGTCTCGGCATTCGCGCTCCGCTCAGCCCGTCTCCCGCGGCCGCGCGGGAACGCGAGGCGGGTTTCCTTCCGGCGTGAGCGCCGCAGTCGAAGAAGGGCCTTCCAGCGTCGCACTCAGGAGGAAACGCAGATGGCACGTATTCTTGTCGCAGTCACGGCCGTGCCGGGTCACGTCCTGCCCTTGCTCATGGCCGTGCGCCACCTCGCCGACCGCGGTCATGAGGTCGTCGTCCATACCGCCAGCCTGTTCGGTGAGAGAGCGGAGGCGGCCGGCGCCCGCTTCGTGCCGTTTCGACCCGACGTCGACCACGATTACCGGCGCCTCGACGAGCATTTTCCCGAACGGCGCAAGATCGCGCCGGGTCCGGCACAAGTCGCATTCGCGCTGCAGCACCTCTTCGCCGATGCGATTCCCGGGCAGGCGGCCGGCATCCGCGATATACTCGACAGCTTCGCGGCCGATGTGATCATCATCGACGCGATGCTGTGCGGCGCCTTTCCGCTCCTCCTCGGTCCACGCGACAAGCGCCTGCCGATCGTCTCCATCGGCGTCTCGCCGCTCGCCGTGTCGAGCGTCGACGCCGCGCCGTTCGGGACGGCGCTTCCGCCCCCCGCATCGCCGGAAGACCGCATGCGTAACGCGGCGCTCGCCCAATATCTTGACGAGACCGTCTTCCGTCCGGTTCAACAGCATTTCAACGACGTTCTCGTCAGGATCGGATCGCCGCGGCTATCGGCCAACCTCTTCGACAGCATGGTGAGGCTGCCCGATCTCTATCTGCAGCCGACGACGCAAGCGTTCGAATACCCGCGCAGAGAACTGCCGGACAACGTCCGCTTCGTCGGTCCGATGGTGCCGCCGCGCACCACGAATTTCGTTCCGCCCTCGTGGTGGCGCGATCTCGATGTGCCAGGGCCTGTCATCGTCGTGACTCAGGGAACCGTGCAGAACACCGACTTCCGGCAACTCGTCGGTCCGACATTGGCGGCGCTGGCACGGGAGGACGTGACGGTCGTCGCGACTACTGGAGGAGCGCCGCTCTCGGCGTTGCCGGGGGCATTGCCGGGAAACGCGCGCGCGGCGATGTTCCTGCCGTTCGATCACCTGCTGCCGAAGGCGGTGGTGCTCGTGACCAACGGCGGCTATGGCGCGGTCAGCCACGCGCTCAGCCTGGGCGTTCCGCTCGTCGTCGCCGGCGACAGCGAGGAGAAGCCGGAAGTCGCCGCCCGGGTCGCCTGGAAGAAGGTGGGCATCAATCTCGGAACAGGTCGGCCGACGGCGCAGCAGGTCGGCGCTGCGGTCCGCACTATACTGACCGATCCGCAGTACCGCCGAAACGCACATGCTCTCCGGGATGATTTCGCGCGCTGTAACGCTCTCGACAGGATCGCCGAGCTGGTCGAGGAGATCGTCGGCGCCCGGCCCATGCCACGGCGCGCGGACCAGGTGGAATCGCTCGCCTGAGCGCCGCCGAGACGGGCGCCGCGTCGGCGGCGAGGGATCGAATCAGGCGCTGAACCTGGCCCGGCAGTCCTGCGGCCTCGCGGCGAGCAGCCGGATGAGCTGCGGCGCATCGTCTCCTCTAAGCCGAAGCCGCACCGCGCGGCGATGCGCTTCACCGGCAGCCGCCTGGCGGCGAGCAAACGCCGGGCGGCTTCCAGGCGCAGGCGTTCGACGGCGCGCGACGGCATCAGACCGGTTGCCTCGGCGTAGTGCCGGCTGAAACTGCGCTCGCTCATCCCGGCCTGTCGCGCGAGGGCAGAAACGACAGATCGCCCTCGAAGTGGCCGCGGATCGTGCCTGGTCGGCAGCCCTGCAGGAAGAGCGCAAGCCTCGCTTCATTGACCGTCGCAACCCTTCGCCGCGGTGTAGCGGATATCGGAAACGGCGAATCCATCCCCATTTCTCGTCCGTCATCGCGAAGGAGACGGGCATGGCAGGTGACGCGGGAGATTCGACCGGCGGTGGCAAGAGGGCGCTGCCGATCGGCGCGGTCATCGTTCGGCTGGCGGCGATCGGCGCCGTGTTGCTGGGCGCCGTCGCCGCATTCGCCGGGGTCGGCGGATTTCTTTCGCCCGGCCGGTTGACGCAGGACCGCATGATGGCGGGCTTCGGCGAAGCCAATGGCAGCCATCCCGGCTTCCGCCGCAACCACGCGAAGGGAGTCTGCGTCACCGGCTGGTTCGACAGCAGCGGGCAGGCGGCGCCGCTGTCGAAGGCTGCGGTTTTCCGGCCGGGTCGGGTGAAGGTGGTCGGACGTTTCGCCCTCGCCGGCGGGATGCCCTTCCAGGTGGACGCGCCGGCGACGGTTCGCAGCATGGCGCTGCGTTTCCTGCCGCCGGGCGGCGAGGAATGGCGGACCGGCATGAACAACATTCCGGTCTTCGCAGTGAACTCGGCAAAGGGCTTCTACGAGCAGCTGCTCGCCGGCAGTCCCGATCCGGCGACCGGCAAGCCCGATCCTGCGCGCATGCAGGAATTCCTGTCGCGCCATCCCGAGACCGTCCGTGCGCTGGCGATCATCGGGAAACGGCCGGTCTCCTCCGGCTTCGCGAACTCGACCTTCAACGGCCTCGATGCCTTCCGCTTCATCGGTGCCGACGGTGCCTCGGTGCCGGTCCGCTGGTCGACGGTGCCGCTGCAGCCATTCGTGGCGGAGAGCGCGGCGCAGGCGGCGGCGGGAGACAAGAACTACCTTTTCGACGCGCTGATCGCCGAGATCCGGCGCCATCCGCTGCAATGGCGGCTGGTCGTCACGATCGGCGCGCCAGGCGATCCGACCGACGACGCGACGCTGCCCTGGCCCGAGGGCCGCAAGCAGATCGATGCCGGCACGGTGACGATCGATCAGGTCTCGGGCGAGGACGGCGGCGACTGTACCGCGGTCAACTACGACCCGATGGTGCTGCCGTCCGGGATCGCGCCGTCCGACGATCCGCTGCTCAGCGCCCGGTCGGCGGCCTATGCGCGGTCGTTCACCCTGCGGCCGGCGAGGCGCGGGAGAAGTCGCCCAGCGCGGTGACCCCGCAGGAAGTGCAGACGGGAGGACAATCATGAACGGCCACGGCGCGCGTTTTTCGCTGCAGTCCCGGCTGCTGCATTGGGCGATGGCCGCGATGATCCTCGCGATGCTCTTCATCGGCATCGGCATGGCGGCCTCGGTGTCGGAGCGCTACCGGTTTCTCGTTGCTATCCATAGGCCCCTCGGGATCGCCATCCTCGTGCTCGCTGTGATCCGCATCGTCAACCGGCTGATCAAGCCGCCGCCGGCGCTCCCCGATACGCTGCCGGTCGCCCAGCGTCTTGCCGCCAAGGCCTCGCATCTCCTGCTCTACGCGCTGATGCTCGCGATGCCGCTGGTCGGCTGGGGCATGCTCTCGGCGGAGCGCTATCCGATCGTTCTCTACGGGACGCTGCAGCTGCCGCCGATTCTGCCGCACAGCGTGATCCTCTACGCCTGGCTGCGCCAGCTGCACACGGATCTCGCGCTGCTGCTGTTCGCGACCATCCTCGCCCATCTCGGAGCCGCGCTCTTCCATGCGCTGATCCGTCGCGACGGCGTGTGGGAGAGCATGGCGTCTTGGCGGCAGGAGACTGTCGGAGAGACGCGACGCCGTCATCAGCCGGCTATTCAAAGAGAGTGAACTCGCCGGCGACACAGAACCGATGCCGCCGTGCCGATTGTACCATTGCTAACGCACGGCTGGCGGAATAGGAGCTTGCGGTCCACAAGCGCGAAAGGAGATGACAATGCCGCTCGCCCGCATCGACCTTCCCGTCGGCAAGTCCGCCGACTATCGCAACGCCGTTGGCGACGTCATCTATACTGTCCTGGTCGAGGTGCTGAATGCCCCGAAGGATGATCGTTTCCAGGTCATCTCGGAGCATTCGAGCGGCGGCCTCGTCATCGATCCGACCTATCTCGGCATCCGACGGACCGAGGATGCGATCCTGATCCAGGTGACGCTCAACGAAGGCCGGACGGTGGAGCTGAAGCAGGCGTTCTACAAGGCTGTCGCCGACGGGCTGCACGAGCGCGTCGGGCAGCGTCGCGAGGACGTCGTCATCAACCTCGTCGAGGTGAAGAAAGAGAACTGGTCTTACGGCAACGGTGAGGCTCAATACGTCCCGTAAGAAGACGCTGAGCCGCCGCCGCGACCGAGGCCGCCCTACATCAGCTTGTCGAGGGTGATCGGCAGCTCTCGGATGCGTCGGCCTGTTGCGTGATAGACGGCGTTGGCGATCGCCGGAGCGACGCCGACGATGCCGAGCTCGCCGACCGCCTTGCCGCCGAGCGCCGAGGCGTGCGGGTCGGGAATGCCGACCGAGATCACCTCGATGTCCGGAATGTCGGCGTTCGTCGCGATGAGATAATCGGCGAGGTTGTTGTTGACGACGCGGGCGTGGCGGCGGTCGACGATGCCTTCCTCGAGCAGTGCCTGGCCGATGCCCATGATGATGCCACCCTGCCACTGGCTCTCGGCCAGCTTCGGATTGTAGACGCGCCCGGAATCGATGCCCGAGACGACGCGCGAGACGCGGACCGTGCCGAAATCGGCGTCGACGCGCACCTCGACGAAATGCGCGCACCAGCTGTGCAGCGAATAGTCGCCATCCGTCGGCGAGCGCATCGTCGCGACGGTCGTGAAATTCTTGTAGCGATCCTCGTCGCTGCGCGAAGCTTCGGGCAGCGTGTCCCGCAAGACCTCGATCTGCTCGCGGCCGATCTTGCGCATCAGCTCGGCGATCGGGACGGCGGGTCCGTTGCCGCGCGGCGCGGCGATGCGGCCGTCGGCGATGACGAGCGTATTGGCCTGGACGTCGCGAAAAGGCGAGCTCGGATGGTTGATGGCGAGTCCGATCAGCTCGTCGCGCGCCGCGAGGGCCGCCTTGTGGACGGCGCCGGTCATGAGATTGGCGAGTTGCGAGCCGCCCGCGACCGGGGCGCGCGGCAGGGAAGAATCGCCGAGCTTCACGCGGACGCGGTCGGGTGCGACGCCGAGCGCGTCGGCTGCGGTCTGGGCGAGGATCGTATAGGTGCCGGTGCCCATGTCGATGCTGCTGCTCGCGACCTCGACGGTGCCGTCGGCGAGGATGCGGACGAGGGCCTCGCCGGCGGTGCGGCGAACCGGGTAGGTGCCGGCGGCGACGCCCCAGCCGATCAGCTGATTGCCCTCGCGCATTGACCGTGGCGCCGGCGTCCGCCGCGACCAGCCGAAACGCTCGGCTCCTACCGCGAAGGCCTCGCGCAATTGCCGCGTCGACCAGGGCTTGCGGGCGTGCGGATCCTCTTCGGCATAGTTCAGCAGGCGGATCGCCAGCGGATCGGCGCCGACCGCGTAGGCGAGCTCGTCGATCGCGCTCTCGATGCCGAAGGCGCTGGGATTCTCGCCGGGGGCGCGGAGCGGGCCGGGCAGCACCGTATTGACTGGCACGATATTCTGCCGCGACGAGAGATTCGCGGTCGCGTACATCAGCGCGGTGACCGCACCCAGCGGCTCGACGGCAAACCCGTCGACCGAGGTCTCGTTATCCCCGCGGTGTACGATCGAGAGCAGCTTGCCCTCGCGGGTAGCGCCGAGCGCGATCGTCTGACGTGTCGCCGGCCGGCCGCCGAAGGCGGTGAAGCTCTGCGGCCGCGTGACCGCGAGCTTGACGGGGCGGCCGACCATCTTTGCCGCCATGATCGCGATCGCGCCATGCGCGCAGGCGAGCGCCTTCGAGCCGAAGCCGCCGCCGACATAGGGCGAGACGATCCGCACCTTGTCGAAGGGGATCGCGAACCATTCGGCATAGGTGCGCGCCATGCCGTCGATCCACTGGCTGGGCTCCCAGATGGTGAGCGCGTCGCCGTCCCATTGCGCGACAAGCCCATGCGGCTCCAGCGGCACGTTGTATTCGCGCGGCGTCCGATAGGTCTCCTCGATGCGCACGGGGGCGGCGGCGAAGGCCGTCTCCGCATCGCCCCAGTCGATCTTCATCGGATCCATTGGCTGTCCCTCGCCGGCGCGGGGATCGTCGAAATCGGGTATCGCATCCGTCGCGTCATAGGTGATGCGGATGAGCGACGCCGCTTCGATCGCCTGCTCGAGCGTCTCGGCGACGACGGCAGCGACGTGCTGGCCGTTGAAGGTGACGGTGCGGGCGAGGGGGAGGTACGGGGCATCGGGTGGCGGCGCGCCGAGCCAGTTCGATGCGGAATCGAGATGCAAGGCATTGTCGGGCGTCAGGACGAGCAGCACGCCGGGCGCCACCTGTGCCGCCGCGACGTCGATGGCGCGGACCGTGCCGGCGGCGATCGTGCTCTGCACGATCACGGCATGGGCGAGGTTCGCCGGATGATTCTCCAGCGCGTAGCGCGCCGCGCCGCGGATCTTATCGGGCCCGTCGAAGCGCGACAGCCGCGCGCCGAGCGAGTTGCTGCTGCCGTCGGATGCGTCGCCATGCTTGGTCTTCGTGTCGGTGCCGGTCATGCCAGGCCTCCCAGAGTCAGAATGGCGCGCGCGACGACGCGCGGCGCGAGATCGATCTTGAAGCGGTTGGCGCCGTGGTCGACGGCACCCTCCATGGCGGCAAGGCTGGCGCGCTTCACCGTCTCCGGCTCGAAGATTTTCCCGCGCAGCGCATCCTCGACGCCACGGGCGCGCCACGGCTTTGTCGCGACGCCGCCGAGGGCGACGCGGAGGTCACGGATCGTTCGACCGTCCGCCGCGAGCTCGAGACCGACGGCCGCGCTCGCCGCGGCGAACTCGTAGGACTGGCGGTCGCGGATCTTGAGATAGGTCGAGCGCCGCGCCGCCGGCGATGCTGGGATCGCGATCGCGGTGATCATCTCGCCGGGCTCCAGCGGATGCTCGCGATCCGGCGTCGCTCCGGGCAGGAGAAAGAAATCGTCGGCCGCGATGCGCCGCTCGCCGACATGGACGACGGCGTCGAAGGCGACGAGCGCCGTCGCGAGATCGCCGGGATATGTCGCGATACAGGATTCGCTGACGCCGAGCACCGCATGGTTGCGGACCGCGCCGCCGATCGCCGCGCAACCCGACCCTGGCGCCCGCTTGTTGCAGGCGGGGAAGGTCGCGGGATCGCGGAAATAAGCGCAGCGCGTCCGCTGCATCAGATTGCCGCCGATCGTCGCCATGTTGCGGATCTGCGCCGAGGCCGCCTGCGACAGGGCTTCGGCGACGGCGGGACAATGGGTGCGGATGTCGGCCTCGTCGGCGACGCGGCTCATCGTCGCCAGCGCGCCGAGGGTAATTCTGTCGTCGCCGACGGTAATCGTCGCGAGGCCGGAGAGATGCGTGATGTCGACGACGCGCTCCGGCTCGGCGACGCCGCATTTCGCGAGATCGAGCAGAGTCGTGCCGCCGGCCAGGAATGCCGCGGATGGATCGCGCGCCGCCTCACGCGCCTCGTCCGGCGAGCCGGGGCGGAGATAGGAGAAGCCCCTCACGACGCCGCCCCCGCGACGTCGCGAACCGCCGCGACGATGTGCGGATAGGCGCCGCAGCGGCAGAGATTGCCCGACATGTACTCGCGGATCTCGGCATCCGATCCGGCGTGGCCCTCGCGGATGCAGGCGACCGCGGACATGATCTGCCCCGGCGTGCAATAGCCGCATTGGAAGGCGTCGCGCTCGAGAAAGGCCGTCTGCACCGGATGAACCCCGCCGTCCGCTCCGGCGAGTCCTTCGATCGTCGTGATCTGCCGTCCCTCGACCTGGGCGGCGAGCGTCAGGCAGGCGAGCACCCGCGCGCCGTCGACGTGGACCGTGCAGGCGCCGCACTGGCCCTGGTCGCAGCCCTTCTTCGTGCCGTTCAGCGCGAGATGGTCGCGCAGCGCGTCGAGCAGCGTGACGCGCGGTTCGAGGGCGACCGTCCGGGTTCGGCCGTTGATATCGAGGGTCAGGGTGATCGGCTGCGTCATGGGCTGGGGCTCCGCTGAAAGTCGAATGGCTCGCGGGATGCGGCGCTGCGGCGGGACCGCGGCGACGTCCTTGCAAGATGAGCGAGACATGGCATGCTAGGCGCCTTGGAAAAACGACCTCGGAACAGCGCGGTTCCGTATCCGGAGGCGCCTCCGTTTCGTAAATTTGGGGCTCGCCCGTCGCGGTTCAAGCCCGACTGAAATGGGAAACTCGGCATTGGCTGGCGATTCGAAGGGGGAGATGCCGCGCCCGGGTCAGAAAAAAGAGCGCGCCGATGCCCGGCGCAACCACGATAGACTCATCGAAGCGGCCGCCGCGGCCTTCGCCGCGAAGGGCGTCGACGCATCGCTCGAAGACATTGCCCGGCGGGCCGGCGTTGGCATCGGGACCCTCTACCGGCATTTCCCGAC
>JAQGID010000078.1 GCA_028291405.1 Rhodospirillales bacterium | reverse complement strand
GGCGGTGAGCGCAACCGCGTCCACATCGCCAAGATGCTGAAGCAAGGCGCCAACGTGCTGCTGCTCGACGAGCCGACCAACGATCTCGACGTCGATACGCTGCGCGCCCTCGAGGACGGGCTGATCGAGTATCCCGGCTGCGCCGTGGTGATCAGCCATGACCGCTGGTTCCTCGACCGTATCGCGACACATATCCTGGCCTTCGAGGGCGACAGCGAGGTCGTCTGGTTCGAGGGCAACTATGCGGATTATGAGGCCGATAAGAAAAAGCGGCTCGGCGCCGCGGCCGACCAGCCGCACCGCCTCAAGTACAAGCCGCTGACCCGCGCCTAGCAGCGCCGCTCATTCGCCTGCTCGGAAAAGGAAAGCCCGCCGCGATCGACCGATCGTGGCGGGCTTTGTCGTTTCTCGAACGCTCGGCGCTAGTCTAACTGAGTCTCACCCCAGGCAGGATTGCGAGCGCTCATTGTTGGCGAGATCGAAGCGGCGCGACGGACGATCGGCGTTGAGGTAACGTAGGGTAAATAGCTCCCTGCGAGAGGCAATCCTTCAATTCCGACCGATAATCCCTCTGCGATTATTGTTGCCTGATTCTCAAAGGCGCTGCAGGGGCAGAAAACCCCAGATTGAGTTGCGGCCGACATGGTCAATTTGTCATCGAACCCGGCTACAAGGCGCCGACCCGGACGATCGTCGACGTATGCGCGACTTGGTGGCGTGGTCGGGGGAAAGATCGCCGGATGCACTTTGTCGTTCTCGGAAGCATGTCGCCGGAAGACGAAGCGTTCTTTTCCGGCACATCGCGGCATTTCGTCGAGAATCTCCGCCGGCTCGGCCACCAGGTCACGGCGCTGGGGCCGCTCGAGCCGCAGACGACCTTGCGCGATCGCGTCAAGGCCGGCGTCTACCGTCGCTTCTTCGGGCAGACCTATGAGATCGACCGGAACCCGGCGGTGATGCAGGCCCGGGCTACGCAGGCGAACGCGCTGCTCCGGCGGATCGGTCGCGTCGATGCCGTCGTCACGATCTACCCGCCGGACGCCGCCTATGTCGAGACGCCGGCGCCGCTGCTGGTGATGCACGACGCGACGTGGCACCAACTGCTGGATTTCTATCCCGGTATGGAGCGGCATCGCGTGCCCCGAGAGACGATCGCCGGCGGTTACGAGCTCGATCGGCTCGGCTTCATCAACTGCGACCATGTGATCATGTCGTCCCGCTGGGCCGCGGAGAGCGTTGTGCGCGACTATGGAATCGCATCCGCCAAGGTGACCGCCTGCTCCTTCGGTGCCAATCTTTCCGCCGTGCCGAGCCCGGCCGAGTTCGAGGGGTTGATCGCGCGGCGCGGCCGCGGCCCCTGCCGGCTGCTGTTCATCGGCTTCGACTGGCGGCGCAAGGGCGGCGATGGCGCGGTCGCGATCGCCCGTGAGGTTGCGGCGCGCGGCCTGCCGGTCGAGCTCAACGTCGTCGGGTGCCGGCCGCCGGATGGGAGTGCCGACTTCGTTCGGCCGCATGGCGTACTGTCGAAGAAGATCGCCGGCGAGGCGGCGCGTCTCGAGCAGTTGTTGCGCGAGGCCGACTTCTTCGTCCTGCCGACCCGTGCCGACTGCACCCCGATGGCGATCAGCGAAGCGGCGGCGCACTGGCTTCCGGTCGTGACGACGACGGTCGGCGGGGTGGCCGACATGATCGGCGGCGAGCCATGGGGCCTAGCGCTGGCGCCGGACGCGCCGCCGGGATTATCCGCGGACTGGATCGTCGATAGCTACCGCGACCGCGGCCGCTATCTCGCGATGGCGATCGCAGCGCGCCGCGCCGCCGACGAACGCCTCAATTGGGCCGCCTTCATCGCCAAGCTCTGCGACATCGCGAGCGAGCTTCAGCACGGCGGTCCGCGCCACGGAACGGATGCAAGCCTGAGCGCGGCGCGCGCGTAACGTCCGGGACACGCCGTTCGGCCGACGCCGATCGGCGCTGCCTCGATTGCGCTCGACGCCCGCTTTCGCTAGAAAGCGGCATCCCACGACGCGCCCCGAAAGTCCGAGCACCGACGGCCGCCTATCAGTACATCTACGTCATGAAGGGGCTGGGCAAGACCTATCCCGGCGGGCGCAAGGTTCTGCTCGGAAAAGAAAAGCCCGCCGCGATCAGCGATCGCAGCGGGCTTTCTTATGACAGCCGGTCGGATCAGGCCGCCTGGCCGGTCTTCTCGCGCAGCAGCTTCAGCAGCGCGTCGAGCTGGCCGCCGTTGCGCTGGATGATCGAGGCGAACTCCTGGCGCTGCGTGATCGCCATGCTGACGCCTTCGACATTGACGTCGGTGATCTTGTAACCCTGCGGGGTCTTGTTCAGCTGCCAGTCGACCTTGATCGGCGGTTGGCCCTCCGGCTGGATGATCTGACTCTGCACGACGGCCGCGTCGTCGCCCTGCGGCCGCGAGCCGAGGACTTTGAGCTGCTGGCCGGAGTACTCGCTGAAGCGGACCGCGTAGGAATGGACGACGTAGGTCTCGAAAAGCTTCAGGAACTCCTGGCGCTGCTGCTCGGTCGCGGTGCGCCAGTAAGGCCCGAGCACGAAGCGGCCGATCGCCTGCAGGTCGAAGCCCTCGTCGAACAGCTTGCGGAATTCCTTCTCGCGCGCCGCCTCCGATTGCTTCGATGTCAGGACGTCGATCGCCCGTTTGCCGAGATCCGCGACGAAAGCGGCGGGATCGTTCGCCGGGGCGGCGCGGCCGGCGAATGGCGCTGCGAGAACGCCGCAGAACAGCAACAAGCCAAGAAGGCGGACTGGGAAGCGGAAAGTCATGATGAACGGCTCTCGTCTTTCTGGTGTTGCCTATTTCGTGCCTTGCTGGGGCGAGAAATCGGGCGCGAGCGCGTTCGACTCTTCATGCCGGATTTCCGCGGCGCGGCGTTGGCGCGAGAGGCTGCGGATCGTGGCATAATAGTCGAGTGACGTGCTCTTGATGCGGTCCAAGGTGCCAAGATAACGCGAACGCGTGTCGATTCCATCCACGATGCCGCGTGCGAAGATCGGAATCCAGGCGTTGTGCGCCGCCGCGACCGCGTCGGCCGGGTCGGCGAACGAGCCGGCGATCAGGCCGACGGTGTCGCGCGGGTTCGAGGGACCGAAGATCGGCAGCACGAGATACGGCCCGTCGGGCACGCCCCAGACGCCGAAGGTCTGGCCGAAATCGGCGTCGTGATAGGTGTTGCCGCCCCCCGCCGTCACGTCGAAGATGCCGCCGAGCCCGATCGTCGAATTCAGCGCGAGGCGAGCGAGATCGTTGCCCGCGTCGGCCGGGCGGCCCTGCAGGAGATCGTTCGCGAAGACGATCGGCTCGTGCAGATTGTTGAGGAAGTTGCGGACCGAGCTCTGCACCGGGACGGGGATGTAGTCGTGATAGCCCTGGGCGACCGGCCGGAGGACATAGGTGTCGACGGTGTCGTTGAACGAGAAGATTGCGCGATTCATCGGCTCGAGCGGATCGTTGACCTGATAAGGGTCCTCCTCGGCGCCCGGCGCCTGCCCGGTTGCGCAGGCGGCAAGGGCAAGACTGACCGACAGGGTGGCAGCCCGGAGGCCACGGCTAAATCCGCTGGCTCGCATTTCTTTCACTCGCTTCTTCGGCGGGGCGCCGCCCAATCGGCACCCCAGGAGATTTTCCACCGTTCACTCGACGCCAGCACCGCGCGGCATGCGCACCTTAGTCGGCAGGATCGCGAGCGGCAAGCCGCCCGTTAACCATCACTGAGAACCCCAATCGAACGTGCAGGGCGGCCGAGAGTTCGGTGCAGCGAAGCGTGCGCACGAATTCGTTATCATTTGGTTGCTTTTAAACCAAAGGTTTGGCGGCAGCAGTGATCCCGCGCCGGCCGTGTGCGCGATTTGCCGCCGCGGCCGGAGCTTCACCCCGCTTGCCCGCCGAACCGGCGGCGCTATAGTGCGGCGATAGTGAACGAAACCTCTTCCGCCTCCCGCCCCCGGCTCGACGCCCAGGCCCGGCCTTTCGCCCTGCCGGCCGAGCTCACCGTCGTCGTCCCGACGTTCAACGAGCGTGACAATATTGCGCCGCTCGTCCAGCGCCTCGAGACGGCGCTCGATGGCGTCGACTGGGAGGCGATCTTCGTCGACGACGATTCCCAGGACGGCACCGCAGCGGCGATCCGCGAGCTGGCGCGCCGCAAGCCCCATATCCGCTGCGTCCAACGGCTCGGCCGGCGCGGCCTCTCGACCGCCTGCATCGAGGGCGCGCTGGCGAGCGCCTCGCCCTTCATCGCGGTCATGGACGCTGATCTGCAGCACGACGAGTCCTTGCTGCCTTCCATGCTGGCGACGCTCAAGGGCGAGGGGCTCGACATCGTCGTCGGCAGCCGCCACGTCGCCGGCGGCGATCTCGGCGACTTCGGCGCGGCGCGGGTCCGGATCAGCGGCCTCGCGACCCGCCTCGCGCGCCTCGTCGTGAAGGCCGATCTGCAGGATCCGATGAGCGGGTTCTTCATGGTGCGGCGTGAGGCCTTCGAGGATGCGATGCGCGGCCTCTCGGGCCAAGGGTTCAAGATCCTGCTCGATCTCTTCGCCTCGGCGCCGCGGCCCCTGGCCTTCAAGGAGCTGCCCTATCGCTTCCGCTCGCGCCTGCACGGCGAGAGCAAGCTCGATTCGCTGGTCGCATGGGAATACATCCTCCTGCTGCTCGACAAGCTGATCGGCCATATCGTCCCGGTGCGGTTCGCGCTCTTCGCGATCATCGGAGGCCTTGGCCTCGTCGTACACCTGGCGACGCTCGGGACGCTTCTCAAGCTTGGCGGAATCGGTTTCGCGGCGGCGCAGGCGGCGGCGACGATGACTGCGATGACCTCGAATTTCTTCCTCAACAACTGGTTCACCTACCGCGACCGCCGCCTCAAGGGCTGGCGTCTGCTGCGCGGCCTCGTCTCGTTCTACGTCGTCTGCAGCGTCGGGGCGATCGGCAACGTCGGCATCGCCGCCTATGTCTTCAAGGCCGATCAATCCTGGTGGCTGGCGGGCGTCGCCGGCGCGGTCGTGGGGGCGGTGTGGAACTACGCGACGTCATCGGTATTCACGTGGCGCGCCAAGAAATAGCGGGCGGGCGCTGACCGGCAGGCGAGGGCGACAGATGCGCGTCGGCGTTCCGAAGGAGATCAAGACCAAGGAGTATCGCGTCGGCCTCGTGCCCGGCAGCGTCCGCGAGCTGGTGCACCACGGCCATGAGGTGCTCGTCGAGACCGGTGCGGGCAGCGGCATCGGCTTCGACGACGACGCCTATCACGCGGTCGGCGGCGAGATCGTCGCGACCGCGGCCGAGGTCTTCGCCCGCGCCGAGATGATCGTGAAGGTGAAGGAGCCGCAGCCCGGCGAGATCGCGTTCCTCCGCCCGGGTCAGCTGCTCTTCACCTATCTCCACCTCGCCGCCGACAAGGCGCAGACCGAGGGGCTGCTGCGCGCGGGCGTGATCGGCATCGCCTACGAGACCGTGACCGACGCGCGCGGCGGCCTGCCGCTGCTGGCGCCGATGAGCGAGGTCGCCGGCCGTATGTCGGTGCAGGTCGGCGCCCATTGCCTGGAGAAGGAGCAGGGCGGCGCCGGCATCCTGCTCGGCGGCGTGCCGGGCGTCGCGGCGGCGAAGGTCGTCATCCTCGGCGGCGGCGTCGCCGGCACCAACGCGGCCCGCGTCGCGATGGGGATGGAGGCCTATGTCACCGTCATCGACAAGTCGCTGCAGCGGCTCTACGAGCTCGACCTGCAGTTCGGCGCGCAGCTCCACACCTTGTTCTCGACCGTCGAGAACATCGAGCGCGAGGTGGTCGCCGCCGATCTCGTCATCGGGGCCGTCCTCGTGCCCGGCGCCGCCGCGCCCAGGCTGGTGACCCGCGAAATGGTGGCGCGGATGCGGCCCGGCTCGGTGCTGGTCGATATCGCGATCGACCAGGGCGGCTGTTTCGCGACCTCGCGACCAACCACCCACGCCGCACCGACCTATATCGAATCCGGCGTCATCCACTACTGCGTCACCAACATGCCGGGGGCGGTGGCGCGCACCTCGACCTTCGCGCTCAACAACGCGACCTTGCCCTTCGTCCTCGCCCTCGCCGACAAGGGCTGGTGCCAGGCGGTGCGCGACGATCCGCATCTGCGGCGGGGCCTCAACATCGTGCGCGGCCGCATCACCCACCAGGCGGTCGCCGCCGCGCTCGGCCTGCCCTTCACGCCGCCCGAGGAATTGCCGGCCGCCTAGCGGAATTCCCTGCGGCGAGCCGCGTTAGCCGGGCATGATCAGGACTCTCATCACCGCAGCGGCGGCCGCCTTCGCCGCCGCTCTCGGCGCTGGGGCGGCGCTCGCCGCCGATGCGCCGCCCCAGCCGCAATGCCGCCAGGCGCTGCAGGACACCAAGCGCGATGCCGAGAAGGCGGCGATCTCGCCGCAGAAACAGGCGCAGATCGCCTCGCTGCTGGAGCAGGCAGGCCGCGCCTGCCAGGCGAACGACGACGTCGTCGCGATGGCCGGCATCGATCAGGTCCGCGCGATCGTCGACACCGAGCAGAAATCGCGCAACGGCTCCTGACGGACCCACCGACCAATGCCCTCCCCCCTTGAGGGGGAGGATGGCCGAAGCCCCAAGGCTTCGGTCAGGTGGGGGGACCAGCGCGCAGCGCGCCAAGAGTCTTACGCAACACGCTCTCGGCCGACATTACCCCCCACCCGTCAACGCTTCGCGTTGCCGACCTCCCCCTCAAGGGGGGAGGGTAAATCAAGGGGGGAGGGTAAATCGACCGCCTAGAACGTCACCCTGTCGCCGCCCTTGAGCGCCAGCATCTGTCGCGCCTCGGCCGGCGTCGCGATCTCCAGCGAGAGATTCTCGAGGATGCTGCGGATGCGGCCGACCTGCTCGGCATTGCTCTTCGCCAGCGTCCCCTTGCCGAGATACAGCGAGTCCTCCAGCCCGACGCGGACGCTGCTCCCCATGATCGCGCCCATCGTGATCAGCGGCATCTGATGCCGCCCCGCCGCCAGCACCGACCAGCAATACTGATCGCCGAACAGCTTGTCGGCGATCGCCTTCATATGGGTGACGTTCTCGGTGTCGGCGCCGATGCCGCCCAGGATCCCGAAGATCGTCTGCACGAAGAGCGGCGGCGTCACCAGCTTGCGGTCGAGGAAATGCGCCAGCGTATAGAGGTGCCCGACGTCGTAGCATTCGAACTCGAACCGCGTGCCATGCGCCTCGCCGAGGTTCTGGAGGATGTACTCGATGTCCTTGAACGTATTCCGGAAGATGAAATCCCGAGAATTCTCCAGCGCGGCGCGCTCCCAGTCGTGCTTGAACTCCTTGTAGCGGTTCAGCATCGGGAAGAGGCCGAAGTTCATCGAGCCCATGTTGAGCGAGCACATCTCCGGCGAGGTGCGCAGCGGCGCCGCCAGCCGCTCCTCCAGGCTCATGCCGTGGCCGCCGCCGGTGGTGATGTTCACGATCGCGTCGGTCGCCTGCTTGATGCGCGGCAGGAACCGCATGAAGACCGCCGGATCGGGCGTCGGCCGCCCGTCGCGCGGATCGCGCGCGTGCAGGTGCAGGATCGCGGCGCCGGCCTCGGCGGCCCCGATCGCCTGCGTCGCGACCTCCTCCGGCGTCAGCGGCAGGTAGGGGCTCATCGTCGGGGTATGGATCGACCCCGTGACGGCGCAGGTGATGATGACCTTGCCGGTTCGCGCCATGGTGGTTCCTCCCGTGTGCTGCGCCGCCGCGGGCGCGCCGGTGCAAGGTTTCCACATCCGGCGGCGGGTTGCCAGTCGGCAAAGCCCATCAACGGGCGGAGTCCATCGCGACTTGCCTAAAGGACGGCGCGACGAAGCCCCCGCTTTGAATCCTCTCTCTCGGTCGCAATCGCCACAGTCTCTTCCAGCTGACTTTGGGAGAACGGTTTCGCGAGCTTCAGCAGATCGCCGCCGGCTCCCGCGGGCAACTCCGCATAGCCGGTTGCGACGATGATCGGCAGTCTCGGCCACTCTGCCTTGATTGTTGCGGCAAGCTGGACTCCCGTCATTTCGGGCATCGCCTGATCGGTGATCACGAGATCGACGGTGCTCTCCCGCCTGAGGACCTCGAGCGCCTCTTTTCCAGATCTCGCCTCGAACACCGTGTGTCCAAGGTCCTCCAAGAGAGCGGTCGTGTTCATGAGAACGAGATCGTCGTCGTCGACGGCGAGGATCGACAGCTTTTCCATTGCCTCGTCGGCTCCCTGTACAACGGGCGGATCTTCGCGGGTGACGGCCTTGCCGTTTGGTTTTGCCAACGGAAGCCAAAGCTCGGCGGTCGTGCCTTCGCCCGCGCGACTTTTGAGGCTAAGCCGTCCTCCGGATTGCTCCGCCATTCCGTGGACCATCGCCAGACCGAGCCCGGTGCCCTTTCCGACCCCCTTCGTCGTGAAGAAGGGCTCTGTCGCGCGCTCGAGCGTCGCAGCATCCATTCCCTTGCCGGAGTCCGTCACCGAAAGGCACACGTAATTGCCGGGCTTCAGATCGCCCGCATGTCCCCCGGCGACATTCTCCTCTCTCGCGCCGACGATGATCGAACCGCCTTCCGGCATCGCGTCGCGAGCGTTGACCGCCAGGTTGAGGAGAGCCAGCTCCAGCTGGTTGGCATCGGCCTCGACCGCCGCCAGCTTGAGCGGAAAGCGGGTTTCCAACGCCACCGAGGGTCCCAAGGACCGCTGCAGAAGATCGCTCATTCCGCGGACGAGGGCCGGGACATCGATCGCCTCCGGCTTGAGATCCTGGCGACGCGCGAAGGCGAGCATCCGTTGCGTCAGCGCAGCGCCACGTTCCGCGCCCTGGACCGCGTTTTCGATGAAGGGCGTGATCCTCGGGTCTTCGGGAAGCCGTTTGCGAACGATCGCGAGACTGCCGAGAATCGCCATCAGCAGGTTGTTGAAGTCGTGCGCGATGCCGCCGGTGAGCTGCCCGATCGAGTCCATCTTCTGCGACTGGAACAGCGCCTCGCGGGTCTCCTCGAGGGCGCGTTGCGCTTCCCTTCGTTCGGTGATGTCTCGCGTGACCTTGGCGAAACCGATGAGCTCGCCGGTCTCGTCCCGGATGGCGTCGAGCACCACGCTTGTCCAAAACCTGGTGCCGTCCTTGCGGACGCGCCAAGCCTCCCTTTCGTATCGTCCCTCCCGCGCGGCAATTTCGAGCGCCCGCTGAGGTTCGCCCCGTTCCCGGTCCTCCTGAGTATAGAAGCGGGAAAAGTGCTCGCCGATGATCTCTTCGGGACGGTACCCCTTGATCCGCTGCGCGCCGGCATTCCAGGTGGATACCCGGCCATCCGGATCGAGCATGTAGATCGCGTAGTCCGTGACCCCTTGCACGAGCAGCCTGAATTGCTCCTCGCTTCGCCGGAGTTTTTCCTGTGCGAACTTGCGCTCGGTCAGGTCCCGCGTGATCTTCGCGTAACCGACGAACTCTCCCGCGGGCGTGCGGATCGGGTCGATGACGACATGCGCCCAGAAGCGGCTACCGTCCTTCCGAACGCGCCAGCCTTCGCGCTCGAACTTGCCTTCGCGCCGCGCTGTCTCGAGGGCAAGCTCCGGCACGCCAGCGCGCCGTTCCTCTTCGAGGTAGAACCGCGAAAAATGTGTGCCGAGAACCTCGGATTCTTCATATCCTTTGAAGCGGCGGGCCCCGGCATTCCAGCTCGCCACCAAGCCGTCCGGGTCGAGCATGTAGATTGCATAATCCGTCACCCCCTCGATAAGGAGGCGATATCGACCGTCGTCCGTCAGGGATGAGGCGAACCGCTC
>JAQGID010000051.1 GCA_028291405.1 Rhodospirillales bacterium | reverse complement strand
TCTCGGTAACCAACGTCGAGACCATCACCGGCACGACCGGCGCCAACACGCTGACCCTTTCCAACACCGTCAGCGGCCTGGTCGTCGACCTCGGCTCGGGCAGCGACACGCTGATCCTGGCGGACGGTGCGAACACCGTCTCGGTCGCCAACGTCGAGAGCATCACCGGTGGCACGGGTGACGACGTCGTCACCTTGACCACGGCGAGCAGCGGCGTCAGCATCGATCTCGGATCGGGCAACGACACGCTCGTCCTCGCGACGGCTACCAACACGCTGGCCGCGACCAACGTCGAGACCGTCAAGGGCTCGACCGGCGCCGACGTCCTGACGCTGAGCGCCACCGTCAGCGGCCTCACCGTCGACCTCGGCTCGGGCAGCGATACGCTGACCCTTGCCGCCGGCGCCAATACGCTGACCGCCGTCAACGTCGAGATGATCAAGGGCTCGACCGGTGCCGACACCCTGACCTTCGCCACGACGGTCAGCGGCATTACCGTCGACCTCGGCTCGGGCAGCGACACGCTGATCCTCGCCGCCGGCACCAACTCGCTCGCACACGTCAATGTCGAGAACATCATCTCGACCTCGACCGGCGATGACGTCCTCGTCCTCACCGCTGCCTCGAGCGGCGCCACGATCGACCTCGGCTCGGGCTCCGACACGCTGCAGGTTGCAGCCGGCGCCAGCACGCTCGCCGTCGTCAACGTGGAGACGATCAAGGGCTCGACCGGCGCCGATCTCCTGACCTTGAGCGCCACGGTCAGCGGCATCACCGTCGACCTCGGCTCGGGTGCCGACACGCTGACCCTCGCCGCCGGCGCCAATACGCTGACCGCGACCAACGTCGAGGTGATCAAGGGCTCGACCGGCGCCGACACGCTGACCTTTGCCACAACGGTCAGCGGCATCACCGTCGACCTCGGATCGGGCAATGACACGCTGGTCCTCGTCGGCGGCACCAATTCGCTCGCACACGTGAACGTCGAGAATGTCATCTCGACCTCCACCGGCGACGACCTCCTCGTCCTCACCGCCGGCAGCAGCGGCGCCACCATCGACCTTGGCTCGGGCTCCGACACGCTGCAGATTACGACCGGCACCAGCTCCCTCGCGGTCGTCAACGTCGAGACCATCAAGGGCTCGACCGGCGCCGACGTTCTCACCCTCACCGCCACCGTAAGCGGCATTACGGTCGACCTCGGCTCGGGCAGCGATACGCTGCAGCTCGCCACGGGCGCCAATACGCTGACCGCGACCAACGTCGAGATGATCACCGGCACGACCGGTGCCAACACGCTGACCCTTTCCAACACGGTCAGCGGCGTCAGCATCGATCTCGGCTCGGGCTCCGACACGCTGACCCTGGCCGACGGCGCGAACACCGTCTCGGTCGCCAACGTCGAGAGCATCACCGGCGGCACCGGCAATGACGTCGTCACCCTGACGGCGGCCAGCAGCGGCGCCACCATCGATCTCGGCTCGGGCAGCGATACGCTCGTCCTCTCGGCCGCGACGAACACGCTCAACATCACGAATGTCGAGACCGTCAAGGGCTCGACCGGCGCCGACCTCCTGTCGCTGAGCGCGACGGTAAGCGGCATCACCGTCGACCTCGGCTCGGGTGCCGACACGCTGACCCTCGCCGCCGGCGCCAATACGCTGACCGCGATGAACGTCGAGACGATCAAGGGCTCGACCGGTGCCGACACGCTGACTTTCGCCACCGCCGAAACCGGAGTCGCGATCGACCTCGGCTCGGGCGCCGACACGGTTCAGCTCGCCGCCGGCACCAACTCGATTGCCCTCGTCAACGTCGAGAGCGTCCTCGCCACCACCGGCGACGACGTCCTCGTCCTCACTGCCACCACCAGCGGCGCCACGATCGATCTCGGCTCCGGTTCTGACACGCTGCAGATCGCGGCCGGCGCCAGCTCGCTCGCAGTCGCCAATGTCGAGACTGTCAAGGGCTCGACCGGCGCCGATCTCCTAACGCTCACTGCGACAGTCAGCGGCATCACGGTCGACCTCGGCTCGGGTGCCGACACGCTGACCCTCGCCGCCGGCGCCAACACACTGACCGCGACCAACGTCGAAGCGATCAAGGGCTCGACCGGCGCCGACACCCTGACCTTCGCCACCGCCGAGACCGGCGTCACCATCGACCTCGGCTCGGGCGCCGACACGGTTCAGCTCGCGGCCGGCACCAACTCGGTCGCCCTCGTCAACGTCGAGAGCGTCCTCGCCACCACCGGTGACGACGTCCTCGTCCTCACCGCCACCACCAGCGGCGCCACGATCGATCTCGGCTCGGGCTCCGACACGCTGCAGGTTGCGACGGGCGCCAGCTCGCTCGCCATCGCCAACGTCGAGACTGTCAAGGGCTCGACCGGCGCCGACATCCTGACCCTCACCGCGACGGTCAGCGGCGTCGCCGTCGATCTCGGCTCGGGCAGCGACACGCTGACCCTCGCCACCGGCGCCAACACGATCTCGGTAACCAACGTCGAGACGATCACCGGGACGACCGGCGCCAACACGCTGACCCTTTCCAACACCGTCAGCGGCGTCACCATCGACCTCGGCTCGGGCAGCGACACGCTGACCCTGGCGGATGGCGCGAACACCGCCTCGGTCGCCAATGTCGAGAGCATTACCGGCGGCACGGGCGACGACGTCGTCACCCTCACGACGGCGAGCAGTGGCGTCAGCATCGACCTCGGCTCGGGCAACGATACGCTCGTCCTCGCGACCGCGACGAACACGCTCAACATCACGAATGTCGAGACCATCAAGGGCTCGACCGGCGCCGACGTCCTGTCGCTGAGCGCTACGGTCAGCGGCATCACCGTCGACCTCGGCTCGGGTACCGACACGCTGACCCTCGCCGCCGGCGCCAATACGCTGACCGCGATGAACGTCGAGACGATCAAGGGCTCGACCGGTGCCGACACGCTGACTTTCGCCACCGCCGAAACCGGTGTCACCATCGACCTCGGCTCGGGCGCCGACACGGTTCAGCTCGCCGCCGGCGCCAACTCGATCGCCCTCGTCAACGTCGAGAGCGTCCTCGCCACCACCGGCGACGACGTCCTCGTCCTCACCGCCACCACGAGCGGCGCCACGATCGATCTCGGCTCGGGCTCCGACACGCTGCAGGTTGCAGCCGGCGCCAGCACGCTCGCGGTCGTCAACGTCGAGACCGTCAAGGGCACGACCGGTGCCGACATCCTGTCGCTCACCGCCACGGTCAGTGGCGTCAGCATCGACCTCGGCTCGGGCAGCGACACGCTGCAGCTCGCCGCCGGGGCCAATACGCTGACTGCGACCAACATCGAGACCGTCAAGGGCTCGACTGGCGCCGACACCCTGACCTTCGCCACCGCCGAGACTGGCGTCACCATCGACCTCGGCTCGGGCAGCGACACGGTTCAGCTCGCCGCCGGCACCAACTCGATTGCCCTCGTCAACGTCGAGAGCGTCCTCGCCACCACCGGCGACGACGTCCTCGTCCTCACCGCCACCACCAGCGGCGCCACGATCGACCTCGGCTCGGGCAGCGACACGCTACAGATCGCGACCGGCAACAGCTCGCTCGCCACCATCAACGTCGAGAGCATCAGGGGCTCGACCGGTGCCGACATCCTGACCCTCACCGCGACGGTCAGCGGCGTCGCCGTCGATCTCGGCTCGGGCAGCGACACGCTGACCCTCGCCACCGGCGCCAACACGATCTCGGTAACCAACGTCGAGGCGATCACCGGGACGACCGGTGCCGAAAACCTGACGCTTTCCAACACGGTCAGCGGTGTCACCATCGACCTCGGTTCGGGCAGCGACACGTTGACCCTGGCGGATGGCGCGAACACCGTCTCGGTCGCCAATGTCGAAAGCATCACCGGCGGCACCGGGAGCGACGTCGTTACCCTGACGGCGGCCAGCAGCGGCGCTACGATCGACCTCGGCTCGGGCAGCGACACGCTCGTCCTCTCGGCCCCTACCAATACGCTCAACGTCGCCAACGTCGAGACGATCAAGGGCTCGACCGGCGCCGACGTGCTCTCGCTCACTGCCACGGTCAGCGGCATCACCGTCGACCTCGGCTCGGGTACCGACACCCTGACCCTCGCCGCCGGCGCCAATACGCTGACCGCGATGAACGTCGAGACGATCAAGGGCTCGACCGGCGCCGACACGCTGACCTTCGCCACCGCCGAAACCGGAGTCACCATCGATCTCGGCTCGGGCAGTGATACGGTTCAGCTCGCCGCCGGCACCAACTCGGTCGCGCTGGTCAATGTCGAGAGCGTCCTCGCCACCACCGGCGACGACGTCCTCGTTCTCACCGCCGCCGCCAACGGCGCCACGATCGACCTCGGCTCGGGCTCCGACACGCTCCAGATCGGCACCGGCACCAGCTCGCTGACCGTCCTCAACGTCGAAACGATCAAGGGCAGCACCGGCGCCGACATGCTAACGCTCGGTGCCACCGTCAGCGGCGTCGCCATCGATCTCGGCTCTGGCTCCGACACCGTTCAGCTCGCCGCCGGCGCCAACACGATCTCGGCCGTCAATGTCGAAAGCCTCAAGGGGTCGACCGGCGCCGATACGCTGACCTTCTCGACTGCCGCGACCGGCATCACCATCGACCTCGGCTCGGGCAGCGATACGGTTCAGCTCGCCGCCGGAACCAACTCGATAGCCCTCGTCAACGTCGAGAGCGTCCTCGCCACCACCGGCGACGATGTGCTCGTCCTCACCGCCGCCTCCAACGGAGCGACGATCGATCTCGGCTCCGGTTCCGATACCCTGCAGATCGGCACCGGCATCAGCTCGCTGACCGTTCTCAACGTCGAGGCGATCACCGGCAGCACTGGCGCCGATATCCTCACGCTAGGTGCCACGATCAGCGGCGTCGCGGTCGATCTCGGCTTGGGTACCGATACGCTGCAGCTCGCCCTCGGCGTCAACACCTTCTCCTCGATCAACGTCGAAACCATCCTCGGGACGACCGGAGCCGATACCCTCACCTTCACCGGCACGGTCAGCGGCGTAACGATCGATCTCGGGTCGGGCAGCGACGCGCTGCAGCTCTTCGCCGGCACCAACACGATCACGGCGACCAACATCGAAAGCATCACCGGCACCACCGGCGACGACACGCTGATCCTCAACGGGCCGGTCAACGGCGTCACGATCGACCTCGGATCGGGGTCCGACACTCTGCAACTCGGGACCGGCACGAGCTCGCTCTCGGCGATCAACGTCGAGACGATCACCGGCAGCACCGGAAACGATGTCGTGACCTTCACGCACACCGAATCGGGCATCACCGTCGATCTCGGAAACGGTACCGATACGCTGAAGCTCGCCGACGGCGGCAATACCCTGACCATCGGCAATGTCGAAACGATCATCGGCGGCTCGGGCAACGACATCCTGACGCTGAACCATTCGACGCTGGCTGGAACGTCGGTCGACCTCGGTGCCGGCTCCAACACGCTGACGCTGGCAGATGGCGGAAACATCCTGACGGTAAGCCATCTCGACAAGCTGACCGGCGGCAACGGCAATGACCTTGTCACCCTTGGAAGCAATGCCAACGGCGTCGTCATCGACCTCGGCGCCGGCACCGACACGGTGACGCTCGGGGGCGGCAGCAACAACATTGCCGTCACCAACGTCGAGCGCGTCGTCGGAACATCGGGCAACGATACGATCACCGTCGGCGGATCGGTCGCCGCGACGATCGTCCTCGGATCCGGCACCAACCTCGTCCGCGGCGGCAACGCAGCCGACGTCATCACCGCCGGTGCCGGGGCCGATACCTTCATCTACACCAACGTCACCCAATCGGCGGCGGGCGGGCAGATGGACACGATCAACGGCTTCAACGCAGGGGCGGATCACATCCAGCTCGCGGGTCTCAACGGGACCGACGCCTCAATCGATTATCTCGGCGCCGGAGGCTTCACCGGCGGCGGACACGCCGAGGCCAACATGGTCGGTACCGATCTTCAGATCGACTCGCATGGTACCGGGACGGCGGACATGATCATCCACCTGACCGGTATCCACTCGACCGACCTGACGCAGCAAACCTTCATCTGGTCCTAATCACCGCGGCGGCCCCTCTTCGGAGGGGCCGCCCGGCAAGAAAGTCTCGACATGCAGACAACCGCCGCTCGTCGCAATCTCAGGCTGGCCTCCGAGACGCCGGATCCGGTTCTGCAAGCCGTGCCGCCGGCGAGCGCGGATTCGCTCGTCCGCGACGGCGTGGGATTCTACCGCGGCGACGACTCCGCCGGCGCGATCCGCTGCTACGAGGCAGCGCTCGAGCTCGTCCCGGATCATTTCGACGCGCTCAACAATCTCGGGGTGGCGCTGCGCGCCGCCTCGCGGCTCGACGAGGCGATCGACTGCCTGTCGCGGGCCGTGGCGGCCCATCCGAGCCGGCCGGAATGCCATTTCAACCTCGGTAATGCGCTGACCCAGGCCGGTCGCATCGAAGGGGCCGCCGAGACCTACGCGAGAGCTCTCGCCCTCAATCCCGAGATGACGGCGGCGCGCGCCGCCCTGGCCGGAGTCTACCGCCGGCTCAATCGGCCGGAGGACGAGATCGCCGCCTACCGCGCGCTGACAGCGGCGGAGCCGCAAAACGCCGAATGGTGGAACAATCTCGGGGCCGCGCTCTTCGCCCAGGGCAGGATCCTCGCCGCCGTGCCGTGCCTGCGTCGCGCCGTCGCGCTGCGCCCGGGGTTCGGCAAGGCCTTGAAGAACCTCGGCGTGGTACTCACCGAGCTCGACGAATATCACGAGGCCTCGGTCATTCTGGCGCAAGCGGTCGCCGCCGAGGGCAACGATGCCGGGACGCTGAGCTCGCTCGGCCAGGCGCTGGTCCAGCTCGGCGACGCCGCCGGCGCCGCCGACTGCTTCCAGCGCGCCATCGCCGTCGATCCGACGCATCTCGATGCGCGGCTCGGCCGGGCGCGGGCGGCCTTCCTATCCGGCGATCTGGCCTGCGCCTGGAGCGAATACGAATACCGCTGGCAGATCGCCGGCAACTATCCGGCACAGATGGCGAAACCGGCGTGGAACGGCGAGGACCTGCACGGCCGGACGCTGCTCGTCTGGGCCGAACAGGGGCTCGGCGACACGCTGCAGTTCATCCGCTACACCGAAAACCTCGCGGCGCTCGGCGCGCGCGTCGTGATGATGGTCCAGGAGCCGGTCGTCGGCGTCGCCCGGACGGCGAAAGGCGTCGCCGAGGTGCGGCCGGCCGGCCCGGCGCCCAGCGACTATGATTTCCACATCCCGTTGCTGTCGGTCCCGCGCCTGCTCGGCGTCCGCTATGCGGATATTTCGCGAGCGGCACCGTATCTCTCGGTACCGTCCGGTGTGACGCTCCCCGAGATACCGGGGCTGGGCGGCACGTCGCGCGAGCTGAAGATCGGCATCGTCTGGGCCGGCAACCCGACCCACAAGAACGACCGCAACCGCTCCGCCCGGCTCGGCGACTTCCTGCGCTTCTGCGGCGTACCGGGCACGCGGTTCTTCAGCCTGCAAAAAGGCGCGCCGGCATCGCAGCTCGCGGAAACCGGGGCCGACTCCTTCATCACGGACCTGTCGCCCCACCTCGCCACCTTCAACGAGACCGCCGCGATCGTCGACCAGCTCGACCTCGTCATCAGCGTCGACACCTCGATCGTGCATCTCTGCGGCGCGCTCGGCCGCCCGGTCTGGTGCCTCGTGCCTTATGCACCCGATTGGCGCTGGCTGCTGCGTCGCGAGGACTCTCCCTGGTACCCCTCGATGCGCCTGTTCCGCCAGAGCCAACCCGGCCAATGGACCGATGTTTTCGAGGCCGTGCGCCATCGTTTGGGCTATTTCGGCGCCATGCGCAGCCCGGTCACCGGCTGACCGATAAATCGAGCGCGCATCGCGCGTACGGCGAGGGGGACGCCGATCTTAGGAATTTATACTCAAATTCGACGGATGATGCCTGGTCGCGAAGGATCGCCGCGTGGCGCTTCGCCTCTTGGTCGTCGTCGGTCGGAGAGTAGGGTTCATGCGTCTGTTGGACGTTTTACAGCGGTGCCGCATTCACTTCGCCGCGGCGGCGTTGTTCAGCGCCGGCGTGAACATTCTCTACCTCGCGCCGACCATCTATATGATGCAGGTCTCCGACCGGGTGATCCTCAGCGGTAGCCTGTCGACGCTGATCTGGCTGTCCATCTGGCTGATCATCGCGCTTCTCATGCTGTCGATCCTCGACCATGTCCGCGCCCAGGTCCTGATCCGCACCGGAACGCGGATCGACGCGCTGCTCGCGCCGGTGCTGTTCAAGCAGCTCGCCGAGATCGATCCGAAGACCGGCCGCCGCCGCAGCGGCCAGGCCCTTCGCGAGCTCGACACGTTGCGGCAGTTCATCACCGGCAACGGCGCTCATACGATCTTCGATCTGCCGTGGATTCCGATCTACATCGGGGTGATCTTTCTCTCGAACCCGTGGCTCGGCGCCCTCGCGGCCTGCGGTGCGCTGACCAGCCTGATTCTCGCCGCGGCGAACGAGTTCGCGACGCGGCGCAGCCTCAACTTCGCCAGCCGGGCCGCAAATCAGAGCTACGAGCGCACCGAGGACGTGCTGCGGAACTCCGACGTCGTTCACGCGATGGGCATGCTGCCGCGGCTAATGGAACGCTGGCAGGTGCACCGGCGGGCGATTCTCGGACATCAGGAACGTGCCAGCGACCGCGGCGCACTCTTCACCAGCCTTTCGCGGTTCCTCCGGATCCTGCTGCAATCGAGCATCATCGCGATCGGCGCGTGGCTCGCGCTCGAGCACGTGATCACCTCCGGCGGCATGTTCGCGGCATCACTCCTGCTCGGCCGCGCCCTCGCCCCGGTCGAGCAGCTAGTCGGAAGCTGGCGCTTCTTCGTCATCGCCCGTCAGTCGTGGCAGCGGATCGAGGAGGTGCTGGCCGCCGCTCCGCCGCCCAGCGAGCCAATGGCCCTGCCGCGTCCCGACGGTGCGATCACCGCCGAGCGTATCATCTACGCGTTTCCGGGCGTCAACGCGCCGGCGATCCGCGGCCTCAGCTTCGAGATCAAGGCCGGCGAGTGCATCGGCGTCATCGGCCCCAGCGCCTCGGGAAAATCCACCCTGGCAAAGCTGCTGCTCGGCATCGTGCCGCCGATGGCCGGCAAGGTGCGGCTGGACGGCGGCGACATCGCCCGCTGGCCGCGGGAGCGGCTCGGGCCGCACGTCGGCTACCTGCCGCAGGACGTGCGCCTCTTGTCGGGCACCATTGCCGAGAATATCGCGCGCTTCGGCACGCCCGACCCTGCCGCGGTCCTCGACGCGGCGAAATTCGCCCAGGTCCACGAGATGATCCTTGCCCTGCCGCAGGGATACGACACCAAGGTCGGCGACGGCGGAGTCGGCCTCTCGGGTGGCCAGACCCAGCGCATCGGCTTCGCGCGGGCGATCTACGGCGATCCCAAGATCGTCGTGCTCGACGAGCCGAACGCCAATCTCGATGGCAACGGCGAGCTGGTTCTGCTGGGGGCGCTGCAGGCGCTCAAGCGGGCAGGCTCGACCATCGTCCTGATCGCGCATCGCCCGACGCTGATGACGGTCACCGACCGCATCATGATCCTGCAGAGCGGCTCGATCGCGATGTTCGACTCACGCAATGCGGTGCTTGCCGCCCTCAACGGCGGTGCGGCGCCTGGGGCGGGCGGTGGCGGCAAGGCGCCGCCGCGCATCGTCGCTGGAGGCAAGCAGTAATGGCCGAGCAGCCGACGCGGCAGGGCTTCGCCTCGGCCACACCGGCATCGACCGGCGCCACGCCGTTCGCCAGAATTGCCGTCAAGCGCGTGCCCGCATACGAGGCGCTGCCGTCCGGCGGGGAGCCGCCGGCGCCACGAACGGGACAGACCGTCCTCGCCCCGCCGTCGCGCGGGAGCCTGGCACCGAGCCCGAACCGGCCGCCGGCGCTCCCGGCGCGGCAGACCGCGCTCACCACGACGGCAGCGCCTTTTTCGGACGGATTCGACCCGAGCGAGAGCATCAGGGGGCCCGCCATCCTCGGTCTCGCCGTCACCATCGCCTTCCTCGGGATTCTGCTCTTGTGGTCGTTCGCCGCGCAGCTCGAAAGCGCCGCGATCGCGCCTGCCGTGATCAAGGTTCAGGACAGCCGCCGCACGATTCAGCACCAGAGCGGCGGGACGATCAAGGAGCTGCTCGTCCACGAGGGCGATTCCGTGCGCAAGGACCAAGTCCTCATCCGCCTCGACGACGGGGCGCTCCGAGCGCAGGTCGCGACGCTGGCGACGCAGCTGGACGGTCTCGTCGCCTTGCGCTCGCAACTTCTCGCGGCGCAATCCGGGGAGCCCAACATCGCCTTCGAATTCGATCGGGACCGCACCGAGGGCTTCGGCCAGAAAGACGACGAACGCCTCGCCGGGCTGATGCAGCGGCAGCGCGACGAGCTGTCCGCCAAGCGCGCCTCGATCGCGAACCAGACCGAGCTGCTGCGCCAGCGGCAGGCGCTGCTCGCGCGGCAGCTCGAAGGTGACCGCGGTCAGGAGGCGGCGCAAGCGACGCAGATCAAGCTCGTCCAACAGGAGCTCAAGGCGGCGCAGCAGCTGCTCGAGCAAGGCCTTATGACCTCGGCGCATGTCCTCGAGCTGCAACGGACGGAGGCGCAGCTCTTGGGCTCGCGCGCCGAGCGGACGGCGGCGATCGCCCAGGCACGCGAAGGGATTCGCGGCGCCGAGATCCAGATCGAGCAGCTGAAGCGCGACCGCGCCTCGCAGGTCGCGGGCGATCTGCTGACGACCAACGAGAAGATCGAGGATTTGACCCCGCGGCTCGCGAATGCCCGTGCCGAGCTGATCGGAACCGAGATCAAGGCGCCGGTCGACGGGTCGGTGATCAGCCAGTCGGTCTTCACGATCGGCGGCGTCATTCGCCCGGGCGAGAAGATCCTCGACGTCGTACCGGAGGGCGAGCCGCTCATCCTCGAGGGCAAGCTGCAGCCCGAGCAGGTCGACGGCGTCTCGATCGGCATGCGGGTCGAGGTGCGGTTTCCCGAATTCAGCTCGCGCGACATGCCGATCTTGCACGGTACGGTCACCGGCCTTTCGGCCGATCGCATCTTGGATCCGACCACGAATCTCGGCTTTTTCCGGCTTGCCGCGACGATCGACCCAAAGGAGCTTGCGGCGACGCCGCACGACCATCTCATGCCCGGATTGCCCGCCGACATCATCGTTCCGCTCAAATCGCGCAGCGCCTTCGACTATCTCACCTCGCCGCTGCGGCACAGCTTCAGCCACGCCTTCCGGGAGCGCTGAGCCATGGCCCGCCTCGCCGCCGCGACCCCCACCGCCGCTTCCGCCCCCACCCTCGTCGCCGCGCTGCTCGCCGAAGGGCGGTCGAAGTTCCGCGCCGGCGACCTCGGCGCCGCCGAGGCGGCGATGGAGCAGGCGCTCGACCTCGTACCCGACGATGCGGAAGCGCTTAACCTCAAAGGCGTCGTCGCCTGGCAGACCGGCCGGCTCGACGAGGCTTTCCGCTGCATCACCGCGGCGATCGAGCGGCGGCCGAATTTCGCGCCGGCCCTCAACACGCTGGGCGGGATCGAACGCACCCGCGGACGTTTCGCCGCTGCCGTGGAGGCATTCGCACGGGCCCGCGCGATCGATCCCACGGCGCTCGGCGTCATCACCAACCTTGCGCTCGCGCTCGCGGACGCCGGCCGCTACGACGAGGCGATCGCGGCCGCCGGCGACGCCATCTCCCGCCATCCCAAGGCTGCGGCGGCGCATCTCCGCCTCGGCGAGATGCTGGCCCGCGCCGGCCGGCACGGCGAGGCGATCGCGGCAATGGAACGCGCCGCCGCGCTCGCGCCGCAAGATGCCGAGGTTCACTCCGGCCTCGGCTACGAGCGGCAGATAAACGGTGACCTCGCCGGCGCGATCGCCGCCTACGAACGCGCTTTGGCGATCGACCCCAAGCACGGCCGCGCGCTGCAGAACCTCGGTCGCGCCTTCAACGACACCGGCGACCTCGACCGCGCCGAGGCCAGCCTCAAGGCCTTCCTCGCCGTCCAGCCCGAGAGCGGCGAGGGCTGGGCCAATCTCGCAGTCATGCGCCGCCGGCGCGGCGATCTCGCCGGCTCGCTCGAGCTCTATCAGCGCGCCCTCAAGCTCGAGCCCAATAATGTGCGAACGCGCTACAACCATGCGCTGACGCTGCTCTCGGCCGGCGACTTCACGCGCGGGCTCCGCGAGCACGAGTGGCGCGGCAAGATTCCCGAATTCCCGATCTGGGTGAAACCGCCGCAGCCGCTGTGGGACGGCACGCCGCTCGCCGGCCGGACGCTGCTGATCCATGCCGAGCAGGGCCTCGGCGACACGATCCAGTTCGTCCGCTACGCCTCGCTCGTCGCGGGGCTCGGCCTCGCGGCGCGCAGCCGCGTCATCCTGTTGGTGCAGCCGCAGCTCGTGGCGTTGCTCGGCAAGGTGCCCGGCGTCGACCGCATCATCCTGCGCAGCGACACGCTGCCGGCGTTCGACGTCCATGCGCCGCTGCTCAGCCTGCCGCTGCTGCTCGGCACCACGAGCGAGCGGATCCCCGCCGCCATCCCCTATCTCGCCTGCGATCCGCGGCTCGCCGAGGGCTGGGCTACGCGGCTCGCCGGCGCCGGTGGGAAGATCGGCTTCGTCTGGGCCGGCAACCCGATCCACACCAATGATCACAGCCGCTCGCTGAAGCAAGCCGAGGCGCTGGCTCTGGCGAAGGACCTGCTCGCGACGGCGCCGGACCTGCGGCTCTACGGGCTGCAGATCGGCGAGCGGGCGGACGACATCGCCGAGCTCGTGGCGGGCGGGCGCTACCGCAGCCTCGCGCCCGAGCTGACCAGCTTCGCCGAGACCGCCGCGGCGATCGATCATCTCGATGCCGTCGTCGCCGTCGACACCTCGGTCGCGCATGTCGCCGGCGCGCTCGGCAAGACGATCTTCACCCTGCTGCCCTGCACCGCCGACTGGCGCTGGCTGACCGATTCGCCCGAGACGCTGTGGTACCCGACAATGCGCCTCTGCCGGCAGGCGGCGCCAGGCGACTGGTCCGCGGCATTCGATCAGGCGTCGCGCGAGGTCGCGGCGCTGGTGAAAGCAAAGCCGTGACCGCCGCCGAAACGATCGCAGCCGATGGCGCCGAGGCGGCGCGATCCTGGCACGCGGCGGCAATTGCCGCCCACCGGCTCGGCCGCCGCTCCGAGGCGCTCGACTGCATGAGCCGCGCCCTGGCGCTGAGCAACGACGCGCCGGACCTCCTCAACGATGCCGCCGCCGTGCTGTTTGCCGCCGGCCGGCCGCAAGAGGCGATCGAGCGTCTTCGCCAGGCGGCGGCGCTGGCGCCCGGCAACGTCGCCTTCCAGATCAACCTCGCCATCGCGCAGCGCCGCACCGGGAAGATCGACGCCGCGCTCGGCCATTGCGCGGCGGCGATCGCGATCGCGCCACACGACCCCGAGGCGCATCTCCAATCGGCGCGCTGCCTGCGCCAGGCCGAGCGTCTCGACGAGGCGGTGGCGGCGTTCCGCACCGCCTTGGCGCTGAAGCCCGACTGGCTCGAGGCCGAGGTCGAACTTGCCGCCACCCTGCAGGACCTCGGCCGCGTCGACGAGGCCGTCGCGTTCTATCGCGATCTCGCCGCCCGGCGGCCGGAAGAGTCCGTGCTGTGGAACAACCTCGGCAAGACCCTCCTGAACCTGCCGGCGCCGGAGGAGGCGATCGCCGCCTTCGATCGCGCTGCCGCCCTCGCTCCCGAGCAGGCTGAGATCCGCTACAACCGCGCCCTCGGCCTCCTGGCGATCGGCCGCGATCGGCAAGGCTGGGAAGACCATCAAGCGCGTTGGCGTCTGGCGACCCCGCCGCAGACCGTGCACAAGACGGCCGCCACGGTCGCTGCCTGGGACGGCGCCGCGATCCCCGGCCGCACCCTGCTGCTGCACGCCGAGCAGGGGCTCGGCGACACGCTGCAGTTCATCCGCTTCGTCGCCATCGCGCGCCGCCGCGGCCTGACCACATCGAGCCGCGTCATCGTCGAGGTCCAGCCACCGCTTCTCCGGCTGGTGCGCGGCGCCGCTGCAATGCTTGGCATCGACGATGTCGTCGTGTCAGGCGAGGCTTATCCGGCCGAGCCCGAGTTTCAGCGCGGCTTGCTCGACCTGCCGGCGATCCTCGGCATTACCCTCGACGACATCGATGGCTCGGCCTATCTGCCGGCGCCGGAGGCCACCCTGCCGCGCGACGGGACGCGGCGGATCGGCGTCGTCTGGGCCGGCAATCCCAAGCACGGCAACGACCGTCGGCGCTCGTTACCGCTCGCAGCGGCACGCGCCCTCGTCGACGGCATCCGCGCCGAATTCGCCGCACGTGGCGAAGCGATTGAGATCTTCAGCCTGCAGGTCGGCCCCCGCGCCGGCGAGCTCGCCGACACAATCGACCAGCGGTTCGCGACCCCCGGCGACTTCACCGATACGGCGGCCGCGCTGGCGAGCCTCGATGTGGCGATCGCCGTCGATACCTCGACCGCCCATCTCGCCGGCGCGCTCGGCATCCCGGTCTGGCTGCTCGTCGCCTTCATCCCGGACTGGCGCTGGCGCTACACTGGCGACCGGACGAGCTGGTACCAATCGATGCGTCTCTTCCGCCAGGAACGGCGGGGCGACTGGGAGAGCGTCGTGGAGGCGGTTCGAGAGCGCTGCAGCAGAACTAGATATTGATGCCTCCGTGTCATTATCAGGAAAAATGCAGGCTAACGGCCGCTGGATTGGCTAAATCTTGAGTCCTCCGCCGGTCGCAGCACGCGTGCCTATGATGGTCCTTGTGATTATTGTCACCGGGGACATTTGCAGGAGAAGTGCAGGTCCGAGGCCGGTCACCGGCTAAACGTGGTGCGACGATGTTCTTGCGCGACCGGGTTCAAATCTCACCATGAGAAAGAACAAACATCGAACAATCTAACAGCGAAACCACGTATTGCCAAGCCTTTCTCGTGGCTGACATCCCTTGTCGCGTCAGCGTCTATTCCACCTTCCTGGCGCCCGCCTCCGCCGCGCCCACCGTCGCCGGCAACGCCGACGTGTCCACCGTCGCGGACCAGTTCCGTCCGCCGCCCATCGCGACGAAGAGCTGGCCGGTGTCGGCGAAGCGCTGGGCGATGGCGCGGGCGTGGCCGAGCAGGGCGCGCTGGTAGAGGCGCTCGGCGTCGAGCACCTCGATGAAACGCGCCTGGCCGGCCGAGAAGCTGGTGCGGGTGAGGGCGACCGAGCCCTGCGTCGCGGCGAGAGCGCGCTCCTCGTATTCGATCAGCTCGGCGTCGTGCTGCAGCGCATCGAGCTGGTCCGCGACTTGGCCGAAGGCCTGCAGCACGGTCTGGCGATAGGTCAGCAGCGCAGCGGTGTAGGTGTCCTCGCTGCCACGCTTCTGCGCCATCAGTGAGCCGCCGTTGAAGATCGGGGCCGTCAGATTGCTCGCGACGTTCCAGATCGTGCCGACGCTGCTGATCAGATCGGGCGCCATCAGCGCCTGCTGCGCGAGGCCGGCCGAAAGGGTGATGTTCGGATAGAGCGCGGCGGTAGCGATGCCGATCCCGGCGCTGGCGGAATGGACCTGCGCTTCGGCCGCCAGGATGTCCGGCCGCTGATGGACCAGCGCCGACGGCAGGCTGACCGGCAGCGCCTCGGGCAGCGAGAAATCCTCGAGGTCGAAATCGGGCGGCGTCCAATCCGACGGCGCCTGACCGACCAGCACGGCGAGCGCGTGGCGCGCGGCGCTGAGCTGCTGGTGCAAGGGCGGCAGCAGCGTCCGGTCGGTGGCGAGCTGGCTCTCGGCGCTCGCCAGCTCGATGCGCGTCGCGGCGTGGACAGCGAGCAGCGTATTAACCGAATCGTAGTTCTTCTGATCGACCGCGATGATATCCTGGTTGGCCTTGATCTGGGCGCGGATGGCGGCGATCTGCACTGCCTGCAAGACGACGGTGCCGGTCAGGGTGAGGTAGGCGGCATTGAGCTGCTGTGCCTGGTAATCGGCGACCGCGCCCTGCTTTTCGATCTGGCGCTCGATGCCGCCGAAGAGATCGAGGGCGAAATTCGCGTTGAGCCCGGCTGTGTAGAGATTCGAGGTTCGGCCGGTCTGATCGAAGCCGGACGATGCGTAGTTGCTGCCCGACCGCGTCGCGTTCGAGTTGAAGCCGACCTGTGGCCACCGCGCGCCACCGGCCTGGGT
>JAQGID010000022.1 GCA_028291405.1 Rhodospirillales bacterium | reverse complement strand
GTCGCTCCGCGCCGATATCTCTCCTGCAAATCGCCTGTATTTTCAGGCGGCGTTCGCCGCCGCGGCCGCAGCGGCAAGATGTCCTCCGGCACGGGTTGCGCTAAGATAGCGGCGTTGACACCGGAGGCTGCGCGCGTGGAGCTTCGGACGCCTTACCTCATATTCCTCGGCGACGCGCCGGATCAGCTCGCGGCCAAGACGGCGGCGGGGGTCGCCCATTGGCGGCGCGAGCATTGTATCGGCCAGCTTCGCCTGCCGGGCTGCTGCGCCGACCTCGGATTGCCGGAGCTCACGATCGACGAGGCCGCGGCGCAGGGCGCGCGAACCGTCCTCGTCGGCATCGCCAATCGCGGCGGCACGATCGCCGAAAGCTGGGAGGCGCCGCTCGCCCGCGCTCTGGATCTCGGCCTCGACCTCGCCGGCGGGTTGCACCAACGCCTGGCCGAGGTGCCGCGCCTGGCGGCGCTGGCGGCGCGCAACGGGCGGCGGATCAGCGACGTTCGCCACCCGGACCGCGATTTCCCGATCGCGACCGGGCAGCGGCGGCGGGGCCGGCGCCTGCTCACGGTCGGCACGGATTGCTCGGTCGGAAAGATGTACACCGCCCTCGCGATCGAGGACGAAATGCGGCGTCGCGGCATGAACGCGGCGTTCCGCGCAACCGGCCAGACCGGCATCATGATCGCCGGCGGCGGCGTCTCGGTCGACGCGGTCATCGCCGATTTCATCGCCGGCGCGGCCGAATTCCTGACGCCGGAGAGCGACGACGGCCATTGGGATATCGTCGAAGGGCAGGGCTCGCTCTTCCACCCGTCCTATGCCGGCGTCAGCCTCGGCCTGCTGCACGGCGCGCAGCCCGAGGCGATCGTCCTCTGCCACGAGCCGACCCGCCCGCATATGCGGGGCCTGCCGGGCCGCGAGCTGCCGACCCTCGCCGATTGTCTCGAGGCCAATCTCGCCGCCGGTCGCGTGACCAGCCCGGAGATCCGCTGCGCCGGAATCAGCATCAATACCGCAGGATTGTCGACCTCGGTCGCCGAGAGTCTGCTCAGCCAGACCGCCGATGCCTTCGGCCTGCCCTGCGTCGATCCCGTGCGCAGCGGCGTCGCCGCGATCGTGGACCGGCTATGAATCGCCGCCTCATCTTCCGCCGCGAGCAATGGAAGGTGGCGGAGCCGTTCGTCATCGCGCGCGGCAGCAAGACGATCGCGGAGACGATCGTCGTCGAGATCAAGTCCGGCGCACTGTCCGGCCGCGGCGAGGCGGTGCCCTATCCGCGCTATGGCGAGAGCGTCGAGGGCTCGCTCGCCGCCGTCGAGGCGATGGAGAACGCCGTCGCCGCCGGCCTCGACCGCCACGGGCTGCAGCGGCAGATGCCGCCGGGCGCGGCGCGCAACGCGCTCGACGCCGCGCTCTGGGACCTCGAGGCCAAGGAAACCGACACCAGCGTGTGGGAGCTCGCCGGAATCGAGGAGCCGCACCCGCTGACCACCGCCTTTACCCTCAGCCTCGACACGCCGGAGCGGATGGCCGCCGCGGCGGCGGAGAACGCGGAACGGCCGCTCCTCAAGCTGAAGCTCGGCGGCGCCGGCGACGTCGAGCGCGTCCAGGCGGTCCGCCACGCCGTGCCGCATGCGCGAATCATCGTCGATGCCAACGAGAGCTGGACGGAGGATCAGCTCGCCGAGTTCGCCCCGGTGCTCGGCGAGCTCGGAGTCCTCTTGATCGAGCAGCCGTTGCCCGAAGGGCGCGACGGGGCCCTCGCGCTGTTGCCGCACCCGGTGCCGATCTGCGCCGACGAGAGCTGCCATGCCAGCGATGGGGTGGCGGCGCTGGTCGGGCGGTACGATTTCGTCAATGTCAAGCTCGACAAGACCGGCGGCCTGACCGAGGCGCTGCTCGTCTGCGAGGCGGCGCGAGCGCATGGAATCGGGATCATGGTCGGCTGCATGGTCGCCGGCTCGCTGGCGATGGCACCGGCGCTCGTGCTGGCGCAGCGCGCCACCTTCGTCGACCTCGACGGGCCGCTGCTGCTCGCGCGCGATCGCCAGCCGGGCCTGCGCTATGACGGCAGCACCGTCTATCCGCCCAAGCCGAATCTGTGGGGTTAAGGCGATGACCGGTGCCCTCGACGGCATTCTCGTCGTGGCGCTGGAGCAGGCGGTCGCGGCGCCGCTCTGCAGCTGCCGCCTCGCCGACGCCGGCGCGCGGGTCATCAAGATCGAGCGGCCGGAGGGCGATTTCGCGCGTCATTACGACGCCGCCGCGCACGGCGAGAGCGCCTATTTCGTCTGGCTCAACCGTGGCAAGGAATCGCTCGTCCTCGACATCAAGGAGCCGGAAGATGCGGCGCTGCTCGGCCGGATGATCGAGCGCGCCGACGTCTTCATCCAGAACCTGACGCCGGGCGCCGCGGCCCGCGCCGGCTTCGATCCCGCGGCACTGCGCCGCCGCCATCCGCGCCTCGTCACCTGCTCGATCACCGGCTACGGCGACAGCGGCCCCTATCGAAACATGAAGGCCTATGATTTGCTGATCCAGGCCGAGACCGGCCTCGCCGCGATCACCGGGCCGCCCGAGGCGCCGGGGCGGGTCGGGGTCTCGGTTTCGGACATCGCGGCCGGGCTCGATGCCTATGCCGCGATCCTCGAGGCGCTCTTCCGCCGCGAGCGGACCGGCGCCGGCGATCATGTCGCGGTTTCGCTGTTCGACGCCACAGCCGAATGGATGGCGGTGCCGCTGATCTTCCAGGATTGCACCGGCAAGGCGCCGGCTCGCGTCGGACTCGCGCACCCCTCGATCGCGCCTTACGGCGCCTTCGCGACGGGCGACGGCAAGGCGATCGTCATCGCCATACAGAACGAGCGTGAATGGGCGCGGCTCTGCGGCGAGATCCTCGGCGACGGGGCTCTGGCACGCGACGCGCGTTTCTCGGACGTGGCGCGGCGCGTCGCCAACCGGCCCGTGCTCGATGGGCTCATCGCCGCGGTCTTCGCGCGGCACGACCGCGCCGCGCTAGGCGAGCGCCTTGCCGCTGCCGGCATCGCCTTCGGCAATCTCAACTCGGTGGCCGATTTCACGCAGCATCCGCAGCTCCGGCGCGTCGAGATCGCGACCCCCAGCGGCCCGGTCTCGGTGCCGTCGCCGCCGGCGCGCCCGTCCGGCGGCGCGAAGTTTGGCGCGGTTCCGGCCCTCGGCGCGCATAGCACGGCGCTGCGCCGCGAGTTCGGGCTCTGAGATGGGCTGGTGGTATCTCGCCGCCGCCATCGCCTTCGAGATCTGTGGCACGACCGCGCTGAAGCTCTCCGAAGGTCTCTCGCGCCTCGCGCCGTCCGCCGCGGTCGTCGTCTTCTATCTCTCGAGCTTTGCCTGCCTCTCCGGCGCGCTCCGCCGGCTCGATCTCGGCATCGCCTATGCCATCTGGTGCGGCGTCGGGATGGCGGCCATCGCGGTGATCGGCATCGTCTGGTTCCGCGAGCCGCTGACGATGCTCAAGGTCGCCTCGCTCGTCCTCGTCGCGGCTGGCGTCGCCGGGCTCAACTTGTCGAGTGGCCGCTAACCCGCCTTGTCGGACAAGAGTGCCGCCAGACCGATGAAGGCGGGAATCGGGGCGGTGATGACGAAGGTCGGAATCGCCTCCAGATAGGGCCGCATACGGGCCTTGTCCTCGAAGCGCCGGCGGAAGCCGCTTGCCGCGAAACGCTCGCCGAGCTTCGGCACGATGCCGCCGGCGATATAGACCCCGCCGCGCGCTCCGATCGTCAGTGCCAGATTCCCCGCCATCGTGCCCAGCATGTCGCAGAACAGCGCCACGGCCTCGCGGCACAACGGATCCTGCTCTTCCGTCGTGGGATCGGTGATCTGCGCCGGTGTACGGGCCACCGCCGGAACCCCGTCGATCTCAGCGAGGGTGTTGTAGAGATTGACCAGGCCAGGGCCGGAGAGGACGCGCTCCGCCGAGACGTGGTCGAAGCGGCTGCGCATCCGGTCGAGGACCGCCGCCTCGCGGTCGGTCGCGGCGGCCATCGTGGCGTGGCCGCCCTCGCCGTCGATCACGCGCCAGCCTGCGCCTGTCGGTATCAGGCCGCTGATTCCGAGCCCCGAACCGGGGCCGATTACGCCGATCGGCATGGCTGCGGTAACGACGCCGCCGCCGACCGCGGTTTGTTCGTTCGGCCTCAGATGCGGGATCGCCAGGGCATTCGCTGCGAAATCGTTGACGATGCGGATGCGGTCGAGACGCAGGGTACGTTGCAGCTCGATGGTCGAGAAGGACCACGGATGATTCGTCAGTGCGATGCGATCGCCTGTGATGGGGCCAGCGATGCCGATGGCGGCCGATTGCGGACGAGGAGTCGCGGCATCCTCCGCGAGGTACGTCTCGATCGCATCCTCCATCCGCCGGTAGTCCTCGCAGGCGAAAACCCGGACCCTGGTGATCTCGCGCTCGCCCGCCGCGCGGGCGAAGCGGGCATTGGTCGCCCCGACGTCGCCGATCAGATGCGGCGCGGTCATTTGCCGGCGGAAATCGCACCCAGGTCGCGGACGTAATTCTCGCGCCACGCCGTGAGGTCGTTGCGTCGCAGCGTCTTCATCATCGCACCCCAACGCTCCTGTCGTTCGACCAAAGGCATCGTGAGCCCGTGCTGCATCGCCTCGGTGATCGCGAGGCGATCGACCGGGTTGACGATCAGCGCCTCGGTGAGCTCTGCCGCCGCCCCGGCGAAGCAGGACAGCACCAGCACGCCGGGATCGTTCGGATCTTGGCTTGCGACCCATTCCTTGGCAACGAGGTTCATGCCGTCGCGTAGCGGCGTCACGAGACCGATCCGGCTTGCCCGGAAGAACCCGGCAAGGGTGCGCTGGTTGAAGGTCTTGTTGAGATACCGCAGCGGCGTCCAGTCGAACTCCGCGAAACGGCCGTTGATATGTCCGGCCGCCGCTTCCAGCGTGCGACGGATCTCGAGATACTCCGGGACCTCGCTGCGGGTCGGCGGCGCGATCTGCATCAGAGTCACGTGGCCGCGGGTCTCGGGATAGATCTCGATCAGCTTCTCGAACGCCTCGAACCGCGCGAGGAGGCCCTTCGAGTAATCGAGTCGGTCGACGCCGATGATGAGGTCGCGGTCGCGCAGGCTTTCGAGCAGCCGCCGCGTCAACCGCGAGGAGCCGGCGGCGAGCGCATTCTCGGCGACCACGTCGACGTCGATGCCGATCGGGTATACCTCAGCACGGATCAACCGGCCCATCGCCAGCAACCTGCCGCCGCCGAGGTCCTTGGCGCCGAGCTCGCGGACGAGATAGTCGCGATAACCCTGCAGGTCGCCTTCCGTCTGAAAGCCGACCAGGTCGTATTGGCACATCGCCTCCATCAGGTCGCGATGGTTCGGCAAGACGCGCAGCAGCTCGACCGGCGGGAAGGGGGTGTGCAGGAAAAAGCCGATCGGCTGCTCGATGCCGAGGCTACGCAACTCGCGGGCGAATGGGATCAAATGGTAATCGTGAACCCAGACGAGGTCGCCCGGCGTTAGCATCGGCGCAAGGCTGGCGGCAAAGTGGCGATTGACGCGGAGATATCCCGCAAGATCCGGGCGGCGGAACTCGACGAGCCCCGACCGAAAGTGAAAGAGCGGCCACAACACGCGGTTGGCGAAACCGTTGTAGTATTCTTCGTAGTCCTGCCGCGTCAGATCGACCGTCGCGTAGCTGAGCCGACCGGTGTCGACGATGTGCGGCGGTGCACCGGCCTCGCCGATGTGGCCGCTCCAGCCGAACCAAATCCCGCCGCTTTGCTCGAGAGCGGCCTGCACCGCGACGGCGAGTCCGCCGGTGCTCGACTTGCCGCGTTCCGCCGGCAGGCGGTTCGACACGACGACGAGCCGGCGGGCCAGGACAGGCCGCGGCTTCGGCAACACGACTTTCTCTCTCTCGACAACTCGAGACGCAGGTAGATCGAGAGTTATGGACATTCGACCGTAGGGAGTTTGCGGGTCATTATATCATGCTCCTGGGAACGAACGGCCGGCTTTGGGCGGGCGTTCCGCAGCCACTGCGGCAGCGAGCCAGGTCCGACAGAGGTCAACCGAGGGTAGGCGGGCGTGGGCAGCGCTGGGCCGCTCGTCGCCGATCCGGAGCGACAGCCCGCCAAGCGCGTTGACCGCGCGAAATCCGTCCTCGTCGGTGACGTCGTCGCCGATGAACACGGGGTGCCGTCCGGCGAACGGCGGCTCCGCCATGAACTCGGCGATTGCTATACCCTTGTCGGCGCCATGCGGCTTCAGCTCGACGACCATTTTGCCGGGCAGCAGGCGCAGGCGATCGGCGTAGGGCACGGCGATACGCTCGGCAAAATTGTGCACGGCGCCCTCGAATTCCGGCGCCTGGCGGTAATGCAGCGCCAGCGACACGCCCTTGTCCTCGAGTCGCAGCCCGGGATGCTCGGCGACGAACTCGGCCAGCAGCGGCTGCAATTCGCGCAGGGCGGCGAGGACCCCCACGGGCGTCGCGCTCTCGACGATTTCGTCGGCCCGGCGGCGCTCCAGCCCATGGACGCCGGCGGCCGGCAGCTTCAGCGGCTCGAAGAGCGCATCGAGATCGGCAATGCGCCGGCCGCTCAGCAGGGCGAGGGCGCCGTCCGTCTCGCGATGCAGACGATCGAGGATCGCGACGAGGTCCGCCGGAACCCGCACGGCCTCCGGCGAGGCGGCGATCTCCAGCAGGGTACCGTCGACGTCGAGAAAATAGGCCCAGTCGAGACGGGCCGGCGGCGGGCGCAATTCTTCCATCCTGCGATAAACCCGGGCGAGGCGATAACATTCCCTCGTCGTCGTGCGCCCGACGAAGCGACCGTTGCATTTTCGCCACGGGGCATCAAATTTTCTTTTCGCACTGCAATATATTTGCACGAATGGCCAGGATATGTCATATGTGCAGTGCGGTATGCGCCGTCGCCCGATGGCCTACCGTACGTCTTCTAGGCGTTTCCTCCCTAAACTTGGGCCGTGCCTCGCGCGCGGCCCTTTTTTCTGGTCCGCGACACGCGAACGTCGCTCGCCAGCACGACGCCCGGCGGAATGTCCGGCTGGGGCCGCAGCGCCTCGTAATATGGCGCGAAATCCGGCCTTGTCGCGTCGAACAGCTGGTCGAAGCCGTCGATCACGAAATAGCACTCCTGGAAATCGTCGATGCGGTACTCGGTCCGCATGATGCGCAGCAGATCGAAGGCGATCCGGTTCGGCGCCTCCGACTCGAGGCTGTAGATCGACTCGCCTTTCGACGAGAGGATGCCGGAGCCGTAGATTCGCAGGCCGGACGGGCCGCGGATCAGGCCGAACTCGACGGTGTACCAGTAGAGTCGGGCGAGGCGCTCGAGGTTCCCGAGCCGCAATGCCTTGAGTCCGCCCTCGCCATAGGCCTGCATATAGTCCGCGAAGACCGGATCGATCAGCATCGGAACGTGGCCATAGACGTCGTGGAAGATGTCCGGCTCCTCCAGGTAGTCGAGCTGGTCGGCGCGCCGGATGAAACAGGTCGAGGGGAAGCGCCGGTGAGCGAGGTGCTCGAAGAAGACGGCGTCGGGGACGAGGCCGGGGACCGCGACGATCGTCCAGCCGGTCGCCTGACTCAGGATCGGGTTGAGCCGGCGAAAATCCGGGATGCCGTCTGCGGCGACGCCGAGCCTTGCCAACCCGTCGAGGAAGGCGTCGCACGCCCGGTTGCGGAGCAGCCGCTCCTGACGATCGAACAGGGCGCGCCAGATCGCATGCTCCGCCGCGGTGTAGGACGGATAATTCTGGTCGATCGTGAAATCCGCCGTGGGCTCGACGGCGTCGGCGCCGGGCGGCGGATGGCTGTGGACCGTGAGTGCTTCCTTCATCGGAAACCTCCGCTGGCGCCAACGACCGGCGCCCGCGATCATTCCGTGCCGCGGGGGGAGACGCCGTCAAGGCGCTGTGGCGCTGCCCTCCCCGAGGCTGCGTTGCATCAGGATGCAATCGATCCAGCGGCCGAGCTTGAAGCCGACCGCCGGCAGCGTTCCGACGCGCTGGTAATCCAGCGCCGCGTGCAAGCCGAGCGACGCACTGTTGCCGCTATCGCCGATCACGGCGACGATCTGGCGGTAGCCGGCATCGGCGCAGCGCGCGACGAGCTCGCCGAGCAAGGCGCGGCCTATGCCGCGACGGATCATCCCAGGCGCGACATAGACCGAATCCTCGACGCAGAAGCGATAGGCCGAGCGCGTCCGGAAGAAGGACGCATAGGCATAGCCGAGGATCGTCCTGTCGGCCGTCTCGGCGACGAGATAGGGCAACCCCTGCTTGAGGACGTCGGCGCGGCGGCGGTCCAGCTCGGCGATGTCAGGCGGCATCTCCTCGAATGTGCCGAAGCCGTTCAGGACATGGTGGGCATAGATCACGGCGATGGCGGCGAGGTCGCGCTCGGTGGCCTCGCGAAGCGAGAATTGCATTTGCGCTAAGATCCTGTCCGATCAGCGCGACAGCGAGGGGGCGTCGATCGCGCCGAGGCCGGCGACGAGATCGCGCATGTCGTCTGCGAGCTGGCCGAGGAAGGGTTTGCGGATCATCCGGCGCTCGTCCATGTAGAGGCTGCGGTTGATCTCGATCTGCAGGCTGTGGCCGTTCTCGCCGGGGCGACCGTAGTGGCAGGTCGTGAACCCCCCGGAATAAGGCGCATTGCGCGCGACGGTGTAGCCTTTCGCCAGGATCAGACGCTGCGCCGTATCGAGCACCAGCGGGTGGCACGCGGTGCCGTGGCAGTCGCCGAGCACGAAATCGACGCGCGGCCGGCCGCCGTGCTCGTGCGGCCCGCTCGATGAGGGCATCGAGTGACAATCGAGCAGCAGATAGTACCCGAAGCGCTGGCGCGTCGCCTCGAGCAGCTGCACCAGCGCCTCATGATAGGGCACGTACAGCCGCTCGACGCGCAGCAACGCATCGGCGAAACGCAGCTTTCCGGCATAGATATCCTCGCCGCTCGCGACGATGCGCGCGATCGTCCCGAGCCCCACCTGGACGCGCGGCGACGCGCTGTTGACGTAGCTCGGCAGCTCGTCCTCGAACATCGCGGGATCGAGCTCGAACGCCTCGCGGTTCGGGTCGAGATAGGCGCGGGCGAAACGGGCGCGTAGCAGCGGCGCCCCCAGGCTGGGCCCGGCGCCGAAGATCTCGTCGACGAAACTGTCTTCCGAGCGCCGCAACGAGTGCGCGTCGAGCCGCGAGGCGGCGAGCAGATCCGGCGGATAATCGGTGCCGCTGTGCGGTGAGGCGAGCACGATCGGCAGGCGCTGCACGGACGGCGCCAGGATCTCGATCGGCGGTTCGGCTACGGCGTAACTTTCCAACGGTCCTTCCATGGCGGGGAGATTAGCATCACCACCCGCCGTCACCAGCCGGAATTGCGCAGCCCAGCGTGCGCCGCTTTCCCGCGATATCGTCGCGTGCTAGACCTACCCCACGAACTTTCCAACCGGATGGCGACATGGCGCGAATTCTGCTCGCCGAAGACGACGACAACATGCGGGTGTTTCTCGCGCGGGCGCTCGAGCGGGCCGGTCATCAGGTGGTCGCGGTCGGCGACGGCAATGAGGCCCTCGAGTATGCGGCCGCCGGGGAATTCGAGCTTCTTCTGGCCGATGTCGTTATGCCGGGCCTCGACGGCATCGAGCTGGCGCGGCGCGCCAGCGTCGTCCTGCCCGAGCTACGTGTCATGTTCATCACCGGCTTTGCCGCCGTCGCCCTTAACCAATCCGGCTTCGCGCGGCGGCAACCGAAAGTCCTCGCCAAGCCTTTCCATCTTCGCCAGCTCGTCCTCGAGATCGACAAGATGCTCGGTACGGCCAGCGTTTCAGGCCCCGGCGGGGCCGACATCGAGGGCTGACCGGCGGCGGCTTTGCAGGTCGTGCCTGACTGCTTGCAAGCGAAACCGAATTCGGCTAAACCCGGCCCTCGATTTTCAGCCGACCAACGGCTGGGGCGCGTAGCTCAGTGGGAGAGCACTGTGTTGACATCGCAGGGGTCGCTGGTTCAATCCCAGCCGCGCCCACCATGTCGAGCAAGGGCTCGGCGGTTCGACCGCCGAGCCCTTTTGCTGTGTACGAGACGGTTGCTCATGCTGACCGGCAATCGACGGCCATGCCGCGATCGGACGGCTGAGACGATATTGTCCAAAGGAGGATTAACGTGAAACGCAGCACGAGTCGGATTCTCACGACGCATGTCGGCAGCCTGATCCGGCCGCCTGAGCTTCTCGATTTCCTCCGGGCGAAGCAGCGCGGCGAGAAATACGACAAGGCGGCCTATGCGAAGTGTCTCAAGGACTCCGTTGCCTCCGTCGTTCGCCAGCAAGGCGAGACCGGCATCGACGTCGTCAGCGACGGCGAGTTCGGCAAGGGAATCAGCTGGTCGCAATACGTGATCGAGCGCCTCAGCGGCTTCGAGACGCGGCCGCTCTCCGGTGAGGATCCCTTCGCACGCGGCGCCGATCGCGCTCGTTTCGCCGAATTCTACGCGGAGCTCGATGCGCGCGACGTCCGCACCAATCCGACCGAGTCGGTCTGCGTCGGACCGATCAAATACACGGGCCAGGCGGCGCTACAACGCGACATCGACAACTTCAAGGCGGCGCTCGCCGCGACGAAGGTCGAGGAGGGGTTCCTGCCTGTGGCGGCACCCGCCAGCGTCATTCCCGATCGCAAGAACGAGTATTATCCGAACGAGGAAGCGTCGCTCGAGGCGATCGCCGACGCGATGCGCGTCGAATACAAGACGATCGTCGACGCCGGTCTGCTGGTCCAGCTCGACGACGCGCGGGCCGCGGTGACCTACGACCGCATGGTGCCGCCGGGCACTTTCGCGGACTATCGCAAGTGGGTGGCGATGCACGTCGAGGCGCTCAATCACGCGCTCGAGGGCATTCCTCCCGAGAAGGTCCGGTATCACGTCTGCTGGGGCAGCTGGCCGGGGCCGCACACGACCGACGTGCCGCTGAAGGACATCGTCGACCTCGTCCTGCAGGTGAACGCCGGCGCCTACGTCATCGAAGGCGCCAACCCGCGCCACGAGCACGAGTGGCAGGTCTGGGAAGACGTCAAGCTGCCGGCGGGGAAGGTCCTTATTCCCGGCGTCATCAGCCACGCGACCAATGTCGTCGAGCACCCCGAGCTGGTGGCGCAGCGCATTACCCGTCTCGCCAAGCTCGTCGGCCGCGAGAACGTCATCGCCAGCACGGATTGCGGATTCGCCCAGGGCCCATTCCATCGCCGGGTGCACCCGTCGATCATGTGGGCGAAGCTCGAGGCCTTGGCCGACGGCGCGCGGATCGCCAGCAAGGCGTTGTGGCGCTGAGCCGAGACTGACGCTTTAACCGCGAGAATCGAAAGCGCCCGGCAGGGTTTTACTGCCGGGCGCTTTTAGTTTCGTCGAAGGCTCAGCGACTACGCTGCGCCCCAGATCTCTCGGGCGACGTCGACGACCAGCTCGAGCTTCTTGATCTCGTCGTCGATCGTCATCGTGTTGCCGCCGATGCCGCTGGAGAAGCCGCATTGCGGGCTGAGCGCCAGCTGGTCGAGCGGCGCGTACTTCGCCGCCTCGTCGATACGCTTCAGGAGCGCGTCCTTGGTCTCGAGGGCGTCGCGTTTCGTCGTCACCAGTCCGAGCACGGCGACCTTGCCCTTGGGCAAGAAGCGCAAGGCCTCGAAGCTGCCGGCGCGCGGGCTGTCGTACTCGAGGAAGTAGCCGTCCACGTTGATGTCGTTGAACAACATCTCGGCGATTGGATCGTAGCCGCCCTCGGCGACCCACGCGCCCGCGAAATTGCCGCGGCAGAGATGCATGCAGACGGTCATGTCCTTCGGCTTGCTCTTGATCGAGGCGTTGATCAGAGAGGCGTAGGTCTTCGGCAGCGACGCCGGATCCTCGCCGATCGTCCGGACGTGCTGACGCAGCGACGGATCGCAGAGATAGGCGAGGTTGACCTCGTCGATCTGGAGATAGCGGCAGCCGGCGGCCCCGAGATCGGCGATCTCCTCGCGGTAGACTCGCGCCAGATCGTCGTAGAACTCCGTCATGTCGGGATAGGCCGTCTCGTCGATCGCCTCGCGGCCGCCGCGGAAATGCATCGTGCTCGGCGACGGCATCGTGATCTTAGGAGTCGCCTTCGCAATCGATTTGAGGAATTTGAAGTCATCGACGAAGATCCCGGCCGGCCGGCCGAGCTTGCCGGCGACCTGCAGCGTCGGCGGACGTCGTTCCTGGTTGCCGCCTTCCGAGGTGTGGAAGTGCATCGCGGTCTTCGACGGCACGAGCTTGACGTTCGCGAACTTGAGCAGGAAGTCGGTCTGCCAGGACTGACGATTGTACTCGCCGTCGGTGACGACCTTGAGGCCGATGCCCTCCTGCATCTTGACGACCTCGCGGATCGCCTTCTGCTGGATGTCGCGGAGCGCTGCGTCGCTCGTCTCGCCTTTTTTGGCAGCCTCGCGCGCCTGGATCAGCGCGTCAGTGCGGATGAGACTGCCGACATGGTCGGCGCGGAAGGGAGGGCTCGTACGTTCAGACACTTGTTTTCTCCATTTGGCATAGAAAGAGCAGGATGACGCTGGTGCCGCGATCAGACATGGACGCTGTCCATCGTCTCACGGCGACCCAGCCCCATCCCATGAAAGCGCGCGTAATACAGGCGCGCCATGACGACGCTGGCAACGGTCCCGATCGTCAGGGGAATGGCCAGGAACAGGAAGAGCTGCTGAATCGGCATGTGCATCGAGATCAGGATCCCGGCCACGATCGGTCCCGCGACCGAGCCGCAGCGTCCGATGGCGAAGGCCCAGCCGGAGCCATTGGCGCGGAAGGCGGTAGGATAGATCATCGCCGAAGTCGCGTTGAGACCGAACTGCAGCCCGAGCAGCGTGAAGCCGGCGAGGAAGACGTCGACCATCAGCATCGTTTCGTCGGAGGACGAATAGCCGATCAGCGATGCGAATGGGATCGCCAGCAGGAAGAGGATGCAGACGGGCGTCAGCCCCATCTTGTCGAGCGGGCGCGCGAGCGTCAGCCCGCCGATCGTGCCGCCGACCTGGAACAGCGTCGTCGCCCATGCCGCGTGGGACGGCGAGACGCTGGCGCCGGTGAGCACCGTCGGAAGCCAGCTGTTCGTGAAATAGAACGCCATCTGGTTGCAGATGAAGAGCAGCCACAGCAGCGGCGTGATCCACAGCAACCCGTCGGCGAAGAGAAGCTTCGGGTGGAACTTGCCGTAGGTCTTCTCGTCGCTGATGATGAACCGCGCGTCGCTGGCGACGGCGACTCCCGGCCGCAGGATCCGCACGAGCTTTGCCACCTCGGGACGCCGATCGCCGCGCAGGACGAGATACTTCAGCGATTCGGGCAGCCAGAACGCGGCGGCGATGGCCATGACGATGGGAAAGACGCCGCCGATGAAGAACAGGACCTGCCACCCGTAGCTCGGCACCAGCCAATTCGAGATCGGGCCCGGCAGAGCGCCGCCAAGGGTGATGCCGGTGAACATGATGATGACGAAGGTCGCCCGCGCGCGTTTCGGGGAATACTCGGCGGTGAGCGCGATGACGTTCGGCAACATGCCGCCGATGCCGACGCCGGCGAAGAAGCGGAGGTACATCAGCTCGTCGAGCGAATGTGCCCACATCGCCGCCAAGGTGAAGACGCCGATGGTCAGGCACGAGGCGACGATTGCCTTCGTGCGGCCATAGCGATCGCCGATCCAGCCGAAGATCGGCGAGCCGAACAGAATGCCGAACAGGCTGGCGCTGAACACCGGCCCCATCGCGGCCATGCTCGTGACGCCCCAGGCTTTGACCAGATGGGGGCCGGCGAACGCGGCGGCGCCGATGTCGTAGCCGTCGAACAGGATGATGAAGAAACAGAAGACGACGAGCTTCGCGTTGAAGCGATCGACCTTGCGATCGTCTATCAATGCCGTGATGTCGATCGTCTGGATTGCCGCCATGATCTCCTCCCTGAGGACGCGAGGGGTTTTTCGCCGTCGTTGTCGGTTTTCGAGGTTCGCGCCGACTCTTCAGGACCTTTGAGCACTCAATATTGCGATGGAACGCGATTGGATACAATCGGCGTGTCGCCCACTCGCCGAGATCATCAGAGAAGCAGACCTCCGCCCTCGAGATGCACGACGGTGCCGGTGGCGAACGGGTTCGTCATGAGGAACAGGATTGCTTGCGCGACGTCCTCGGGCTGGCCGATGCGGCGGGCCGGCAAATTGGCCGCCGCGCGATCGAACAGGGCTTGGCGCTCGCCTTCCGACAGGCGATCCCAGAGCGGCGTATCGATGATGCCGGGCGAGACGGTATTCACGCGCACCGGCGAGAGATCGAGCGCCAGACCGCGGGCCAGCCCCTCGATCGCCGCATTGATCGCCGAGACCAGCGCTGCCCCCGGGGTGGGCTTGCTGCCGATCGTCCCGGAGACGAAGGTGAGCGAGCCGCCGGATGCGATCCTGGCGGCGCGCGCGATGCGATAATAGGACCAGAACTTCGCGTTCATCGCATCGAGGGCGTCCGGCATCGCAATATCCGGCAGACGTCCGCGCCCGCCTTTGCCGGCCGTGGCGACGACGTGGTCCCATTCGCCGGCATCGGCGAAGAACGCAGCGACGGAGGCATCGTCGCCGGCGTCGAGTTGCCGCCTCGTCACATTGGGGCCGATCGCGGCGATAGCCGCTGCGAGCCTCGCCTTGGAACGTGCCGCAATCGTTACCCTGGCACCGGCGTTTGCCGCCGCACGGGCGGTCGCGAGGCCGATGCCGGAGCTGCCGCCGACGACCAGCACCTTCTTGTCCGTGATCGAGATCATGAGCCAATCTCCGCGTTCGCGCGTCGCGACATTGACCCGCGTCATCACGACTTGCAAGGGCGTGGCGGCCCACTGACCGAGGCCACGTACCGGGGCTCGGCGGCCCATCGCACGTGGGCAATCAGTGCATTTCGGTGTTCGGCTCCGCGTCCTCGGCCCTCGGCTGCAACACGACCTTGCCGGTCCCGCCGCGGCCGGCCACGATCTGATGCGCGAGCACGGCCTGCGAGAGCGGCAGCAGTCGGTCGACGATGACGTGCAGCCGTCCCTCCGCTGCCGCCGTCAGGCTCGTCGCCATATCCTCCGGTGCCTGGTTCGTCGAGCCGATGATCGTGATCTGGTTGAGGTAGAGGCGGTTAGTGTCCAATGGCACGATTCCGCCGCCATGACCGCCGGCGGTCACCAGGCGGCCCTGTCGCGCGAGGCTGAGGAAGGCCTTCGGGAAGAGGTCGGGATCGCCGATGTTCTCGAAGACGACGTCGACGCCGCGACTGCCGGTGATTCGCATCACCTCCGCCGTAAGATCCTGACGGCGATAGTTGATGCCGGCATCGGCGCCGAGCGCGACCGCCGCGGCGACGCGCTCATCCGCTCCGGCGGCGCCGATGACCTTGGCGCCGAGATATTTCGCGGCTTGCACGCCGGCCGAGCCGAGGCCGCCGGCGGCGCCCATAACCAGAACCCATTCGCCGGGCTGGAGCTTGGCGCGGTCGCGCAGCAGGGTGAAGGCAAGCGGCGCGTGGCGGGCGACGATCGTCGCGGTCGGAAAGTCGATAGAGTCCGGAACGAGATGCGTCGCGGCCTCCGGTACCTTGACGTATTCGGCATAGCCGCCCCAGACGTGGACGCCGAGCATCCGCGGCCCCTCGGTCGCGGTGGGGGCGCGGACGCGCGGTGAGGTCACGACCCGGTCGCCCACCCGGCGGCTCGTCACGCCCGATCCGACCGCCACGACGATGCCGGACGGGTCGACCCCGAGGACGTGCGGCAGCGTCACGGGACGGGCATAGTTTCCATTGCGCACGACGAGGTCGAGGGTCCGGTTCACCGAGACGGCATGGACCTCGATCAGCACCTCGCCGGGGCCGGGCTGCGGCGTCGGAACCTCTTCGAGACGCATGACTTCCGGGGGGCCGAACTCCCGGATAACGATGGCCTTCATTCGGCGCTCCTCCCATGCTTGTCGCGGCGAAATTGACATAATCTCAAGTCCATAGCTACTTCTGTCCCAGGGCGGACGGGCCCCGGTCGTCAAATCCGAATAAAGGCTCCAGAGAGTAAGGCTCCAGGGATGGGAAACGGGAAGACTTACGATTACGTCATCGTCGGCGCCGGCTCGGCGGGCTGTACGCTCGCGAATCGGTTGACCGAGGACGCCGGCGTGCGGATCCTGCTGCTCGAAGCGGGGGGCTGGGACCGCGATCCGTGGATCCGCATTCCGCTTGGCTGGGGCAAGCTTCTCGAAAAGCGGCTACACGACTGGGGCTATTTCTCAGAGCCCGAGCCGCGGCTGAACGGGCGGCGGATCGAATGCGCCCGCGGCAAGGTCATCGGCGGGTCGTCCTCGATCAATGCGATGGGTTATGTCCGCGGCAACCGCGGCGACTACGAGCGCTGGGCGCGATCCGGGCTGACGGAATGGTCCTATGCGCATGCGCTGCCGTACTTCCGCCGCCAGGAGAGTTGGGAGGGCGGCGCCGATGCCTATCGCGGCGGCGACGGGCCGATGAAGACCCGGTTCGCCCGCTTCGTCGACCCCCTCAACGTCGCCTACATGGCGGCGGCGCAGGAGGCGGGCTTCCCGCTGACGGACGATTACAACGGGGCGCAGCAGGAGGGGTTCGGGCACTCGCAGACGACGATCCACAACGGTCTGCGCTTCAGCGGCGCCGATGCCTATCTGCGGCCGGCGCTGCCGCGCCGCAACCTGACGCTGGAGACCGACGCCTTCGCCAATCGCATCGTCTTCGACGGCAGCCGCGCGGTCGGCATCGAATACGAGCGCAACGGCGAGGTCGTCGTCGCCCGCGCCGATCGCGAGGTGCTGCTGTGCGGCGGAGTCATCAACTCGCCGCAACTGCTCATGCTGTCCGGCATTGGCGCGCCCGACGAACTGCAAGCGCACGGGCTTCAGGTCAAGGTGCCGCTGGATGGCGTCGGCAAGAACCTGCAGGACCATCTGTCGGTCGGCATCGAGTTCCGCCGCCGCGAGCCCGGGCCGTTCTATCGGATGATGCGGCTGGACCGCATCGCGCTCGAGCTGGGCAAGGCCTATTTCCTCGGCACGGGATCGGCGACCGAGCTGCCGGGCGGCTGCATGGGTTTCATCAAGACCGACCTAAGCCTCGACATGCCCGACGTCCAAATGCTGTTCCGCGCGATACCGCTGGGGGCGGGGCCGTACCTCCCGCCGTTCAAGAGCGGCTACGCCGACGGGTTCGGCACGCGCGCCGTCCTGCTGCGGCCGGAGAGCCGAGGGCGCCTCCGGTTGACCTCCAGCAATCCGCGAGCCGCTGTCGCAATTCATCAGAATTTCCTGGCGACGGATAAGGATTGGGCGACGCTGCGCGCCGGAATCCGGCGTCTCCGGGACATCTGCAAGCAGGCGCCATTGAAGCCGTTCGTCGCCGGCGAGACTGCGCCAGGCGATGGCAAGGACTCGGACGCCGAGCTCGACGCCCATATCCGCGCCACCGCCGCCACGGCGCATCATCCGCTGGGAACCTGCAAGATGGGTATCGATGCCGATGCGACGGCGGTGGTCGACCCGGAGCTGCGGGTGCGCGGTGTCGAACGGCTTCGCGTTGTCGACGCCGCCGTCATGCCGGATCTGATCGGCGGCAACATCAACGCCGCCGTCGTCATGATCGCAGAACGGGCGGCCGACCTCATTCGCGGCAGGGAAACCCTCGCAGTGGAGAATGTGTAAGATCGGCGTTAAACTGTCCGTCGGGGGATTTTTGCCGTCGGTTGCCGCGCCGCGCGATAAGCGGAGAGGGCACGAACGAGAGCGGAGAAGCGGCGCGTCAGGGCTGGAACCTATCTCTTTCCCACCGGTTGATTGTCCGATACCGCGTCATTTCGAAGTTTGGACATTGCATGCAGAAACCCCTCGAGATCACCTTCGACAACATCGATCCTTCTCCCGCGATCGAGGCCGACATCCGCGAACGCGTCGCGAAGCTCGAGAGGATGTACGATCGGCTCGTACATTGCCGGGTGACGATCACCTTGGAGCATCATCAGCAGCGGACGGGAAACATCTTCGACGTCCGGATCGAGCTGGTGGTTCCGGGCGAGGAGCTCGTCGTCAGTCACGAGGCGAATCACGCCAAGCAGCATTATGCGTCGCCGGATATCCGCACCTCGGTGAAGGATGCCTTCAAGGCGGCCGAGCGACAGCTCAAAGACTTCAAGGAGCGCCAGCGGGGCGACGTGAAGCTCCATGGTGATGTGCTCGATGCCGATGGGCTCGCGCGCGATCGGATCAAGTAAAGGCCTTGCAGCCCGAGTACACGGACCGGATCGGGTTAGCTGCCGGATAGCTCTTTCAGGAGGGCTTTCGCCGCGGCGCTCGAAGCGAAGGGTTTGTCCGAATTCAACAGGCTGTTGAGTGTGCGCCTGGCATCGCCCCGTCTGCCGGCGTTCTTCTGGGCGACGGCGAGATGGTATTGCACGTCCGGCGCGGAGGTCGCCGCAGAGATCTTTTCGAGAATTTCGAGACCGCGCTCGTTCGCGCCGTTCTGCACGAGGATCCAGGCCAGCGTGTCCTGGATCTCCTGGCGGTCGGGGGCCAGCCGCACCGCCTTCTCGGCCATTGCGACCGCCCTGGCGTCATTCCTCCCATGGTACAGCCACGCCAAGTTATTGAGAACAAGGGGATTATCCGGTGCGTTCTGGAGCAGCCTCTCGTGCACCGCGATGGCTTCATCGTCGCGCCCAAGGCTGAGGAGAATGCCCCCGAGTAGGATTCGTATGCTGACGTCATCAGGATATTTCTTGAGCCAGTTCTGGAGAAAATCGACCTCGGCCGCGGGATCCGGTTGCAGCTGAGCGAGCTTGACGACCAGCCCGGGACTGTTCGCGCGCTTCGCCAGGCCTTCGGCATAGGCAGACATGGCTGCGGCGCGGTGTCCCGCCGCGGCGAGCAAATCGCCTGCGATGCCATTAAAGGTCGGATCGTCGGGCGCTGCCGCCGCTAGTCCGTTCAGATATGCCAATTCCCGATCGAGCCCGTTGGTTTCGAGGGTGAAGCGAACCAATTGCTGCTCGATCGTCAGGTCGTCAGGAGCGAGTTCGACGGCCTTGTCCAAAGCGGATTGCGCCGCCGCGTCGTCCTCTGCGGCGTAAGCGGCACGCGCCCGTTGCAACTGCGCTGCCCCTGAGCGTGGAGAGAGTTGAATCAGACGATCGAAGGCGGCCGCCGCCCTGGGCGCCTCATTGTTCGCCAGGCGCGCTTCGCCGACGGCATTGACGGCGCGCGGCTCATTCGGCGCGACCTGCTCCAGCTCGTCGGCGACCGCGGCGGCCTTCGTCGGGTCCTTCGCCTCGAGGTAGGCCTCGACCAGCCGTACGCGCGGATCGATCGCGCTCGGATTCCGATTGCGCGCCTTTTCGAGCCATGCAACGGCATCGTCTCGCTTGCCGTCCAAAACGCTCAGGTCGGCTTCGCCGAGCAAGGCCGTCAGATTGTCGGGAGCGGTTTTCAGAACCTTGTCGAAGCTCGCGCGTGCATCGTCGGATCGTCGTTCGCTCAGCGCCAGCTGGCCGAGATTGAGACGCGCCGGGACGAATTCCGGGTTGATCTGCAACGACCTCTCAAAATGCGATCGGGCCTCGGCGGCATCGCCCTTGCGCAAGGCGATCGCGCCCAGCAGGTTCTCCGGCAGCGGGTCGTCGGGGATGCGCGCACTGATCTCTCGCCCGACGGTCATCGCCTCGTCGATCCGATTGTCCTGCAAGAGGGCCAGGACGAGAAGGAGGCCGGTCTGCGTCGATTTCGGCGCGAGATCCGTTGCCATCGCGAGATCACCAAGCGCCCCTTCGGCGCGACCGAGCCGAAGCTTCTGGGCGGCCACGCTCGTGAGGACGGATGCGTCGTCCGGCGCAAGGGCGGAGATCCGATCATAGACCGCGGCAGCGGCCTCGGACTGCTTGGCCCGCAAATAAGCATCGCCGAGCATGCCGAGCAACCGGACCGTCGGCTTGGCATCGGACGCGGCTTTGAGAACCTGGATCGCTCGCGCCGTGTTGCCGCGCTTGAGAAGAAGCGTCGCCAGCAACGCGGTGCCAGCGTCGTCGTTCGGACTGCCCGCCAGAAAGCGATTGATGTTCTCCTCCGCCTGAGCGAGTTGATTCTGCGCGAGGTTCACCGCGGCCAGGAGAAACAGGGCCGGGGGATAGTTGTTGAGATTGGACTTCAGCTTCTGCAGCGAGGTTTCCGCCCCACTGAAATCCTTGTTCTTCGCGGCGATCAGCGCCTGCAGGTAATTGGCGAGGGGCTGCTGCGGATTCAGCTTGAGGACTATGCCGACGTCGGCGGCAGCGAGCGACAGCTCGTTGGTCGCGATCAGCAGCGATGCCCGGTCCAGCCGCGCGATATCGTCGTTGGGGTTGATCGACAGTGCGGTGTCGAAGCTCTTGCGAGCGCCGGGGAGATCCGCCTGGACACGGCGAAGCTGCCCCATGTAGATCCAGGCCTCGACGAAGCGTGGGTCGCCGTCGAGAGATTTCTGGGCAAATTCGAGAGCGCTCGAGATATCGCCAGCCGCGGCTACGGCATGCGACAGTCCCAATTGGGCTCGTATCGGGTTTGGTCCGATCGCCACCGCCTTCTCGAAGGAAGCCTTCGCGTCTTCCGGCTGTCGTAGATTGAGGAAGGCATAGCCGCGCGATACGAGGATGCTCGCTTCGACGGCCGGAGGCCGGTCGCGCGGCAGCATCTCATTCAGAACATCCTGGCTGCGGTTTAGCCGTAAGAGAGTTTCGGCGAGCAGAACTTCGACTTTGTCGCGATCGTATTTGCGCTCGAGTGCGGCCCGGAGCTCCTTCTCCGCCGAAAGGAGATCGCCGAGCCGCATCTCGAGGGCGCCCAGTTCGAACCGCGCCGCGCCATTGTCCGCATCGGCCTGAACGGCGTTTTTCAGTTGGATCAGCGCCGCTTTCGGATCGCCTTTCTGGAGCAATTTTCGGGCATCGGCAAGATAGGCCTGGGCGTCGCTCGCATCCGCCGCGACCGCGTTTCCGGCCAGCGTGACCACCACGAGAGCGATCGCGAACAGCGCGCCAGGCTTGCGCATCGTCAGGATTTTCCCATGCGCGCTCCGCAGCTCGGTCGGCGGGTATGCCGCCACGCCCGATCGACCTCGACCTGCGGGAACGGCGGCACGCCGGCTCAACGAACTCCTTCCGGCCAGAGCACGACGCGCGCTGTCTGCAACAGGATGAGGAAGTCGAGAAAAAGGCTCCAATTCTTCACGTAATATAGATCGTAGGTGAGTTTTTCCTGTGCGTCCTCGACAGACGCCGTGTACATGAAGTTGACCTGCGCCCAGCCGCTGATGCCCGGCTTCACGCGGTGACGCTCGTTGTAGTACGGGATCTCCTTAACCAGGGTCTCGACGAAGAACGGTCGTTCCGGACGCGGGCCGATGAAGCTCATGTCGCCCCTCAACACATTAAATATTTGCGGGATTTCATCGATCCGCGTTTTCCGGATCAGGGTCCCGACGCGGGTGATCCGTTGATCGTTCGCCGCCGCCCAACGCGGTCCATCGGTCTCCGCATCGACCATCATGCTCCGGAATTTCTTGAGGAGGAAAGGACGGCCGTTCAGTCCGACGCGCTCCTGGACGTAGAAGATCGGTCCCGGCCCCTCGAGCCTGATAGCGATGGCGGTAGCAAGCATTACCGGTGACGTCAGGACGACGAAAATGCCGCTCGCCGCCACGTCGAACAGACGCTTCAAAATATTCGGAAACCAACTCAGTCGGAAGCCGTCGGAAAAGAACAGCCAACTCGGCTGGAGGGCTTCGAGATCGATTCGTCCCGTCTCTCTTTCCCAAAAGGTCAAGTATTCGATGATGTTGATTCCTTTGAGCTTGCAGTCGAGCAGGTCGTCGATCGGCAAGCCGCGCCGATCGCGCGTGGCGATGACGATCTCATCGACGAGGTTGTCATCGGCAATCTGTGCGATCGTCGCGCCATCCTTCAGTCGTCGCTCGCTGAGATTGGCCGGCCCGATATTGCCCGAGCCGAGCCGGGTCGGCTCGTCGCCAAAGCGGATATAGTCGACCACGACGAAGCCGCGATTGGCATTCTTCATCACCAATTGCTCGATGCGTCGCGCGAGGTCGCCCACGCCGAGCACGAGGACTCGGCGTTTCAGAGCTCCGACGTTGATCATCGGCAGCACGAGAAGCCGGGTTCCGGCTATCGCAAAGAGACCGAAAAGCGTCCCTGGAAGATAGCTGCCGTTCGAGATCGTCGTCTCGCCCGCCATCCGAGACACCATCGAGATGGTCGCCACGAACACCGGAAACGCCAAAAAGAAGCTCAGTACGATGCGGATCAGCATTTCGCGATGTTTCGTGAAAATCGATCGGTTGTAGAGACCGAGCGAGAACATTATCGTAAATAATAATAGCGAAAAACCGAGGGAGATATAGAAATTGAAGACATCGAATTCTCGCATCGACGCCGCGCGTGCATGGTACAAATAAAATGAAAAGAATAGAAATGCGACCTCGACCGCACTGACCGCGATCGTCGGGTAGGGAACGTAGTGCCGGAAAATTCTAAGCATGCATGTTCCCGACGGCGTTCAGTTGCAGAAAGTCTTCGACGATGGCTGCGGACCGAGCGGTTGTCCCATTCAGGGCATCGAGGCCCTCATTGGGGCGCTTGGGCGGTGAGAAACTCTGCCGCTACACATGTGAGCCAAGCGTCCGTGATGGCGATCGAGGATTTGATTTTCTTTAGTCTGGACGGACATATCTATGCCAGCGTTATAGTTTACAACAAATTAACGCGCCCCTCGGGGCCGGCTTTACCTGAGCTTCACGCGTCGCCATTTCGCGCTGTGCGGCCTAACTTATATTGAAGAAACCAGGAAGTCGGGGTAAGGTCAGCGACAGGGAGGAGCTGTAAGACAATTCGCCATCTTCGGGTGGCGTTTGGGCAACCGGCCAATGTCCGACAGCTCAGAAAATCCCGGTCGTTCAAGCACAGCGCCGCTTGACCGTGACGAAAACGGCTCCGATCTCTCCCGATCCGGGCCTGAGGGGGAAGCGAATGGCAAATATAACAGCAACCGCAGGTCGTCAGCCATCCATGACGTCAGAGGAGAGGCGGGTCATCTTCGCCTCGTCGCTCGGTACCGTCTTCGAATGGTATGATTTTTACCTTTATGGATCGCTCGCGGCCTCGATCGCAAAGGCGTTTTTTTCCGGCGTCAATCCAGCGGCTGGATTCATTTTCACGCTTCTCGCCTTCGCGGCCGGTTTTGCGGTGCGCCCCTTCGGAGCGCTCCTCTTCGGGCGGCTCGGCGATCTCGTCGGGCGCAAGTATACATTCCTCGTCACGATCCTCATCATGGGCAGTTCGACCTTCATCGTCGGTCTTCTGCCGACATACGCCCAGATCGGCATCGCGGCGCCGGTGATCCTCATCGCCTTGCGCTTACTGCAGGGGCTCGCCCTCGGTGGCGAATACGGCGGCGCCGCGACCTATGTCGCGGAACACGCGCCGCATAACAAGCGCGGTCTGTGGACCTCCTGGATCCAGACGACCGCGACCCTCGGTCTTTTCCTCTCGTTGGTCGTCATCCTGGCGTGCCGTTCCTGGATCCCGGCCGATGGGTTCGATTCATGGGGCTGGCGCGTGCCCTTCCTGCTCTCGATCGTCCTGCTGGCGATCTCGGTCTGGATTCGGCTCAAACTTGCCGAATCGCCGCTTTTCATAAAGATGTCGCAGGAGGGAACCCTCTCGAAAGCACCGCTCACCGAGTCTTTTGCGCATTGGGGCAATGCAAAGATCGTCCTCCTTGCCCTGTTCGGACTGACGGCTGGACAGGCGGTCGTTTGGTATACCGGCCAGTTCTACGCATTGTTCTTTCTGACGCAGACGTTGAAGGTCGATGGACAGGCGGCGAACCTGATGATCGCAGCGTCCCTTGCGATCGGGACGCCGTTCTTCATCGTTTTCGGCAGCCTTTCGGACCGGATCGGCCGCAAGCCGATCATCATGGCCGGATGCCTTCTCGCGGTCGTCACGTATTTCCCGATCTTCAAGGCGATCACCCATTACGCCAACCCGGCGCTTGAGGCAGCGGGGATCTCGTCCCCGGTCGTGGTCACCGCCGACCCGAAGGAATGCAGCTTCCAGTTCAATCCGGTCGGGACGGCGACGTTCACCGCCTCGTGCGATATCGCGAAGGCGGCGTTGGTGAAGGGCGGTATCCCGTATTCCAACGAAGCGGCACCGGCCGGCACGATCGCGCAGATCAAGGTCGGCAATACGGTCGTGCCATCCTACGACGGTACCGCGCCTGGGGCCGCTCAGAAGGCTCCAGTGTTCGCGAAGTCGATCAGCGAAGCGTTGTCTTCAGCGGGCTATCCGGCGAAGGCTGATCCGAACCGGATCAACTACGTCATGGTGACGCTGCTGCTTCTCGTGCTGGTCATCTACGTGACTCTGGTCTACGCCCCGATCGCGGCAATGCTCGTCGAACTCTTTCCGACCCGCATCCGCTACACGTCGATGTCTCTGCCCTACCACATCGGCAATGGCTGGTTCGGCGGATTCCTGCCGGCGACGGCCTTCGCAATCGTCGCGGCGACGGGGAACATCTACGATGGTCTCTGGTACCCGATCATCGTCGCGGCGGCGACCTTCATCATCGGGGTGCTCTTCATTCGCGAGACCAAGGATGTCGACATCACTTGATCTTGTAATGGAGCGATCTCCGCCTCCCTAGCCAAGTTCACGGACCCCCCGCCTCGAGCGGGGGGTTTCTTTTTGCGCGCCTTGCGTATAGGTCTTGCCGCGAACTTCCGCCATTTATGGGATCAAAAGAGGCTTGCGCGTAGCAGATTTCGATTTCGAGTTGCCTCGTTCGTCCATTGCGATGCACCCCCTCGAGCCACGCGATGCCGCGCGTCTCCTGGTCATTGAGCCGGGCGCTCGACGCGACTGTCGGATTGCCGATCTTCCCGCCTTGCTGCGGGCGGGCGACATCATCGTCTTCAACGATACGCGCGTCATCCCGACCCGCCTCGATGGGCGTCGCGACGAGATGTCGATCGAGGCGACGCTGCACCGGCAACTCGCCGCCGACCGATGGCTGGCCTTCGTGAAGGGGGCGCGGCGATTGCGAACGGGCGATCAGTTGACCTTCGGCCCGCCGACGGAGCCCGGCTTCGCCGGCGAGATCGTGTCGAAAAACCCCGAAGGCGACGTGACGATCCGCTTTGACCGAAGCGGCGCCCGGCTGCGCGAGGCGTTGGAGCGCTACGGGAAGATGCCGTTGCCGCCGTACATCAAGCGCGATGCGGGCGGGGCGGACGGCGATCGCGACGATTACCAGACCATCTTCGCCCGGCAGGATGGCGCCGTCGCGGCTCCGACGGCCGGACTGCATTTCACGCCGCGGCTCCTGGAAGCGCTGGACGCAGCCGGAATCGCGCGGGCGTTGCTGACCCTCCATGTCGGCGCAGGCACTTTCCTGCCGGTCAAAGTCGAGGACACGCACGACCATAAGATGCATTTCGAGGCCGGGATCATGTCCGAGGTCGTGGCCGGGCAGATCAATGACGTCCGTCGCCAAGGTGGGCGCGTCGTCGCGGTCGGGACCACGAGCCTGCGACTGCTCGAAAGCGCCGCCGCTCCTGACGGGACCGTCGCGCCGTTCGATGGCGAGACGAATTTATTCATCACGCCCGGATATCGCTTCAAGGTGGTCGATCTGCTGCTCACCAATTTTCACCTGCCGCGCTCGACGCTGTTCATGCTCGTCTCGGCCTTCGCCGGGCTCAAGCCGATGAAATCCGCCTACGAGCATGCCAAAGAGGCCGGCTATCGCTTTTATTCGTATGGTGATGCCTGCCTGCTGCACCGTGGCGCCCCGTGACCGAATCTCTTCCGTTTACCGTCCTCGCGCGAGACGGCGAGGCGCGTCGCGGTCGATTGACGACCGCCCATGGGGATATCGAGACGCCGACATTCATGCCGGTCGGCACGGCGGGAACCGTAAAGGCGATGTTTCCCGAGTCGGTGGCACAGACGGGCGCCCAGATCATCTTGGGCAACACCTACCATCTCATGCTTCGCCCGGGAGCGGAGCGGGTCGCTCGACTGGGCGGGCTTCATCGCTTCATGAATTGGCCCGGGCCGATCCTCACGGACTCCGGCGGCTACCAGGTGATGTCGTTATCCGCCTTGCGCAAGATCGACGAAACCGGGGTCGCCTTCCGCTCGCACCTCGATGGGCGTCGTCATGCGCTCTCGCCCGAGCGGTCGATCGAGATCCAGCATTTGCTCGATGCCGACATCACCATGGCCTTCGACGAATGTACGCCGTTTCCGGCGACAGAGCCGCAGGCGCGTCAATCGATGGAGCTGTCGATGCGCTGGGCGGAACGGTCGCGCAGCGCCTTTCGGAAGCGGCCGGGATACGGGATTTTCGGGATTGTCCAGGGCGGGATCTACCCGGAGTTGCGGCAGCAATCGGCACGCATCCTGAGCGATCTCGGTTTCGACGGTTACGCTGTCGGCGGATTGGCGGTGGGGGAGGGACAGGAGACGATGTTCCGGGTCCTTGATCAGACCGTCCCGGCGCTGCGGACGGAGCGCCCCCGGTACCTGATGGGCGTCGGCAAACCCGCGGACCTCGTCGGCTCGGTGCAGCGCGGAATCGACATGTTCGATTGCGTCCTGCCGACGCGATCCGGGCGTACTGCCCAGGCATTCACTCGGCGCGGCACGGTCAATCTGCGCAATGCCCGGCACGCCGAGGATTCTCGGCCGCTCGACGAGGAATGTGCGTGTCCGGCGTGCCGCGAGTACACGCGCGCTTATCTGCACCATCTGTGCCGATGCGGCGAGGTTCTCGCGAGCATGCTGTTGACCTGGCATAATCTGCGATATTATGGCGACTTGATGAAGGGTTTGCGCGAGGCGATCGCCGGTGCATCGCTGTGTGATTTCGTCGCCGCTTTTCACGAGGCGCAGGCGGGCGGCGATCGCAGCGCTACCTGACGCAGCGCAATGAAACCTCTGACATCAGGCAAACATGGCGCAAACGATTTACGACGACTTGAAGCAGCTGGGCGAGCACGTAGCGCCCCCGGAATCACCGATCGCCGCGTTTCTCGAAAGGGTCCGAAATCCGCAGCCTGGCGAGACGTATCTCGTCCGCTTCACGTGCCCGGAGTTCACGTCGCTGTGTCCGATCACGGGCCAGCCGGACTTCGCGCATCTCGTGATCGACTACGTGCCGGCGGACTGGCTGGTCGAGAGCAAGTCGCTCAAGCTCTATCTTGGCGCCTTTCGCAACCAGGGCGGCTTTCACGAGGCGACCACGGTAGAAATCGCGCGACGCCTCGTCAGCGAGTTGTCGCCGACGTGGTTGCGCATCGGCGGTTACTGGTATCCCCGCGGCGGCATCCCGATCGATGTCTTCTACCAGACCGGCGTTCCGCCCACCGGCTTGTGGCTGCCCGACCAAGGCGTGGCACCCTATCGCGGCCGAGGTTGATGGTGTGGGACGCCGCACCGCAATTCGCGACCATGCGCTCTCGATCGGTTTCGATGCAGTAGGGTTCGCCCCCGCGACGCTCGCCGCGAGCATCCGTGCCGACCTCTCCAGCTATTTGCAGCGCGGCTATCACGGGGACATGGGCTGGATGGCCGAGACGGAGGAACGTCGCGGCGATCCGCTGACGCTTTGGTCCGAGGCACGCAGCGTCGTCGCTCTCGGGATCAATTACGCGCCGTCCGAAAACCCGCTCGCGCATGCTCGGGATCCGGACGAGGGCATCGTCTCCGTCTATGCGCAAGGCCGCGACTACCACGATCTGATCAAGAGGCGGCTCAAGGAGCTGGGACGTTGGATCGCCCGACAATGGCCCGGCGAGCTCAAGGTCTTCGTCGACACCGCCCCAGTGATGGAAAAGCCGCTCGCGCAACGCGCCGGCATCGGCTGGCAAGGCAAGCACACGAATCTGGTCTCCCGCGAATTCGGCTCCTGGCTGTTCCTCGGCGAGATCTTCCTGTCCATCGACCTCGGCAGCGATCCGGAAGAGGCCGACCATTGCGGCAGTTGTTCCCGCTGTCTCGATGCCTGCCCGACCAAGGCCTTTCCTGAGGCTTATCAGCTGGATGCCCGGCGATGCATCTCCTACCTGACGATCGAGCACAAGGGACACATCGATGCGGCGCTTCGGCCGCTGATGGGCAATCGGATCTTCGGGTGCGACGACTGTCTCGCCGTCTGTCCGTGGAACAAATATGCGCAGCCGCTTCGCGACGGGTCGTTGATGCGAACCGTACATCGGGCGCGGGACGAATTAGGCGAATTGGCGGCGCTCGACGACGCGTCCTTTCGATCGCGCTTTGCCGGCTCGCCGGTCAAACGGATCGGTCGCGCTCGCTTTCTTCGGAACGTGCTGATCGCCATCGGCAACAGCGGTTTATCGGAATTCATCCCGGTCCTGATCGAGTTGCTGTCGGACCCATCGCCGCTCGTCCGTGCAATGGCAGTATGGGCGCTATCGCGTCTGGCTGGCGGAGAGACCGTCCGCCGGCTCCATGCCAGTTTCGGCGTCGCCGAACCGGATCACGCCGTTGGCGAGGAGTGGAAAGCCGCGCTTTCCCTCGCAAGCGGATAAAAATATCCGAAACAGAATTTTTCTGTTGACAGATTGGGGAGAGAAACATATAAGTTTCCCCACGTTCGGAAATTGCGTCTGCCCCGCGGCGTTGCGGGCCGGCCGGCGGGGAAAGCGAGGTCGCCGTGGGACAACGCAAGTCCGTCGGACCGATCCTCCCCACCGGCCAAACGAAAAGACGCCGCGTTGGGGCCGCGGCAATCAAGCGATGGGCCGGCAGGCCGGTCGCCGCACGGCGTAATCTCGCTTCTCGGCTGATGGCAATTCTGGCCTGCGATTTCGAGCGGTACGGGGCCGATACCGTGGCGAGGCTCCGCGACGAAAGCCCTTCTATCTACATGCGGTTGGTGACGACGTTGTTGCCCAAGAATCTCGACGACGAAAACCTGCTCGATAAGGTGAGCGATGAAGAGTTGTACGACGTTATCGTTCAACTCCGCGCGCACGCCGCTCGAGTTGACGGAGGCGTTTGAAGGCCGGTTCAACGATCGGAGCAACACAAGTCGCCTCGGACGCTACCGTCCCTATGAAAAACAGGCGGATTTCCATGCCGCCGGAGTGTCGCACCGTGAGCGATTGTTTCTCGCCGGAAATCAGCTCGGTAAAACTTTGGCGGGCGGTTTCGAGGAAGCGATCCACGCGACCGGGCAATATCCAGAATGGTGGTCTGGCCGACGGTTTTCTGGTCCGACCGTCTCCTGGGTCGCCGGGGTGACCGGCGAAAGCACCCGCGACACGGTTCAGCGCATCCTGCTCGGCAGGCCGGCAGCACGCGGCACCGGGGCCTTGCCCGGCGCGACGATACTGTCGACGAGCAAGGCGCGCGGCGTCACCGATCTCGTCGATACGATTCGCGTCCGCCACGTCTCCGGCGGCGTCTCCACGATTGCCCTGAAATCCTATGAGAAGGGGCGCGAAAAATGGCAAGGCGAGACTCTCGACCGCGTCTGGTTCGACGAGGAGCCGCCGCAGGAGATCTATACCGAGGGGCTTACGCGCACCAATGCGACGGGCGGGATGGTCTGGTTGACGCTGACGCCGCTCCTCGGAATGTCGTCGCTCGTTCGCTCTTTTCTCGAAAGCCGGACGCGGGAGCGACACGTGACGCAGATGACGATCGACGATGCGGAGCACTACACTGCCGAGGAGCGGGAGCGCATCATCGCCAGCTATCCTGCCCATGAGCGGGAGGCGCGGGCCAAGGGGATTCCGCTCCTTGGTTCGGGCCGAATCTTTCCCGTCGAGGAGGATGCGATCGCGATCGATGGGTTTGAAATTCCACGGCATTGGCTGCAGATCGGGGGAATCGATTTTGGATGGGATCACCCAACTGCAGCTGTCCGTCTCGCCTTCGATCGCGACGCCGATTGCATCTACGTGACGCATGCTTACCGGCTCCGTGAGGCGACGCCGGTGCTGCATGCCGCAAGCCTACGCGCCTGGGGAAGCTGGTTGCCCTGGGCGTGGCCGCATGATGGGCTGCAGCATTCGAAGGACAGTGGTGAGCAGCTGGCCGAGCAGTATCGCCGCGAAGGGCTCAATCTTCTGCTTGAGCGAGCCACGTTTTCCGACGGCAGCAACGGGGTCGAGGCAGGCATCTTCGAGATGCTCAGCCGCATGCAGACCGGCCGGTGGAAAGTCTTTCGTCACCTCGGCGATTGGTTCTCGGAGTTCCGTCTCTACCATCGCAAGGACGGTCGCGTTGTAAAATTGGCCGACGACCTCATCAGCGCCTCGCGATACGGCATGATGATGCTCCGCTTCGCCGAGCCGGACGGCGGCGGCTGGGGCAAGGCGATCGAATACGGTCGAAGCGGCATCGTCTAGCGCTTCGACGTAGATCGCGGCGGCCAGGAGCCCCGTCGCTTCAGCATTCCAGGATCAATCGCCTGCTGCCCTTCGTGGCGGGGGATTGCTGCGCTCATGTGAGGAAGACCGATGCCGAAGATGTCAGACACCGATCTGCAAGCGATCCTCGACGCCAAGATCCAGAACTCGCTCGGCTACCAAGGTGGCCGACTCGCCCAGGAACGCCGGCAGGCCGAGCAGTACTATAAGGGCGAGGCGTTCGGGAACGAGATCGACGGGCGCAGCCAGGTCGTGTCGCACGATGTCGCCGAGGCCGTAGACAGCATGATGCCGTCACTGCTGCGAACCTAGGGTACACGGGCGGCCGAACTTTCGAGAAATGGAAGGGCGTCGCCAAATAGCCGGCGGTCGGGATTCGGTCGAATTTTGGCGTCCGCGCAGCTGCGCGGGCGCCTTTTTGTTATGGATTTCGGGAACGGCGATTGTGCGTTGCCCGTTGCTGTGCCAAGCTAATGTCTCGCAGGCAGGGATCCGAGCGCGACGGAGGCGGCCGCCGATTGGGGCCGTGGCGAGGCGCCGCATCGAGGATGCGCGAGTCATGGGAAAGAGTTTCTCTTTTTACGAGCAGACCGGCGTCCTCATTCCAGGGGCGACGCTGGTGTTCGGCCTGCTGTTCTTCTTCCCGGAGTTCCGGCAACTCTTCTTCAGCGATGGAGTCAGCATCGGCGGGCTCGGCCTGTTCTTGCTTATTTCCTATGCTGCGGGTCACTTGGCTGCGGCTCTCGGCAACCTGATGGAGGCGTGCATCTGGCGCTTGGGCGGCGGTCGCCCGGCAAATTGGGTAACACGCGCCAAGGGACGCTTGCTGTCGAACGAGCAGATCGATTCGCTCGAGCAATTGATCAAGCAGCGGCTTCGCCTTGATATCAGCGCGATCCGGGGAATGAACCCGGACCAATGGTTCCCGATCTCGCGCCAGATCTACGCCGACGTCATGTCGCATGGCAAAGCAGGTCGTATCGATAGCATCGTCGGCAACTACAGCCTCAATCGAGGCTTGGCCGCGGCCCTGCTGGCGCTGGTCTTGATCAGCCTCGCCTTCTCCGAGAGCGAATCGCGCTATACCCTCGGGCTGTTGCCGATCGCGATGATCTACATGTATCGGATGTATCGGTTCGGCGTCCGCTATGCGAGCGAGCTTTACGTCCAGTTCCTGTTGCTTCCGGCGCAGCCGCCGATCCCTAAGCGCCCCAACAATGTGACGCGGCTCCCCATCGGCTGACTGGATTCAAGGCGGCCGGGTTGGGCCGGCAGGGCGAAGCTGCGGTTGCCAAGCTGCGTTGCCTCGTGTATTTCCTCGCGCCACTGATTGACGCTGGTTCGACCGGCCCGCTGCCGTAGCTCAGTGGTAGAGCACTCCCTTGGTAAGGGAGAGGTCCTCAGTTCAATCCTGAGCGGCAGCACCAGTCTAACCCTTGAGAATACAAGGGAAACTGGCCTTAGGCGGCGCCGGTGGCGCGGACGGAAATAGCCGAACAAAGACAGAAGATGACGGCTAAGTCGGGGAGAATCTGGGGAATATGTTCACCCCACGTTCACCCGCGCTCGGGATTGACGATCACCCGTCGCCGATCGAAGATAAGACATGAACCACAAGCGGAAACGGGCGCGTAATCGCCGGGCTGGCTGCAAGCTGTGCAAGCCTTGGAAGGTGAACGGGCACCGGACCGAGCGTGCGGACGGCGAGCGCTTTAGCGACCATAGGCGGCGCGTCGCGGCTGCATCGGAGATCCGCGCCGGTTTCCCGGCAAGGTCTGATTGCTCCTAATACCGGAGTTCACCCGCGCTATCGGAATTGCATCGCTGCTCCCCATATCGTCCTAGCGAAAAGCGCGAGAGGGTGACCGATGCGGAAGCTTGATTCGATGAGAGATGGAACGCACTGGCGCGAGCGCGCCAGGGAGGCGCGGACGACTGCCGAGGCATGCGATCATCCAGACGAAAAACGAATGATGCTCGACCTCGCGCGGAGCTACGATCTCCTCGCGAAGAGGGCGGAAAAGCGCTTCGCTGAAAACAAGCCCATTCTGGCGTAAGGCGCCTCCCTAATACCGGATTTCACCCGCTACCAAGGGTCTTTCTTCCGCGCTTCGATCCTCGCTAGCTGCTCGTATTGTGTTGCGACCGAAATCATCTGGCGCTGGATTTCCGAGTCGACGACGGTCGCCGCGTGCAATCGCAGACGCTTCGCTTCGTCGCGGTATTTCTGGGGATCGGCCATTCAGGTCAGCGACGCAGCGGCAGCGGCGATATCAAGCCATGCCCGTTCTGACGCCAAGTCTCCCATCCCCGCCGCAATGACCGCTTTTTCCCTCAGATGCGGAACAGCGTCAATGCCCATTCGCCAGACGAACTCGGCCGCCGTTCGTCGCACCTCGATCACGTCATCCATCTCTGAGCATAGGGCGCCCGTGACAAGGGCGCTTATCACGCAAGTTGTTTTTGTTTTGAAATTTCGGCTTAGGTCTGACCTCTCCCAATCTGGAGTTTGCCCGCGCTACTGGCGATCTCTCGTCGCCCACGCTTCGCCTCGACCTCATCGGCCATTTCGCGCCAGCGGGCAGCAGCAAAGGTCATCGTCTCGCGCTCACTCGGCCGGCGGGCTCTTTTCGCAAGCCGATCGCACTCAATGGCGCGTTGTCGGAACTCCTCGGGTGTCGACAGTAGCGTAATTGTCATGCGCGAGAGGCACCTCGACATAGCCTAAGTTAACGTGGGTTAACTAAACCGGCGCGTCAAGGGTAAGGTGTGCTGCTACCTAATACCGCGAAACTCCGGTAGCTCGCCGAGCAACGGGACGTCGAGATGCGCGAGGCAGATCTCGACGTCAGTGGGTCGGTCATTCTCGAGTGCGAGCGTGCAGCCAATTCGTAGCCTGTTCCGACAATCAGCGATTGCCAAATTTCTCCTCGTACTCCTCCATCGCCTGATTCCAAACGCCCTGGTCCTGGGGCGGCAGCTTTTTGAAGCTCGCCTTCGTTACGATGAGGCCGCCGGTTCGGATATACGCATAGATCAGCGCGTGGTCGACCTTCGCCCGGATCATGGTGATGAGCATCACCGCGTGCATCTTCTGCACCGGAATGGGCTGCGGCGTGTCCTCGTCGGGATCGAAGAATACCGGATCGTTCGGACCCGGCGCGCGACCGAATTTCTTGACGAATTCGCGCTCCGCGTCCTCGAAAATCTCGATCGCAAGAGGATCCAGCGGGATTATCCGCTTCCGGCCTCGCCTCGTCGGTCGTCTCGGCTTTGGTGGTCTGGACATGCGCCCTCCTTTGAGGAGGGTCGCAGGTGCGAATGGCAAACGATATTCGACATGTGGCTCAGAAAGTTGTCGGGAGGTGCCGCCGAGCCGGCAGTGGGATGTCACATGCCGTGCTGCAGAAGCTGCATGCGAGGCTGTTACCGCTGGCGATAGCCAAGATGCCGCTCGCGGCGTCGTCGCCGACGACGAATCGATTCGGCTTGCCGCTCAACCTACGGCGCGTGGCCCAGATGCTCCGATTTGGTGACCATTTTCGCCAGAGCGCCGACAAATGTTATCGTATCGCGCTCATTCCTCCGTTTAGCTTGGCTGGTAGCCGTATCATGAAGCGGTGCGGTGCCAAACCCGTTCGGCGTTTTAATGGGGCACCTGGTATGCACAACCACCAAGGCTAAGCTGAAGGCACCATGCCAGCCACCCCTTGCGACCTGTTCCGTATGGGCAATTCAACTAGCCCGCGGCTTGATAACGTCAGGTGCCCCAAAGACATACAGGTATATCAGAAGAATGGCGCTGATTGGGTCCCGGCAGGTGGCGGTGGCATATCAACCTTTGAGTGCAAGCAATCCTGGGGAGGTCCGTGGTGGAGACTCCCGGCCGGATCGGCATACGATTCTCAGCTCTCTCTGATCAACGATTTCGGGAACCATTGGCTGTGGCAACCAAATAACGATATGTCTCTGGCGGACTACCGCGCGGCCCTTGCAAGCGTTAACACGAAATTTATTCGCGCTTGAGACGTTAATAGCCTAGAGTGAGGTCCCATGAAGCTTTCTTCGAGGGCTCGTAGGTTCGTAACCGAAGCTGTTATGGATCTTTCGGACGACCAGGTTACGAGCATCTGGCAGGCCTTTGAGCACCGCACTGGCGATCATCTCTCTCGCGATGTCGCCTATGCAGCCTTGCGGGCCTTGGAACATGCCGAGAGCGATCTTACGCGTCGCCTTACGAAAGGCATCGCCGATGAAGATGAATACTCGGATCTCGTGAACGATCTTGGGTTCATCCAAGCGATTGAAGGCGACTTGCGCCAACAAGTGGAATAGCCGCTACGTCCGAGCCGGATTCGATTGAGTCTCCGCGCTGGGCGGTGTGAGAGTCTTGAGCGCGCCAGTCTGCTGGCCGAGCCACGCGAGCGACGATGAGTTCTGCGCCAGGGCCGTGACAGCCTGCGCCGTGGCGCACCCGGCGACGACATACTGGTTGATCGACACGACGGTATTCGCTGCGCCGCCCTTGGTCAGCGATGCAGCGACGTTGCCGGCGGTCAGCGCATCTACGCAGGCCGCCTGAACAGCAGCGACCGCCGAGTTGACGTCGGATTGAGCGGTCTGGACCTGCGACGAGGTGCAGGCGCCGAGCGCGAGGACGACAGCGGAGACGAGCAGGATCTTACGCATGATAGGTCCTTTTGAGCTTATGAGGAGGGGGAAGCTGGAACGGGCTTCGTCTTGAATAGTCCGCTGATGCGGCCGGGCGAGATGGCACGCATGGCATAGGAGCCGACCAGCATCCCGCCGAGCGCGATCAACTCGCAGAAGCTCTCGCTCCAGCCGAGGCCATATTTCGCGGACAGGTAGGCTGCGCCTGTCGCGAGCAGCGTTCCCCACGGGGTCTTGCTGGCAATGAGGGCCTTGCTCTGGAGCGCCAACGCAAGCGATGGATCGGCTACCGAAACCTTGTTGACGAGATCGGGGAGAGACTTCGCTGCGGCAACGGCGTCATCGACGGCGACCGTCGTGCTGATGTTCATCATCATGTCCTATTCTCGATCGGGGCTGAGGCCCGGCCGCAAATGTGCCCGCACACGCAGCGCCAGCAGCAGGATGGTCAGGGCCCCTATGACGATCTTCTCGGCGGAATCGACCCACTGGAGCCATGAGGCAGCAAAGGTGACGGCGCCGAATCCGGCGATGGTCCAATCAGCTGCGCTCGAGCCGTGCGCGCCGATGTTGTTGATGGGAAGCTGGCCGTCGGTCATGGCGCCAGCAGCACGGCTTGATCGGCCGCGTCGATCACCCCGGCCGTCACGAAAGCGGCGACCCCGGCGACCGTCTCCGGCAAGGTCACGTCGATCGACGCCGAGCCCATTGCCTTCATTAGCCAGAGGTACGTTGCCGCATTCGCCATCCCGGCCGCCGCGATCGCCGCTTGCTTCGTCGGAGACAGACGCTCCAGCCACTCGCGCGGCGACGGAGGAACCGGAGGCGGTGGCGCCCCGACATAAGTTGCAGCGTCCACGGCGTGAACGCCCGTTGCGTCAGGCGGCACCGCAGTATCGATCATGCGAGCGACGAATGCCTCGTCACTCTCATCCTCTTGCTGAACCCCCGTCACCGTGCAGGTGGAGCCGCCAGCGCTCTGGTAAACGATGATTTGCATTACTGTTGCCCGTAGAAGATTGCGCTGTACGCGGCGCTATCGAAGGCGCCGACACCCGACCTTTGGCTGTTGATGCCCCATGTGCCGGCGGCTCGCAGGCTGGCATCCTCCTGCGATGTCTCGCCGGCTCCAGCCGTAAAGGCGCAGCTAGCGAACGCGGCGTAATTGGCGGACGAGAACGGGGTTGTGAAGTTGATCCGATACGAGCCGGTAGCGAGCCGGGTAACGCTCGCCACGTTGAACGACGCTCGGATGGTCACGACGCCCGCAGCGACAGTGAAGTAAACCCACGCCTTGGCCGCGCTATCGCTTTGGGCTGCGATATCGGGCGTCACCACCCGCCCGGCCGTCGCGCTCTGCATTTCGGCCTTGGTCGCGTTTGACGCGAGGGTTACGCCGCCGTTGAGCGAGAGGCCGGCACTGAGCGTCTGGAGCGCCGAATACGTGTTGGCGCCGTTGAGCAGCGGAATTTTAGCGCCGGCCGTGCCGGTATCGACCGTCGCGGCCGTGCCGAGCTGGAGTGTCGCGCGCGCCGCCGCCGCTGACGCGGCCGTGAAAAGCGCATCTCCGACCACGCTTGACTCGAGGAACGCGCGCGACGCGGCGACGCTGGCAGACTGGACGAGCCCAATCATCGCGGCATTGATGACGATGTTGGCGAGCGCGCCGGCAATTGGATTGCCGACGCTGTCGAAGGCGAGCGCCATGTTGGCGCGGGTCGCCGCCGGCGGCAGCACTGTGGGGATGCCACCCGGATCGGCGACGCTAACCTGAAGCGCACGCTGAACCTGCGCCGAGATCTGCTGCACTAGGAACGTGACGTAGTCGAACGCGCCCTCGATCGTCTTCGGGAAGTAGCCGCCTTGATTTGGCAGGCTCACCGATTGCGTCTGCGGCACCACGCGCTGGATCGTGAGGTATTGACCGGCGATTCCCGGCGATCCGGTGAGCGGGTATGTCACCGCGCCTCCGGCGGATGGCACGAGCGGCGTCGAGATGCCCGTGACCGACCACGCCGAGGTTGACAGGACCGTCGTCGTCGCTGGAGTAACGCTCTCGTCGACGAGCGTCACGACGACGTTGCTCTGGTCAGTCGAATTGGCGCCCGGGATCGTGAAAGCGAACGGGAAGACCGTCGTGACGCCGTTGCAGGCAAGAGTGACCGATGATGCTGAGGTCGGAACGGTCATTGAGAGCCTTGCGTTGGACGCAGACAGATTGCTCTACGAGCAACGCATGCAACGGCCCAGTCCCGCTAGGCGGGCAAATCCGCTTTGTTCCGCGACCATCCGCAGGGTCCCGCGATCTTCCGCGTATTCAGGTGGCGCATGGTGCGCCACCAGTCCTATGGCTGCGCGCCCGAGAGCACAGCGGCCTTGGCGGCCCGGCCTCCGGTGAAGTTCGCGGCCTTGGCCTTCTCGTATTTCGCCATGATGTCGTCGGGAGTTCCGACGCTCTCGGCCTTCACGATCTTCGCCGCGATTTCGCGCGCCTGAGAAAAGGATTTGTCGATGATCTGCTGTTGCGCGAAAGGTGGCAGCGCCGCGAAACCGGGTTGATCGACGCCCTGGGATTTGAGCATCTGCGTCGTCAGGACGCCGGCGTTGAGCGCATAATCGTCGTATTGCTTCGGCGTCAGCCGAACCCCGAGAATGGAGCGGTCGACCGGTGCCGGGAATTTGCCGTTGCGTTGCAGGGCGTCGATGATCGGATCATCGATAGCGGCGCGCGGGCTCACCATGCTATGGCTCTCCACGGGCATCCCGGTGACGGGCGAGCGAACCGGATACAGGTCTTGCGATAGGCCTGGCAGATGGGCGCGGGCCGCGTCGAGCATCGAATGAACCTCGCGCCGCACGGGATCGACCATGCGGGTTGCCTGTCCCATGCCGACCGCAAACGGCATGAAGTCGACCGCGAGGTTCCTCAGGTAGCGTTCGCCGTCGGTGTCCCAGTGCCGCGCCGCGTCGACGAAGTTGGTGAGGCCCTTCATCCAGGTCTCGTCGGCGACAACCGATGTGATGCCGAACATTGTGTGTGCCGCTGCGTTGGTAATGTCGCCGTCGCTCAGCAGGTGGCCCACCGTGTAGAGGTTGGACGCGGTTGCGACGAGCGGACCCAGCGGACCGAGAAACTTGCGATAGGGCACGTAAAAGTTGCCAACCCTGACGCTGTCGGGGGCCCAGCCCGTCGCCTCTTTCAGGCGCCGTTCTTTCGGATCAGTCGGGCCGCTGTCGGTCAGGATACCCTCAGCGGTGAGGCCGACGACAGCGGCGCTGACCGCGACGCCGGTGGCGATCCGCGCCGTCTGAATCTGCCTCGCGGCCTCACCGTTCTTGCCCGAGAGATTGTCGCGGCCTTCCTGCGTGAGCAGCGCCAGAGGCGTTTGATCGACAAGCCCTTCACGCAGAATGTTCGCCCCGATCTGCATGAACGGCATGATGATCTTGGCCGCCATGTTGCTGTTGATCGCGCGGCTCAAATTGCCCTGGAAGCTGTCGAATTTCGGGCGCCGCATGAGGACCATTTTCAAGGCCTCCTCGTGCGCTGCCGAGATGTCTTCCGCCGGCGGGTTACTGGTGAACCTCGCCACCGCGGCCGCATGCTCGTCGCCTTCAAGGCCCTGCAAATTGGCGGCGCGGTAGGCGCGCGTTGCGATCTCCTGTTCGTAGCCGACCGAGTAGAACACGGTATGGATGGCGGAGACCGAGCGCGATGGCGTCTCGAGGACGCGGCCGACCGGACCTAGCAGCGGGCTATTCGGAAAGATGGCCTGATCGCGGACCGATTCGTTGCTCATCTTGCCGGCGAGTGAGCGGCCTGCCTCGTGCGCCTGCTGCAACGCATCGAGCCGCGCCTGCAGCGTTTCAGTCCGTTTCGGGCCGGCTTTTTCGAGATCCTTGGCGAGATCCGCCATCTCGGTCAGGTTCGCGCCCTTCATGAACGGGACGCCACTATCCAGCGCCTTGCCGGCCGCCGCCAGCCCGTCGCGGGCGCCGCGGATGATTCCATACAGCTGCGCGCCGACCTCGTTGTAGTGGACGCGCTCGATCGCGTGTCCTGCGGCAGCTTCCCGGATGGCTCCGATAGTTGCGGCAGTGGTGGTGACCGGGATTGCCTTGAAGAGTGACCACGTCGTGTTACCGACGCTATAAGCCATATGAGTTATGGGCCCGGAGATCAGGTTGTTAATGAAGTACGACAGGATGCCGCCGCGGACCTTCTGCCAACGGCTCGCGCGGCTGTCGAACAGGAACTTGGCCTGCTGGTCTGGCGTCTCAAGTTCGTTGAAGAGGTCTCCCTCCTCGAGCAGCTGGTTCAACGTCTTGCCGGTCGAGCGCTTGATCTGCTCGGCGATGTCGAGTCCGGCCTGGATCCGGTCGACCCTCTGGAAGGCGTGTCCCGCACGTCCCCATCCAGCGGTCAGCTCGGCGCGCGCCTCGGCAGCGACGAGGGTGCGCTGCGCCGCCTGGTTATAGGCCATGGCGTCGACGTCGGATTTAGATTCCTTGAACTTGGCGAAGGCTTCGGCTGCTGCCGTCGCCGTCTGCGCGAGGAACTCGCCCGCAGCCTTGATCTGGTGATAGAGCGCCCATGAGGGATCGCCATATCGCGCGTCGTTGAAATCCATGTTGTCGGCCGCGAGCTGGCGGATCACCGCCTTCGCGTCCTCGATCATGTTGATGTTTTCGAGCCGGATATTTCCGGCTTTGTCCTCTACACCGGATTCGGTGGAACGCCGGGAGGCAGCCCCGGATCCGGAGACGTCGTCGGGCTCTCCTGCTGCATCGCGCGATCCAGTGCCTTCCGCCGGAGCTTTACCTCCGCCCTCGTCGACTCCTCCGCGTCCCGCACCGCTGCTCGCTTCTCGGGCGTCAGGTCCGGCCGCAGGCCAATCACCGTCAGCTTTTGGACCCGGTCCCTCGCTGCCTGGTGCTCCGCCTTCAGTTCGTCCACCAAGCTCATCCAGCACCTCCGGGCTTTTCGCATCGAGTTGGTCGTCGGTCTCTTCACGCACCACTTCGGCGACGTCGCGAGCCTGTTCCGGCGGGGTCGTCTCGGCGAGGGCGTTATGCCGGTCAACAAGGCTATCGGCCGCCCGTTCCGGCGCAATGACTGTACGCTCTTCGGGCGTCGAAATCATCCGGTCGAAGACACCGCGGATATCGTCGCTGATCGGCGAACGCAGCTTTGCCGCCGTCTGGTAGATCTTCGTCAGCCAAACCTTGAACTTGGCGAAAACCGAGGCGAGCCGCTGCGACGGAGCGCGACCCTCCATCATGTAGTTCTCGAAACCGCGGGCGAAGCGCTCGTGCGCTTTCGTCGGGATCGCCTCGCCATCCTTAACCCCGAGCCAGTCGCGAACCGCGGCGGCGTCGGCCTTGAGGTCAGCCGGGGCCCTTTCATCGGCAGCGTCGCTGACCAATTCCTCGAGCCACTGGTGCCCGGTCTCGTGGATGAAGGTCGAGGCGTCGGCATCCTTCATCAGGGTGATGACGTTGCGACCCTCGTTGAGTTTGATTTTGCCGCGTGCGACACCCCGTCGACCGCCGGGCTCGCCGACCGTCAGATTGACATCATCACTCGGTGGAACTACCTTCTGTTCTAGGGCGGTCCCGCCCCCGGTGCCAACAGGACCAGCTTTGCGAGCGGTCTCCTGAGGGGCGCTGGGAGTGGACCGCCCTTCCTCGATAAGGCCATGATTGTAATAGAGGTTGCCGTTCGAATCCTCGCGGATCGTAACGCCGACGTCGCGATCGACATCGCCGATGCGCACCTTCGCGCGGATGAAGTGATAGGCCTTCGTCGGTTTTTCGAGCTCGGGAAGATGCGGGGCCTCGCTCGCGACCAACTCACCTTTCGCGATGATCTCGGGCAAGGCGGCGAACAGCCGCAGCTTGTCCGGGTTCGCGCTGGCGCTGAAGGCCTTGCGGCTACCACGAAACTCGACGTCCTTACCGAGTGCGTCGCTGTGAACCGAGGTCCCTTTTAGCTTCTCGTCGTAGAACTGGCGCGCGGCGGCGCGCAGGGTCTTCAGATCGGCCTCGGGCGCGGCGATCTCGTCGCCCTTGATGATCTTCACCGGGTCGCCCAACTGGGCGAGTTCGCGCACCCGCGCCGGCGGCCTCACGCGTCCCGCGCGGATCTCGGGTCCCTCGGCGGTATAGAGATCGCTCGCCGTCCCCTTTGTGCCGCCGAAGCGCGCCGCTCGCGCCTCATAATGGGCCGCGACCAGCGCGCCAGCCGCCTGCGCCTCGTCGGCGGGACGCCCGGCGGCGGTCAGCTTCCGTGCGACGTCGGCCGCGATGTCAGTCTGTGGGGATTTCCCACTAACTGAGGGATCGAGGGAATCGGCCTGCGAGCCAAGCGCCGCGCCGGTTTGCGCCTCGTTTTCGACGTTGAGGGAATCGGCCCCATTTGCAGGCACTGGAGCCGCCTCGGTCTGGGCGGCCTCTGCTGCCGCCGGCCCGGCCGGAGGAGTCTCAGCGGCCACAGGCGTCGCCTCGGCGGGTGCCTCCGGCTCCGGTAGCAGTTCCTGTGCTCGACGATAGGCGTCCGACACTTGCGGCGCGAGATCGCGCATCCGGTAATCGATCTTCTGCAGCTCGGCACGGACGCGGGCGACGTCAGGCGAGTCGTTCGCCGTCGCCTCGGCGATCGCCGCCTCGTTCGCCGGTTCCAGCTCATCGAGCCGCGCCTGGTACTTCTTCGCCATGCGCGGCGTCGCGTCGTCCATCCGGGATTTCAGGTCGGCGATCTCGGCGGTATGGGGGGCGTTGGCCTCTGCGTCGGCCTGCTGCTTGGTCTGCAGATCGTCGATCCAGCGCCGAAACGTATCGCGCTGCTGCGATAGGGCGTCGTAGCCAGCAGGGCCGTTGAAGACCTCGGGCGCGAGCGAGCGGGCGGTTTCGTGAATGTCCGGCGCCTGGTCGGCGGTCTCGGCGGGCGCCCGCGGCGACGCGGGATCGCGCGGCGTTTCTGGCGCGCCAAGCTGGGCGGCGGTGGGAGCGCCGGGCGGGACGTCTGCCGCGGTCTCTCCGGTTCGCCACGCGCGATCGGTGGTGGCAAGCGCAGTGAGGCTATTCGGATTTAGCCGGTCGCGCGCCTCGGTCTGGACGGCGATCCTGTCGGCAACGGCCGCATCTCGGTTGAACAAGCCGCCCGGTTCCGGCGCGCCTCGCATGTGCGGGCTGCCGAATTCCGATTCCGGTATGGCAGCGAGGTCGCGGCCGAGCTCGGGTTGCCCGATCTCCTCACCAGCCTGAGATACGCCAGCCTGGAAGCCGCCGAACGCTGCACCGCCGGCGCGCCATACCGAGTCGGCTGCAGCGGCCGCGGGCCGCATGAACGCCTCGTTGACGCTTCGCAAAAAGGAGGTATGCCCGCTATCGACGTCGTTGAAAATTCCGACGTCGCGCAACGCCTTCTCGGTCTCTGGTGACACACCGAGAGGGGCTGACCCAAACCCCTCCTTGATGCCCTGCCACATTGCACCGGCGACATGCCCGATCGGATCATAGCCGGGAAAATCCTCGAGCTTCATCCCGTTGAATTCCGGTGCGCCGCCCATGTACTGCGCAGGCGGTGCCGCGGGCTCGGCGAAGAACTCGTCCGCCGTCGGTTTCGGTTGAGCGAAGAACTCGTCGGCGCTCGGAAGCGGTGCCGCCATTACTGCACCATCGGAACGGTGGGGATCACGGCCGGCGCTGCCGGCGGCTGGATATAGCCACGCTTCAGCGCCTCGGCGATGCCAGCGGCTCGCGTCATCTTGCCGGACAAGACCGCAGACTTAAGACCCTCTGGCGTGCCGATATCAGGGCCGTTCGGCACTCCCGGAACGCCGTCCGCCGACATCGCAGCAGCGGCAGTCTTGAAATCAGCGAGGCGCTGAGCCGGCGTCCGCAAATAGGGCGCTGCGACCTTGTCGACGATGAAGTCAGGCGAGTCCTTGCTCAGCAGCTGCGCTGGCGTCTTCCCAGCGGCGCGGCCCGCGTCATAGGCCTGATAGAATGCTGGGGTGAAGCCGACGTTAAATGCGTCTTCGCCCTTCTGATCCTTCATGAAGCCGTAATCGCCATCGAACGAGAGCTGGTGCTTTGCGTAGGCCAGCGCGCCTGCCCGCATCCTGGTTTCCGCCTCACCCTCGGGCGAGCGCTTGCCCTGGATCTCGGCCGTCAACTTGTCGACGCCGGCCACTGTCAGCTGTGGCGGCTGCATGACGCCATTCACGTCCAGCTGCGGCGTTGCCATCTTGTAGAGCGCGCTCGGGTCCGTGAGTTTGTTCGGATCGCCGTCGGCGGCATGGACCGCCTGGTAGGCTTGGTAAAAGCCGGGCCCGTAGGTCTGCACATCGTGACCGAGGCCGCTTCGCAGATGCGAATCGAGCATCTCGGAAATGCTCTTTTTCTGCTCGGATGTCAGGGTCGGATCGTCGGCAAGCTTGCTTCCGAGGCCGTCCGTCTGGCCCTTGATGATGCTGGAGACATAGCCGTTCGCAGCTTGCTCCTGAGCCGCCTTCTGTTGCGCCGCCTGCGCCATGGCCGCGGTATTGATGATTGAGAATTGCTGGTCGACATAGGTGCGCACGGCGTTGCCGAGCTGCGGGTTATCGCGATAGTCGCGGTCGACCTGCGCAAGGACCGACGCCTTGTCCATCAGCGCCGCGCCGCGGACTGATCCGGCCGGAAGTTTGCTGACCACGTCCGAGACATACGACGAGACCGACTTGCCGTTGCCGTCCACGGTATCGCGCAGCCATGGCGTCGTGCTGCCCGGCGGGGCGACATTGCCGGGTCCAGAGAAATAGCCGACCGCGACGCGCGTTGGATCTCCGCCGAATTTCGTGTTGAGGTCAGCAACGATCCGCTGCCCGACCGCGGCATTGTCCGCCGGGTTCGTAATGCTCTCGCCCGGTTTGGCGTATTGCTGGAACGTTGCCGGCCTGATCTGCCACCCGCCAACCGCGCCGTCGACACTGGTTGCCGCCGCCGCGTTGCCGCCCGATTCCTGGCCATGGATCGCGCTCGCAATCTGATCGACTGAGACCGGAACCGGCTGGCCCTCGGCTTGGGGGGCGAGCAGGGGGCGGAGATATTTGTTGTTGGCGTCTGCGGTTGCCTGCTGCTGGAGCAGGATCGGCTTCAGCCGCGTCATGACCTGGAGGCGGCTACCCGCGTCCATCTGGTCCTGATATTGGTCGAGCACCTGCTTGGCGCGTGTCGGGTCGCCGCTGGCGATGAGAGTGTCCGCGATCTTGGCGACGGACTTCCCGATATAACCGGCCGTCATCGAGGCGGTCGCGTCGTCGTCGTAGCCGTGCGTCTTGGCCATTTGGACGATTTCGTTCTTCCCCGCGGAGAGAAGGCGGTCCATGACCTGCGGCGTGTTCACCTGGATCGCTGCCTGGTTCGTCAGCTCGTCGGCGCGGTCGAGCGACGACTTCTGCGACCACTGCGTCAGCTGCGTATCGGCGTGCGTCTGGGCCTGCTGATAGAATCGGTCGAGGAAGAACCGCGACCCGCGATCGAGCATCTCTGCCGCTGCCGGGTTCGGCATCGTCTTGATGGTCGCCTGCCAGGTGTCCTGAAGATCCTGCTGGAAGGCCGGCAGGGCGGCCTGAGCGTTCTTGCCCTGCAGTTGCGAGAACTGACCGAACTTCGCCGACGCCGTCTTCATGTATTCGGTCGAGGCGTCGTTCGCCATCAACTCGTTCGTCAGCTGCGCTCGCTTGAGCGCCGTCTGCATCAGCGTGTCGCTATCCTGCTGGAGTCCAGCGCCAGCGGAATTCGCGGCGGCTCCGATCTGACTGCCGAAGTCTGCCGGGGTCGCATTGATCTGCTGCGGACCGTTCGGCTGCGCAACGTCAGGCGCGACGGTCGGGACGCCGGAGAAGGGGACCTGCATTTACACGCCCGCCCGCAGCATCAGATTTGCCGCCAGAGCAGCGTCAGACATTGAAATTGCCCGCTTCGTCGATGGTGGACACGCCGGCGCTGTTGGTCGAGATGCCGCTGCCGGTAGGGTTTGACGCGATGTTGGTCTTGTAGCTGGACCACTTCGAGGAGACGCTCGACGCACCAGATAGGAAGTCGCTGAACATATTAAGTGAGCCGGCGCTCTCGGCGTTCTGTCCCGCCGCGAGGGCGAGCCCTTGTTGCCCCTGCGCATTTCCCGCCTGGATCTGGTAGCCGTAGGCTGTCCGCGCGGCGTTATTTCGGATCGTCAGCGCGTCCAGCGTGCCAAGCTTCGCCGTGTCGCTCTGGAGGTCGACCGGCGTTCCCTGGTTTGGATCCAGCCCGTTCGCTGCTGCGGCGGCCCGGACCTTACCCTCCATCGCCGCCGTCTGCAGGAGCTTGGTCTGCGCCTGGATCTCGCCTGCCTGCGTCGCGGCGGTTGCCTGTCGGTTCGCAATGATCTGGTTATTCTGCGCGACTTGCGCCTGATATTGCGCCTGGTTGTTAGCAGCGTCCGCCTGCACGCTCGCGCCGTACATCGAGACGCCGGTGCCAATTACCGCCGCACCGGCCGCGACCCAAAAGAAGGGCATTATCCGCCCTCCACTTCGGTCGCTTCGGCGGTCGCAATGTCATGGACGCACAGGATCGTTGATTCTTCGAGAGCCAGGAACGAATGCCCCGCGTGCGCCGGGATATGCAGCCCGAACGGCGCGATGAAATCGCCGACCGGCTCGCCGTTCTTCCATGCCCGGATGAAGCCGCGCGTCAGGACCGATATGTGATCGTAGGGGTGGGCATGTTGAGCCACGATGCCGCCCTTTGGGATCACGGTGCTTTTGACGAAGGTGCCACCGAGGATCTTGATCTCGGTTTCGAGCGGCAGCTTCGGGTCAGGCTCAGGAAGCTGGTAAACGCCCGACAGCAGCCCGAAGCCGTTATACGATTCGCTCATCGCTCAGTCCTCAGGCAGACGATCAGTGTGATGCGCTCTTCAGGGCCGTTGTTCACGACGCCGTGGTCGACCTGGTTGTTGAAGGTCCAGCACTCGCCGGCGGCCATCGTGTCGCCTCGGTATTGCCCGTCTTCTTCCTGGCACCAGTTCGTGCAGAGCGTGTTGGCGCGCAGCGGCACGTAGATCTTGCTGTTGAAGAATTCGGAGTGCCAGGAACCGCGATCGTTGTGCGGCTTGACCTGGCCGCCTGGCGGGATGCGCGTGATCAGGATGCCGCCGAGCTGCACAGACTCGAAAGCAGCCATTAGCGTGAAGACGATCGGCCGCAGCTCCGGCAATGCGTGCCATTCGGGATAGAAGCGCGGGATGAAAGGCTCGCGGTAGCGCAGCGCGTCGGTCAGCTCAGCCTTCGGCCGGTAGCGCAGCCAGATATCCGACACGCCCTCGTGCGGCGATCCGGAGCCGGCGCGCTCGGGATGCAGATCCCATAGCTCCGGATGCGCGTCGAGTTCGTCGATCGCTGCGGCGATGTCGAGATCAAGCGGAAGTCGCGTAAGGTTCATGACGCCACGGACCTAGAAAATTGAGCCGGAAATCCCCAGGCCTGAGGCCACCACACATCGGCTCGGCGGCTGACGCCCAGCTCTGCCATGCGTTTCTGGTAGAAGAAATTGAGGCGCCGGCGTTCCCTCTTCGTCGCCCAGCGCAAAGCCTTCCAGCGTCGCTTGCTCATGGTGCCAGCATCTCGAAGCGGTGGAAGGGCATCGACCAGGGGCCGTGCGGCGCCGGTCGATCAAGTCGGAAGCCAAGCCAGTTCAGCCAGCGCCGCGACACCGCATGCCTAGCGTCCACCCAGTTTTCGAGGATTCGGCACTCCTCGAGCCAGCGGGCGATCATCGGGCGGTTGCGGCGCAGGAAGGCCATTGAGTGCCGCTCGACTAAGGGCGTTCCCACCATCCAGGGGCGCCCGACGTCGTCGAGCATTGAACCCATGCCAAGGCCGAAGACGCAGGCCGCAACCCCGTCGACCGTACCGGCCCATGTTTCACGAGAAACTGTGGCTGATCGGCGCAGCGCCTCCGGCCCTGGCAAGCCCGTCATCGCGAGCGCCTCGTTGCGATCGGCCGAGCGCATGTGCTCCCCGACGTGTGCGAGATGCGCCGCGGTAGCGCGGATAATGAGGATCTCAGCCAGGATCGTTCCCCACCGTGAGAGAGGGGACGATCGCCAGCACGGTGCTTGGAAGCGGGTTGTCCTGCTGGATTAGCATGACACCCTCTTTCGTGTAGCAGGGCATGGGAACGGCGAATTCGAGGCCGGTCAGCAGCGGGACTGGCTGTCCGTAAGACTGATTCGACCGCTCCTTGAATTCGATGAGGGACGGGAGGTTCGCCGTGTCGCCATTGAGCTTGACGGGCCCGATCTTGAGGCCTCGCGAGTCCTGCAGGATGAGGTTGAGGCCAGTGACCTTCTTGAACTTGCCCTGGACGGTCGGCTCGCCGAGGTCGAGCGCCATGGTCATGAGTTGGCACTGATAGGGCAGGCCGACGGTGATGATCGATGCCGTCACGCCCTGCGGCAGGCTGACCGCGCCATTCACGACCACAGCAGACGGCTGCACATTGCCATCCGCGAGGATCGCGACCGTCAGCCCATTGAGATGCTCGAGTCCGGTGACTTGCCCGACAGGCGTCGTGCATGACCAGTTGCCCGGGTTTGCGAACAGCGCCGTTTTGGTCGGATCGTTCGGAAAGGCGGCGAAGGGTGCCCACGGCCAGATAGTCGCCGTCACGCTGGTTGGGCTATTGTAGGCGGTGATCGTCGCGGCGCCGCCGTTGGCACGGATGACGTTTCCGACCATCCCCGCTGTGAAAACGTTGCTATCGCTGGTGAACGGAACGCCTTGCGTCCCGCCCGTCGTCGCGCCGCCACCAGGGAAGAGGTCACCACCGGTCATCACGGTTGGGCCGTACTGCAGGCCGCAGTCGACGCACCATGCAAACTCGACGTTCGACGGGATGCCGAGCGCAAGGTTGGCACCCATGTTCCGCGAGTGCATCCGCTCGACGTATTGCACCGGCTTGCCGCCATTGACGCCCGGCACAACGCGGGTCGTCACGAAATAGACGGCGTCCTCGTTGCTCTCCGGGATGCTCGCCGTGCTGTTGAATAGTCCGTTGGTGTCGTGCCTCGACCAGGCGTAAACGTCTTGCTCCTTGAGGAAGGTGAAGCCAGCAGGATGCCGTCGTCGCGGCAGGCCCAAACGATCTTGAACGGCTCGTCCGAGTAGCACCACCGAACGATCTGCCGACCGTCGAAGAGGTGGCTCGATAGGACGCTCTTGTCGTCGCCCGTGAAGATGTTGAGGTAGAACTGATACGCGAGATCGCGCACGTGCGAGCCGCGCGCGGCGACGTGCAGGACATCGTAATTGATCAGCAGCGGCCGGACGTCATTGCAGCCGTTGTAGGCTTGCGGCTGGGCGACGATGTTGCTGGGCGTGATCGGAGTGCCAGGCGAGCCGCCCGAGATTTGCCAAGCGCCGTCGCTGGAGAGGGCCAGCAGCGCGTTGAGCGACACGAGATGCTTGATCGCGTTGACCCGCTGCGAGGTCAGCCCCACCGTGATCGCGTCATCGTCCCGAGCCGGTGACGACACGTCCATGTTCGAGAAATTGCCGGACTTCGAAGTGTAAGCGGCATTCGGATTGCCGTTCGGGCCGGCGTAGACTTCGCGCCCCTGGTAGTAGCCGACCGCGCCGGGATTGTTGCCGCCGGCGAAAGGGTTGGTGTGGGAGGGCGGGGTATTGGTGAAGTCCGGCGCGAAATTGGCATCGACGAAGGAGAGCGACGTGCTCTGCCCGATGTAGCCGAAGATCGTGGGCGCCGCCGAGCCGTGCGCCAGCGACGAAGAGCGATAGATGTTGTATCGGTTCGGGGTCGGTCCCGTCGCCGGCGCGGTCCAGGAGGCGCTATTGTTGACGCCAGTCGTCTGGTTCAGCGCGGCGTTCGTGACCATCACGGCCGCGGTCGGAACACTTTCCTCGCCCGTCGCGTCGACCAGCGCTGTGACCACGTAGTAAAAGTCGAGCGTCGCCGCGCCGCCGGTCAGCGTCAATCCACTCGGCGCCTGTACGGACGCCGCAAAGGTGATCGCGGAAAGGGTCCATGCCCAGTGTTGGGTGCGCGTCAGGCTCTGCGGCGCATAGCTTGGATGCGTCAACGTCATCACGTCGGCGTCCTGGGTGTATTTCACCAGGGCGACGTCGGCCGCGACATAGGGCGTGACCAGCGTGAAGACCCGCGCCACGGTGCCGCCGCCCGTATAAGCCGGATAGGCCGCGGTGTTGATCGGGTTTCCATCAAGGTCGGTTGCGGTGAAATGATCCGCGTCGACGACGGTGGCGATGAGCAGCTGAAAGCCGGTCGTCGAGTTGATCGCCGTCATGCCGAGGGCGCCGGCGACGACGATCTGATTCCCAACGCTGAGGCCGTGGGCCACGACATTGAAGACGCCGGGGGTGGCCTGCGTAACACCGGCAAGCGCGATCGACGGCTCGAGCACATAGCCCGGCTGCGTCCCGGGCGTGCCGGGGTTCATGATCACGCGCATATAGAGGTGGCCGAATTCGAGGATATAGGCCTGCGCGGTCTTGAAGACGAAATCGATCAGCTGAGGCGGGTTGATGAGGTTGGTGACCTTGCAGCGGCCGATGAACTGCGTGCCTGGGCGGGTGGAGGCGCCGCCGGTGACGCGCGTGAAGAAATTGCGCATGACCCGATAGCCCGCGCGGTACTTCGCAAGATCGACGCGCCCGTAGGTGTCCGGAGCGAGCTCGCCGGCGCCGCCGCTGGTCTGGATGGCCGAGATCTTGAGGCCCATCAGCGAGGCGGCCACATGTCGAGATCGCTGCCGTCGACCATCTCGTAATCGACGGCGCCGCGCGCCGCGATCCAGGATGC